>CAZZCP010000004.1:38959-44107 GCA_964653235.1 uncultured Pseudobdellovibrionaceae bacterium | reverse complement strand
ATCAGAAGGCGAAAGTGGCGAAGCTACAGCTAAACCCTGAATTTGAGTGGCATTTCCAATCTCACTAAAACGAGTATCATTGCCTTGGGCGAAGGTATTCGCAGTAGTGCCAAAAACGGGAGTTAACTCATCGCCAGGAAAAGAAAAAGCCGGATTCGCACGCACCATAACTGCGCCCGTACTTACTTCTAAACCTCTACCCACATTCAAATTAATACTCTTAATGGTAGTACCCGTAACCGAGATGGGGCTTCCACTAACAGGCTGAACATCTCGCACAGGCAAAGCTGTACAGTTGTAATTTGTACCATCAAAGTTGACAAACTCGCCGGCCACGCAACCAGCACCAGGAAAGAAATCTGTTGGCACCAAACCCTGCAAAGTCATTGCTGTGCTGGCAAAGGGAACCGATCCAACATCTTGTGAGATTTGTTCGCCTTCAACAGTAATTCGCAACACCCGTCCATCGGTAGCGGCGCCGGAATAGGTACCGCTTCCAGAACAATCCATGCTGATACCATTTGAAAAAATTAAATCCATCGCATTGTTGGGGTCATCAGTGTATCTTTTACCGCCACCCACAATATCACCAATCTCAACCGAAAAACTACCATCGGCAGGCAAGGTCAAACTCTCTTGTTGTCTATACAAAACACAAGTTTGAGCGGGGTCTAAAATTTCAAAGAGAATATTTTTGGCGCCAGTAATAGGGTTGTCAATCGTGTCGGTGAGAGTGCCTTGATAATTAAAACTGTAGTTGTTTGCAGTTTGTGCAAGCAATCCTAGGGGAAACAAAATCAATAGAATGATAACTTTCATTACATACCTCACGTGCGACGTATAGGTATCGGGTATGAGATGAAAAAGACTTAGACCTAAATCTTGATTTTCTCAAATTAATACTAAAATTTATTTAATTTTAAAATTACTGCTTTGAGCGTTCTTGTTTTGAACCGCTTGGCCGATTTTGCTTTTTAGCTTAAAGCTGGCACTCGATGCTACTCCTCCACCTGAGATAATGCGAGAGCCAGGTGGGGCTGGGTTGCTGGGAGTCACTCCATTCACAGGATCGGGCATAGCCACATAACAAGAACCAGGAATCGCCTTGTCGGCTGCCCAATGATTGGCTTGATCAGGAAAGTTCGCTTGAATGTTCACTTGCTGTTCAGAATCTTTCAACTCAACTCCCTCAGCCACTCCAATGGTGTAGAGCCTTGCCATATCAACGTCAGTAAACGTATTGCGCATTTGCGGGCATGGATCATTGATACCTTCAGGAAAAACAAAGGCAAGCACCTCGATTCTTCTTCCAGCTCCTTTTGGTACTTCAACTTCGAGTGGAACACCCGCTTCGACATAACCAGCCATAATACCCCGATCGGGCTCGCAGGAATTGGCAGGTGCATCAATTAAGTCAGCAGCGGTTACATTGACCCCATAGCAAATTTTTCGATTGTCAGGAAAGGCATTTAGACTGGATGCTGATTTATTCCATTTTTTAGGAGCTTGAATGATGATGCTCGTTGAAGTGGTCTCAAGTTTTCGAGTGCAAGAAATCGTCAGAAAAAGCAAAAAAACAAAACAAACTTTCAACATAAGGCCCTTTCGGCTTAAGTCGGGCTCTACTTAACAGTCTGCGTAGAATCTATCGCCGCTATATAGAAATGTCCGGTATTTTTACCAAATAGAAATGTTCTCTTTTGAGAAGTTATGATTTGCTCAGCTGAATCAATAACTTATCAGTTTGAGGGATGAAGAGATGATAAGTCGGAGGATGAGAGTGAGCGTCGACACAGTCTGCGTAGAATCGCTTCTTGATGACGCTAAGTATCTCATAGCGGAACAATTTCATCTAAAATTGGATTTCTGCTAGCTTGATTCAGCTATGGACACAATGGAAATTCTAAACACAGGGCTGCAAAAACAAAGCGAAGATTTTATTCGAAACCGCAATGCCATGTTGGCGCATCTTGAAACTTTTCATTCTCGCATTCAAGTAGTCAAAGCCGGTGGTGGAGAGAAAGCAGTTGAAAGACATAAGGCCAAAAACAAACTCACGGCTCGTGAGAGAATCGACAAGCTACTTGATCCGGGAACGGCATTTTTAGAATTTTCAAGCCTTGCTGCTTGGGGCATGTATGACAATGCAGCTCCGGCAGCGGGTGCGGTTACAGGAATTGGCAGAGTGAGTGGCTACGAGTGCATGATTGTTGCCAATGATGCCACTGTGAAGGGCGGGACCTACTTTCCTTTGTCCGTCAAAAAGCATTTACGGGCGCAAGAAATTGCCATGGAGAATGCTCTGCCTTGTATTTATTTGGTCGATAGCGGCGGGGCTTTTTTGCCTTTGCAATCCGAAGTATTTCCTGATCGCGATCACTTTGGCCGCATTTTTTACAACCAAGCTCGTATGTCACAAATGGGAATTCCGCAAATTGCCGTGGTGATGGGTTCTTGTACGGCAGGGGGAGCATATGTTCCTGCCATGTCAGATGAAGCAGTGATCGTAAAAGAAACAGGGACCATTTTTTTAGGAGGCCCTCCCTTGGTAAAAGCGGCAACCGGCGAAGAAGTCGATGCCCAGTCTTTGGGAGGGGCTAAGGTTCACTCGCAAATCTCGGGAGTTACCGACTATATGGCAGAGAATGATGAACATGCCATTGAGATCACTCGCAGTATCGCTGCTCAGTTCAATTATCAAAGTCAAAAACAATGGATATCGCGTATTGAGCCCGAAGCTCCGCTTTATTCTGCCGAAGAACTTTACGGAGTGATTCCTGTTGATTCGAAAAAGCCTTTTGATGTTCGCGAAGTGATTGCTCGAGTGGTAGATGGCTCACGCTTTCACGAATTCAAAAAAGATTTTGTTAGCACTTTGGTTTGCGGTTTTGCCCACATCGAAGGCTACCCGGTGGGAATACTGGCCAACAATGGAATTTTATTTTCAGAGTCTGCGGTTAAGGGCGCACACTTTGTTGAACTTTGCACGCAAAGAAATATTCCTTTGGTGTTTCTGCAAAATATCACCGGCTTTATGGTCGGGAAAAAATATGAAAACGAAGGCATTGCCAAACATGGGGCAAAGCTCGTAATGGCAGTCAGCACCACCCATGTACCCAAATTTACAGTGGTGATTGGCGGCTCGTATGGTGCGGGCAATTATGGTATGTGCGGCAGAGCCTATCAGCCTCGACAAATGTGGATGTGGCCCAATGCTCGCATTTCAGTCATGGGCGGTGAGCAAGCTGCCAATGTTCTTTGTACGGTAAAAATGGAACAAATGGCTCGCAAGGGTCAAGAGATGAGTCTTGAAGAACAAGCTGAATTTAAAAAACCAATTTTCGAAAAATACGAGAATGAAAGTTCGGCTTACTATTCGACCGCAAGAATTTGGGATGATGGCATCATTGACCCCAAAGACACAAGAAAGGTTTTGGCCTTGGGAATCAACGCTAGCTTAAATGCCTCATGGGGTGAACCAAAACATATGGGCGTATTTAGGATGTAACATGATTGAAGTTCGAAAAGAAAAATACTTTTGGCAAATTACTTTGAACCGCCCTGAAGTGCACAATGCTTTCAACCCTGAAATGATCTCAAAGATTACCGAGACCTTTCGATCTGCAGACAAAGAAAAAGAACTTCGCTACATTTTACTGGATGCCAAGGGCAAAAGTTTTTCAGCTGGAGCAGATCTTCAATGGATGCAATCGATGATCGCTTACAGTGTTGAAGAAAATCAAAAAGATGCAGAGAAGCTCTTTGATATGTTTGCCAGTATTTACCATTGTTTGGTACCGACCATTGCCAAAGTACAAGGCAATGTCTTTGGTGGAGGCCTTGGGCTCTTGGCGGCTTGTGATTATGTGGTGGCCGATATAGAGACTCAATTTTGCTTTTCAGAGGTAAAATGGGGCTTGTCTCCCGCTACCATAGCGCCATTTTTGTTGCGCAAAGTGAATGAGAGCTTTTTAAAACAATTTATGTTGAGTGCCGAAAAGTTCTCCGCTGAGACCGCCTATGAAATTGGCTTGATACACTTTGCAGGAGAAGAAGAAGAATTTGCCGCCTATTTGGATGATCTTTGCGGGCAGCTCTATCAAAACGGGCCCGAAGCCATGCGCGCAACCAAAGAGCTTTTAAATACACTTGGTGGTAAGATTGAAAACTTTCGCTCTCAAACCGCAAAATTGATTGCCGAAAGGCGCGTGAGCCAAGAGGGGCAGGCAGGCTTAAACTTTTTTTTGACCAAAGAAAAGCCGGGGTGGAAGCCACATGAATAAAAAGATTCAAAAGCTTGCCATTGCCAATCGTGGAGAAGTGGCAGTACGTATTCTTCGCGCCTGCCAAGAAATGAATATTACACCTGTACTTCTACACTCTGAAGCAGATATAAAAACTCTTGCCTATCGCCTGGCCGATGAAAAGATTTGTATTGGTCCATCTCCATCGAAGCAAAGCTATTTGAATATCGAAGCCAATGTCGATGCGGCAGTCAAAATGAATTGTGATGCCATTCACCCTGGCTTTGGATTTTTGTCTGAAAATGCAGATTTCGCTCAGGCATGTAAAAAAGCGGGCTTAAAATTTGTTGGCCCCAATGCAGAGACGATTGCATTATTGGGCGATAAAATTTCAGCCAAAGACTTGATGATTCAGGCCGGGGTGCCAGTGATTCCTGGCTATCAAGGTGAAGACCAAGATCCAGGGCATTTGCTCGATGAGGCCAAAAAAATTGGTTATCCTGTTTTGATCAAAGCGGCTGCAGGTGGTGGTGGAAGAGGAATGAAAGTTGCTCGCAGCCCTGAAACTTTTCACGAGGCCCTAGATTCAGCTAAGAGAGAGGCTCTGGCAGCCTTTGGCAGTGAAAGTGTGTTTTTAGAGAAGTATCTTGAAAATCCTAAGCACATTGAATTTCAAATTTTTGGTGACAGCTTTGGTGAGGTGGTTCACCTCTTTGAGCGAGAATGCTCCGTACAGAGGCGGCATCAAAAAATTATAGAAGAGGCCCCTTCTCCTTCATTGAGTAAAGAGCTACGCGAAAAAATGGCAAAGGCTGCTGTGAAAGCAGCCAAAGAAGCTCATTACATTGGAGCCGGAACAGTTGAGTTTCTTTTGCAAGGCGAAGATTTTTATTTTCTCGAAATC
>CAZZCP010000004.1:37130-38949 GCA_964653235.1 uncultured Pseudobdellovibrionaceae bacterium | reverse complement strand
ATCAATACCCGCCTGCAAGTCGAACATACAGTTACCGAAGAAGTTTTGAATGTCGATTTGGTCAAGGCACAAATTCATGTAGCCCAAGGGGAGCCTTTGCCCTTTTTGCAAAGCGACCTTAAGGTACAAGGTCACTCATTGGAGTGTCGACTTTATGCTGAAGATCCCTATCGAAATAGCATGCCCAGCACGGGTAAGATTTATGCTTTGGAGTTTCCGGCGGGACCAGGTCGTCGATATGAGGTGGGAATTGAAGCTGGCGATGAGATTACCAGTTTTTATGATCCAATGATCGCAAAACTCATTGTTCGCGATGAAGATCGAAACTCAGCAATTCAAAAAATGAGGCGAGTTTTAAAAGATAGTATTATTTTTGGAATACACAGTAATATTCCTTATTTAATGAAAATATTAGAGCATTTAGAATTTGTTAACGCCAGCATGACGACTCGCTTTATTGAGACTCATTTTCCAGAAGGTCTTGAGTCACAAGGCTTAAGCGCAGAAGAGGAGTCATTGTTAAAAGAAGTCTATCAGAAACTGCAAAGCAAGAAAGTATCTCATGAAAGCTTTTCCTCTCCCTGGGATGAAGACTGGAGACTGGTGTGAAAGAATTTTTTGTGAATGGCAAAAAAGTCAAAGCAGTAAAAATGGGTCGTGATATGTGGCTGCACTGCGAAGGCAAAACCTATCTCTATTCGCCACAGTTGGCCTCACAAAAAATGGCTGCATCCGAGGGAGACTTGGGACCCGTGCTTTCACCAATGCCAGGCAAAATAATAAAAGTTTTTGTTCAGAAAGGTGAAAAAGTGAAAGCAGGAAAACTTCTCTTGGTGATGGAAGCAATGAAAATGGAGTACAGCATGAAGGCTCCCAAAGAAGCAGTTGTCAGTGAAATCTCTTGTATTGCGGAGCAACAGGTCTCCGAAGGGGAGAGTCTTTTGGTATTATCGGAGCCAAAGGAATGAAAAAAAAGATAGACTTAATCGAAGTGGGGCCAAGAGATGGTCTTCAAAATGAAGCAAAGACCTTAAGTGTAGAGCAAAAACTAGCCTTAGTGGCACGTTTGGTAAAGGCTGGAGTGAAACAAATCGAAGTGGGCTCTTTTGTGTCGCCGAAATGGATTCCACAAATGGAAAACTCGATGGAGTTGATTCATGCGCTCAAAAAAAGGCGATCTCTTTGGGACAAGGCCAATTTTATTGCTTTGGTTCCCAACCCAAAGGGGATGCAATTTGCACTCGAATCGGCAATACCCAATATAGCCATTTTTGCTTCTTGCAGTGAGGGCTTTTCGCAAAAAAATACCAATTGCAGCATCAAAGAATCACTGCAACGCTTAGAGAAAGTCTCACAACTTGCAATCCAAAATAAGATTCGTATTCGTGGCTACTTGAGCACCGTTTTTGGCTGCCCCTTTGACGGTGAAGTCAAAATTTCAAAGGTATTAGAAATGAGTCAGAGGCTTTTCGATTTGGGAGCTTATGAAGTCTCACTAGGTGATACCATTGGAATTGCAGATCCGATTCAAGTAGAACGTACTTTAGAAAAGCTAATGACAAAAATTCCTGCGAAAAAAATTGCAGTTCACTTTCACGACACTCGGGGAATGGCATTGGCCAATCTCTACGCTAGTTTAAAATATGATATTCAAAAATTTGATGCTAGTGTTGGTGGGCTTGGCGGTTGTCCCTACGCTAAGGGGGCAAAAGGAAATGTCGCCACCGAAGATTGTTTGTTTATGCTGCATAAAATGAAGCGTAAAACAGGAGTCAGTCTCTCTGAAATGGTAAAAACTGCAAGGTGGATGGAGCAGGTT
>CAZZCP010000004.1:35516-37120 GCA_964653235.1 uncultured Pseudobdellovibrionaceae bacterium | reverse complement strand
TTAGACAAGAAGCTCCCTTCGAAACTGGCAAAATTAGAAAAAATTGAATTCCCCTAGACAGAATGTGCTGATCTGCGCTATGAGAAAACTATGATTGGACACTGGCAAATTCTTATTATTGTGGTGATTGCACTTTTACTCTTTGGGCCAAGTCGTATTCCTGGCTTGGGTAAATCTATTGGTCAGGCCATTCGCGGTTTTAAAAAGGGCATTTCTGAGGACCCTGAAATTGATGGGACCGATTCGACCAAAAAAGTCGAAGAAGATAAAAAAGAAAAAACTTAAGAGTTGAATTTCAATTATTTGCCAATTTCATTTTGAATTTCTTGAGAAAAGTCGGCTTTTAGCTTTAATCTTTGGATTTCATCTCGAATCTGCCTTATTTCGTTTTGATGCTTTCTCAAATCGTAGCGCAATCTTTTGCTTTCGCTATAGCTAATATCTTCTGCTTGCAGTCGAGCCTCGATACCGAATACTTCTTTTTGTAAAAAGCTTTTTCTCTCTTTTTTCTCAAAGACTTGTTTGCCCAAAGAAAAAGAGTTCAAAAAACCTGATTCTTGCGGGCATGTATCTTGGTACATTTCGCCATTGGCTGCAAAGGCAAAGCCTTGAGCCTCTGTACAAAATTCAGTCAGGGCACTTGCATATTCTTGGGTATAGGCATTGGAATCAAATTGGGGGCCGCATTTTTGAGAAAGTATTTGTAGCTGTTGTGATAATTTTTTTCCTGAGAAAACATCTTGTCGAGCTTGTTCTGCTGAGCAGCTCTTCTCTTTCATACTATTGCAAGAGCTAAGAAGCAAAAAACAGATGAGACTTAGTTTCATAGAAGCTCTTGTGCCGCCTTGTGAATTCCTTGCGCATCGAGACCGTGTTTTTGGTAGAGTTCAAGCGCTTTGTAAGCACTTTGGCCGAATTCTCCCTGAACAGCCAGAGACTTGATTTGAAAATGAATGCCCGCTTCGTTCAAAGCCAAACTTAAAATGGAAGCAAAGCCAGCTGTTTTTTGATGCTCTTCAACGACAAGAACTTTTCCATCTGTTTTAGCCAAGGCCGTTTTTAATGTTTCAAGGTCAGGTTTGTTGATGCAAGAGGGATGAATCACGATACTTCCAATTCCAGCTTGCTCAAGGCTATCTGAGGCTTTTAAAGCTTGCGGGACTAAGCTTCCAAGGGCAAGTAAGCACACATTTTGATCTTTTAGGTTTTCTTTGAGAATCGGATATTTACGAATTTGAAATTGGGAATCAATGTAGTTTTGAGGAAAATTTTCGCGGCCTAAAAAGAAGACGTATGATTTAGGCACTTCATTTTTTTCTTGTGCCTCATGAAACTCATCGATGGCTTGACCAAGCAAGGCCTCTGCTTCGTGGCTACAACTTAAAATATGAACTTCAGTATTGGGAATAGAGCTGATCATAGCAATATAGCTTAGAGCTTGGTGAGAAGCGCCATCGGCAGCATCTTGAAAACCGATGTGAGAGAAAATGCAAATCACTGGTGCTTGTGAAAGATTGGCCATGGTCAAAGGCAAGGCTCCTTTGGTAACACCAAATTGAGCGAAAGTATCAACAATAGGTATAAAACCTTGTTTAGAAAGGCCT
>CAZZCP010000004.1:11487-35506 GCA_964653235.1 uncultured Pseudobdellovibrionaceae bacterium | reverse complement strand
ATTTGCTTCGGCAACACCGATATCAAGATAGGCTTCAGGAAATTCTTTTTGAAAATCCACAACTCCTGTGGAGCCAGCGAGATCGCTGGAAATAGAAAAAATGGGCTTACCCTCTTTCTTTTTCTGAATCAAAGCCTTGCTAACTCCAACTTGTATTTTTTCGACAATTTGATCTGATGAGATCTTTTCTGTTTGGTTTTCAAGTTGCATCAATTCATCGGCCCAACTCAAAAATTCGGCAGGCAACTCATCATCAGCATAGATTTCTTGTAAAAAGGCAGGGAGTTCTTTTGCCGATTTTAAAGGAAAGCCATGTCCTCCAGAGGCAGACATTGCGGTTGCCTCAGTGCCGATTCCTTTGATGGTTTTAAGATGCAAGAGAACAGGCTTTTGAGGGTTCTCTTTTAGACTTGAAATGGCCTCTTCATAAAAACGCAGACAAGCGATTAAGTCATTGCCTTCATCGAGTTGAATCACATCCCAGCCTGCGGTTTGTAGTGATTTAAAGTAGGCTTGCATGCTATAAGAATCTTCATCAATTCTTCCAGAAAGCTTGGTATTGTTGTCACTTAAAACACATAGAAAAGGAGCCAGTTTGCCTTTGCTTGCCAAGCCAGGAATCGCAGTGAAAGCTTCTTTAGCCTCGCCCTCCATGGCAGCTCCATCGGAGATACAACAAACTGTGATACGTTCTTTATTTCCATTTAAGGCATCAGCAAGCGCTAAGCCCTGGGCTTGGGGTAGAGCTGAACCTAGAGGCCCATTGCTGAGATAGACTCCTTCGGGGAATAAGTGGCTTTCGCCATGACCTGTTAACTTGCTTTGAATTGAGCGAAAGCCCTTTAGGCTATCTAAACTTAAATCAGCAAAGCCATAATTGGCCTTAAGTGCATAGATTCCGTTTTCGCAGTGACCGGCATCATTGATAATATGATAGAGCTCAAACCACTCTTTGTTTTTTGCTTTTGCCTCATGAAAAGCCATCCCATAAATAATTGAATTGATCTCTGCAAAAGCTGCTGGTCCTCCATAATGTGAAGCAGCCCCACCGATGACAGCATTCATATCCATGCAAGCTACCAAGGCGCGTATGGCACGTGGATCAGAGAAAGCAACATGTTCACCATTGGTTCTAGGAATTTTATTGAAAAATTGGGGAAGACTTTTAGGCGTGGTTGCCAAACTCACTTTTTTTACCACCAGATACCTCTCATTTTTTTATAAAAATAATAGTCAATGCCCAGGCAGCGCCCAGCACCCAACCATGCCAAAGTGATATGAATTGCAATAAAGGTTTTATACATTAAACTCAAATCGATAGGACTCAACCACAAAAGCGCCAAAGAGAGCAAACTTGCAAGAATTGCAAAGGGTCTTACAAGATAACCCAAAATAAAAGAGAGCCCGATTAAGAATTCTAAACTGGTAATGCTATAGGCAAAAATTTTCCAATAGGGAACCGCGAATTCTTCCATAAAATGGAGATACCAGTCGGGAGAGTGTTCAAAGTTCATGGCCTCTCGCACTTGTGAGGCAAAGCGGGCTTGGCTTAGATAAACTCCGGTGTACTTTTCAAGTGCTTGCTGTAAATAGAAGTAGCCCATATAGACTCTTAAAAAAGAGACTGGGTAGAGGTGGCCTGTGTATTTAATACTTTCTAAAAAGGCGACAAACATATTCTAATACTGGAAGATTTCAAACAAAGGGTCAAAGAAAGACTTAATCATCGCCGTCGTCACCAATAGCCTCAACGGGACAACCTTCCATTGCTTCATCTACCAATTCCTTTTCTTCAGAGCCTTGTGGTTGTTTGATTACGTAAGCATGGCCATCATCTTCATCAATGATAAAGTGATCTGGTGCTGTGGTTGCGCATGCATCACAAGAAATGCAGGATTGGTCTACATAATACTTGCCTGGCTTGTTTTCAGGCCACTTATCTTCTTTATCTGCCATAAGGCTTTGGTATCATATCTATAGATGAAAGGCTAGAAAAGTCTTTAAAAAGCAAAAACAAAAGTCGTGAATGCCTCTGAAAAAGGCGAAAATTCCGTTTTTTTTTAATAAGATAAGAAGAAAAAGGTGGTTCATGGAAGACCCTAAGGTACCTGAAAATCTAAAGTTTACAGAACTCTTTGAGTTTTTAGACCAACAGTTAAGAAAAGACCTCGATTGGTCTATTGTCGATGAATACCCGAGCGTTTTTTGTGAGAGCAACCGAAAGAACATTCGGGTCATCGAAGAAAATGGAAAGATTCTATCTCATGCTGTGTGGAAGCCGCTGCACATAAAAAGTCAGCTCGGAGTCTTTAAAATCGCGGCAATCGGATCGGTTGTCACACATGAAGATTATCGGCAGCAAGGTTTAAGTAAGAAAATTATTCAAGAGTGTATCGATGCAGCTATTGAAGAAGACTGTGATTTTGCCATTTTGTGGTCTGATCTCTACGAGTTTTATCAAAAAATGAATTTTTTCTTAGCCGGAAATGAACTGATCGCCAGTATCGATAAACGACTTGAGGTCGAGCCGCTGGGGCTTCATTTTCAAAACAGTAATCAAGTTGCCCCTGAAGCAATTTTAAAGCTCTTTCAGAAACATAGTGTGTTTAGTATGCGAAGTCTTGAAGATGTGCGACGATATTTACAGATTCCCAATTCTCGAGTTTATACAGCTTGGCATAATAATGAAATTCAGGCATTTGCCGTTGAAGGTAAGGGAGCAGATCTAAATGGCTATATTCACGAATGGGGGGGGAATGTAAAACCTTTACTCAATCTTTTGAACTACATTCGAGAAGATCAAGCTAGAAACCTGCATATGCTTTTGCCGCTTCATTCTTTAAACCTTTTAAAACGCTTTCAAGAAAACCAAGTCGATGTACATTATGGATATCTGGGCTTGATTCGTATTTTAAAACCGCAAAACCTTTTCAGTAAAATTCAAAGACATGCCTCTCAAGTTTTAGGTTTTAATCAACTGAAGATGTTTTATGTCGATGGTGAGTATCGCTTTCAGGTGCAAGACAAATTGTTTAGTACCGAGAAAGAAGAAGATATTGTTCGCCTTCTTTTTGGGCCGCAAAACCCTGAAGAGCTGTATGATTTTTCAAGCGAAGTTTCTGAGACTCTCAATCGTATTTTTCCTCTTCGAATGTGGATTTGGGGCTGGGATTCTATATGAGAATTTTGCTTGTTTTGCTGGTTTTCTTGCTCGGCTCATGTGAAGAGCATCTAGAAGAAGATTTAGGCGAGCCAGTCTCAAGAGCTGTGTTGTCTACCGAACTGAATAATTACTTTTCAGAAGAGCAATTGAATAAAATTGGTGTAGGAGAGAGGCTTACCATTGCACAGACGATTCAGTTTGTGAATCAAAGGCCTGGCGTGCTTGGACGGATCGATCAAGAAGTATTTCTTAAGTTAAGTTCTGAGTGTACAGATCAGAATCAAAATACGGTTCCTTGTTTTGAGGTGCGTAGTATAAAAACAGAGTCCAGCCTGGATGAAGAAGGAAATATTTTGAAATCTTATGAGTTTGAAGAGATTGAGTTGATTGCTGACTTGGTTTCAGAGCAAGCCCTACAGTCGCGCTTTAGTCGACCTGATCGAAGCATCCGCCTGAAAAATGTTGCCAATGTAGAAGATTTGATTCGCATTGATTACTACAATATGAGCATTAGTTTCTATGAGATGAGTCCACCAGATAGTATTCGTGAACTGCCCAATTGCGGTGGAATTGAGAATTGCCAAATTCGAGTAAAGAGGGTGGATTTTGACGAAATTTTGGTTTTTCCTCAGGGAGACTTTAAGACCAGATATAGTATTGAATTGAGTCCTGATACTCCATGGTATGCTCGTTATCTTTCGCAATGTCTCACCTACGCAAACTTTTTGTTAGATGGTGCCCCAATCACGCAATGTGAGATTGTAGTGGATTATCAATTTGCCACCGAGTAGAAAAAAGTTTAGATCCATTACAAGGGGACTTTTATGGCGAAAAAAATTGCAGTTGTATTTTCAGGTTGTGGCTTTTTGGATGGTGCAGAAATTACTGAGAGTGTGAGCACATTGATTTCTTTGGATGCTGCAGGAGCCGAGGTGAAATGTTTTGCGCCAAACAAAGAGATAGAGACAATCAATCATCTCCACTCGGAGGCAAAGTCTGAGAGACGTAATGTATTAGAAGAAGCGGCTCGAATTTCACGCGGTAAAATCCATGACCTGAAGGAGTTAAAGGCGGCTGATTTTGATGCGATCTGTTTGCCTGGTGGATTTGGAGCGGCAAAACATCTTTGTACTTTTGCAAAAGAAGGCTCACAAGCAAGCATGGATGAGAATCTAAAGACTCTACTACAAGACTTTCATCGTGAATCAAAACCAATCGCCGCATTTTGTATTGCTCCTGCACTAGTGGCATTGGCCCTAGGTGAGCACAATGTGTCTTTGACCATTGGTAATGACAAAGAGACTGCAGCAGAAATTGAAAAAACAGGCGCCCAGCATGTTGAATGCCAAGTAGATGATTTTGTTACGGATCGAGAAAACAAAGTGATTACTTCGCCTGCTTATATGTATGACGCACAACCCAGTCAGGTTTTCACGGGCATTTCAAAAGCTGTCAAAGAACTGATGGAGATGGCTTAGGGAGCAATTAGAAAAGCTCAAGCTGCCTAGTTCTTCTTAATAAAATTTCTAAGTATTTGAATGTGTTCTGGGTTTCCCCAAAGTTGTTCAAAAATTTTGCTCTCATCTTTTTTGTCTTGGTCTTTGAGAAAGCCAAAAGGAATTCGAGGGAGCTGCTTTTGTTTTGTTATGTAAGAATCCGCCCTCTCTTGCAAATTGTGAGCAGAGGCAATTTCGTCGATCAAGCCTATCTGGAGAGCTTTATGACAACTTAGCGATGCAGCTTGCAAGGATAGTTGTTCTAAGACTTTGGGGCCGAGGCGTGCTCGCAATCTTTCTCCTCCACCCCACCCAAAACTGAGTGCCATTTTTCTTTGCCAAAAACAGAACTGTGTATGTGGCAGGGCAATAATATGATCAAAACAACTTAAAAGTTCTAAGCCGCCACCGTAAACATCTCCTTCGACCAGAGCAACTTTAGGTACGGGTAATTGCTGAAAATGAACTAAAATCTCTCTAATTTGTTTATTGATTTTTTTGCCCTCATTGATTTTCGACAAGGCATAGGTTCTGAGGTTTCCTCCGGAACAAAATACTTTTGGATGGCTTGAGCGAAACAAAATGGCAGAGTATTGATTTTCACTATAGAACTCACGAAGCTTAAGAGCCGCAGGAAGGTCAAAGCTATTTGCAGTTTTTGGAGAATAAAAACTGAGTCGCAAAACAGAGTGAATCAGTTTGGCATCAAATTCTAACATGTGTTTAAGTTATCAACTAAAAGCTATCGAGCAAAGTAGAATAAATATCATCTGGAGAGATAAACTCTACTCCTACAGATTGACCCATATTCCAGCGTGCTTGTTTGTTGGTCCACACCACTTTGGCATGTAAGTCGTGCTTTTTGTCTATTTGTGCTAAGTGAATATCGAGTCGTAGCAAATCTCCTTCATCGAGCTTGAGATCTTGCGGTAACTCAATATAGGCGCCACCTTTTGAGAGATTGAACATATGGCTGTCATGCAAACTACCTTCGGTTACAAGTTCGACTTTAGCAATCTGGTTGGTGGGATACCTTCGGTGGATTCTTTGATCGACCTTTTTACCCTGTATTAGCTTTTTGCTGACGCCAATAAGATCTTTTTCATGAAAAGGTTTTTCTAGAATCAAAAGCTCTTGAAAAACTTCATTGGGGAGCTCAGAAAAATCGATTTCATTTGCTGTTGCCATAATCGGAAACTTGTAGCCAAGGTTTCGCATTTTCAAAGCCAAGTCATACTGACTTTTTCGAAAGCGATTGAAATTGAAAATACAAAGGTCGTAATTCTTGCTTTTTAATAAATCTGTAGTTTCGCTAGCACTATGAACAGAATCGACTTCAAATTCTCCAGAATCATGTAGTTTTTGCTTAAGAAGTAACTCATCTGCACATGGTTTCGAAACAAGTATCGCTTTCGAGGCCATAGAAAACTCCTATAAAAACAGATCGGTACAAAGTCTAATAAAATTAGAAAAAACTAGGAATTTTAGAAACTTAGAGAAAACGTGGATATTTTATACAAAAATTAACCGACCAAGGGCCGGTCATTTTTTAGCAATGAGAATTAAGCAGACTGTGTAGGGCTTTTATCTTCTACTCAGTCCTTCAGCTCATCTTTCGGCAATTGGCTTGTACTTGAGGCCCTCTTTTCCTTCCCACTTCGCACGTGGTCGGTAAATACGGTTGTTAGAGTATTGTTCAAAAATATGAGCGAGCCATCCGGTTGTTCTTGATACAGCAAAAATGGGTGTAAATAGGTCTATAGGTATTCCCATACTGTAGTAAACAGTCGCAGAATAAAAATCGACATTTGGCAATAGCCCTTTCTCAGCCTGAACCGTATCATCTATCGTCGTAGACATCTCAAACCAATGAGGCTCGGCACTATTTTGAGTCATCGATTGGCTCATATTTCTCAAAATTTTGGCCCGTGGGTCACCGTTTTTATAAACTCTGTGGCCAAAACCCATAATTTTCTCTTTGCGTGCTAGAGCCTCTGTGACCCACTTTTTGGCTTTTTCGACAGTGCCGATCTCTTTCAGCATTCTCATCACTTGTTCATTGGCTCCTCCATGCAATGGTCCTTTTAAAGCACCAATAGCTGAAACGACAGAAGAGTAGGCATCGCTCAAAGAAGAAGATGTTACACGAGCAGAAAAAGCAGAGCAGTTTAGTTCGTGGTCAGCATGCAATATCAAACAAGTATCAAATATCTTTACTTTTTCATCATCAGGCTCTGTACCAAAAAGCTGATAGAGAAAGTTCCAAGCGAGAGACTTCTCTGGGTTGGCAGCAACAAAATCTTTGCCATCCCGAAACCGCGAGAAAGCAGCAACGAGACTGCCAATTTTTGCAGTTAAGCGGATGGCCTTTCTTTGATTGGCCTCCTCAGTGGAGTCTTCAGCTTCTTTATCATAAAGGCCAAGAGTTGAAACGGCAGTTCTAAGCCAGGCCATAGGGTGAACATTAGTAGTGGGAAGATTTTTTAAGAATTGTAGCAAATTTGCATCGAGATTCATTTCTTTACTTATTTCAGAGCGAAAAGTCTTTAATTCATTTTCTGTGGGGAGACGATCGTTCCAGAGCAAATAAATTGTTTCTTCAAAACTCGAATTGGCGGCAAGGTCTTCGATTGTATAGCCTCTATAAGTAAGCGTAGCATCAACAATAAATGAGATTTTTGTCGTGCAAGCAATGACCCCTTCTAAGCCTCTATCTAATGCGCCTTCGTAAACTTCTACCATAAATACTCCCTGTTGATACTTTTAAGCTCAAATATTAGCGGATTATTGTAAGCGATGAAAGCATTAGATGAAACTTGCAGATCGCATTATGAGCGAGCTAGGCTTATAACGCGATCTTTCACTTCCATCAAAAGAAGACTCTGGTCGGCTTTTTGCTCTTTATGCTGGCGAAACTCTTGGGCATGAACAAAAATCTCATTTCTAAGTTCATGGGGTGATAGTGCTATTTCTTTCTCAAAAATTTGCAAAATCTTAGACTTACCAAAAAACTCTCCATTAGGATTTTCTTCAAAGAGAAGGCCTTCAGAACATAACAACAAGCGGTCTCTAGGTTCTAAAACCAAGACGTGCTCTTTCATGTCTAATTTTTTTGCTTTTACAATTCTTGATTCTTCTGCCGGTAATTCTCGGCATTCTTTTTGTGAATAGCTATAATGTGCTACTAAAATATGACCACAGCAAGTATATGTAAGTTCATTGTTTCGACGATCAAAGCTAGCATAAAAAACACTTGCGCTATCTTCTTCGGTCATCTTTTTTTGCATCTCATTTTGAATTTCAACTAAAAAATCTTTTGGCCCCATCGATCCTCTAGAAGCCATTTTTGAAGTGTATTTTAACAATACACTTAGAAATAAGGCTGACATAGAATAGCCAGATGAACTTGCCATAAGAAGACCAAAACGAGATTTGTCTTCATGATGAAGTATTTCATAGTAATCACCTCCAGAAATCGAAGAGGGTTTGAATTTGGCACTAAACTCAAAGCCAGGAATATTGGGAATTTCGGTTGGCAATAAAAACTCGTGAATCTGATTGCCCATTTCGAGCTCTTTTCGAACTCGCTCAATGAGCTTTTCGAGTTGGGCATTGATTCTTGAAATCTCTTCTTTATACATTAGGAGTTCCGAAGACTTTCTCTGTAGCTCAGCCTCGAGTTCTAAGATTCTTTTTTGTGAATATTCATCATTTGACATAGACTCTATTTTCTTAGGCTCTGAAACTGCGGTCAATCAATTCATCTAAAAAAAGCCATTAGAGCATGCTGTGATTTTATCATTCTTAATGAGCCGCAGGTCATAATATTATATGAGATCTAATTACACCCTAGATTTTCTCAATTTGAGACAGTGTCGAAGTTTTTGCCTTGGGTTTAAAGTTTTATCAACAATCGACTCTGAGTGAAAACAATAGGGCTTTGGTCTGGCACCCTATTTGCTGTAATTATATGTATCGGAGGGGGCCATGTTAAAAAATATTTTGATTGTATCGAAATCACATCATTCTTTTTACAAGGTTCAATCAGAGCTAAAAAAAGAAAGTCAATTTTTTAGCTACCACGTTGATAGTGCTAAAAGAGTCTTAGAGGCTTTAGCTTCGAACTATTTTGATGCTGTGGTTTTTTCATTCTCTGATTTCAATAACAAACAAATGGATATGATAGATTCTATCGCTTTACACTATAAATTGCCGATCATGATTACCGCTACAGAGATTGATGAAGATGCCAAAAAAAGAGTTCTTACCTATAAAAGAATGGTTATTGTAAACGTTGAAGAAGAGCGAGAGAGTGTAAACGGTTTATTATTAAAGCTCCTAACAGGAGAGCAATTTTGTTATCGCTCTAATCCTCGTTTTCGAACCTTTCAATATGCTAGCCTTATCACAGATCGAGCCTCTAAAGATTTTGACAAGAATGCGGCAATCATTAATCTTTCTGTTTCTGGCGCAAGAGTCTATTCTAAAGACAAGGAGTTTCATGTTGGCGACCATGTTACTTTGAAAGTACCAGTTCCTTTTTCTGAAAAATTTCGTAATGTAAAAGCGAGAATTTGCTGGAGAGAAGCGATGAAAAAAGACAAGCAGAGCAATTTTCAAGCACAATGGAATTATGGTTTAGAGTTTTTAGCCTAGGACACACTATGAAGAAAAATATATTTTGGTTTTTATTTATTCTTACCGCCTTGATACTTGCGTATCAAAACTGCTCTTCTCAATCAGAGCCAGTTGGAGGAGAAGGTAGAACAGAAACCTTTCCTGCTCAAAGTAGTGCAGCACTAAATCAAAGTGAGTACCTTAGTTTGGCTTTTGGTCCTTGGAATGAGCTTGATGAATTTCCTCATCAAGTTGATCTTAAAACCGGAGTTTTTCTCTCAGAAACAGATAATAAATGTTTGCTAGAGCAAGATCATCAAAGAATTTTAGAGATTTTAGATGCATCTAAAGTTTGCATGGAGCGACCTTCAGGTGAACAATACTGTACTGCACAGTTTGTATTTCCGTACGCGAATCTTGAGGTTGTATCAAACTCTGAGGTTTTAAGCTGGAATCTTGGTGAATACCGCAGTGGCTGTGATGGAGATCGCCTCTGTGGTGAAAACGATCAGACTCTGAAGATACTACTGCAATCTATAGCTATAGAGTCACGTTGGGAAACTTGTGACTAAGTGATTCTCAGATCAGAACAGGTCAATGAGAATCTGTTTTTCGAGACGGCTTTTTCTTATGGTTGCCGGCCTTTTTGCGATAATTTTGTTTCTTTCTCTTCTTGGCTTGTTCTAGTTTCTTGTCTTCGTGGTCTAGGATTTGTGGAAGCTTTTGACTATATTCTCTATACCAAAAGTGAAGATCCTCAGCATTAACGAGGAAATCTTCTTTGCTAAAATCGAGTGCCATTTCAAAGCAGTCTTGAGAAAGAAATTTAATTTTTTGTTTGGCTGCCATTTGCTGGTATTTTTTGGGATTTTTTAAGATAGGAATTTTTTTGAAACAATTGCACAAGCTCTCTTGTTCAGCATTGAACATTCCCAACTCATCGCGAAGAAAAACTTTTAAATCACTATTGGTCTCGGTATTCCAGTAGTTTGTATTGGTTTCATCAAAGTCTTTGAACTTCGCTTTGCTATAGGCATACAAAAGCAAACTAAACAGTCGAGTTGGAGAGCAATTGGAATTCATCCAAGGATTCAGAAATTGCATATAATGAAAAAAGACTTGGGTCATTTCGGTGTCTTGGTACACCTCATTCAATGTCGGAAAACAGTTCTCTAAGATATCAAGATCATGAGCCTCTTGCAGGGCAAGAGGTGCATTTTTAAGTTTTAAAATTTTAAGCAGTTCTTCACGCTTTCTTGGTAACACAGATCGTTTTAAACTTTCACCAGAGCTCTGCATTGCCTCTCGTAATTCAGGTTCAATTTGAAAACCCAATTTATGCGAGAGTCTTAGGGCGCGTAAAATTCGAATGGGATCTTCTAAAAGTCGAGTTTGTGGTTCGCCAATCATTCGAATGCAGCGATCTTGGATATCTTGCATGCCTTCTACATAGTCAATAATCTCGTCTTTGACCGAGTCATAGAAAATGCCATTGATCGTAAAGTCTCTACGGCAGGCATCTTTTTGGGGGTCACCAAAAAGATTGTCGCCGCTGAGGTCATCACTTTCTTTTTCTTCAGGGCTTGGATCACGACGAAAAGTGGCAACTTCATACACCTGATCTCGTCGGTGCACGTGCACGAGACGAAATCTTTTGCCGATAATAAAGGAATGAGAAATGCACTTTCTAACCTCAGCAGGAGTGGCGCTGGTGGCAATATCAAAATCTTTCGGACTTAAACCAACGAGTAAATCTCTAACGCAGCCGCCAACAAAATAGCTTTCGTATCCAGCTTTTTGTAAATCTTCGACCACTTTTAAAGCAGAGTCTTCGATCCAGTCTCGGTGTAGGCTTTTGTTTTGCGAGCTTAGCATATCCACTTTTCGATGCGCGTTGTTGCCATGACTGCCTTTGTCAGCAGCTGGTTTTCTAAGTATTAGTAGAAATATGCGAATTTTAGAAAAATTCCAAGTCCTCAGATTGGGAGAAGAGGAACTGCCCAAGGTGGTTTTTTTGCATGGCCTGATGGGCTATGCGAACAATTGGAAGCGAATCATGAAAGCGCTATCCACCCAATTTCATGTATTAGCCTATGACCAAAGAGGCCACGGCAAGAGTTTTCAGCCTGAATCGGGCTATGCCCCAGAGGATTATGCAGCAGATCTTCTGATGATCTTAGATCACCTCAACTGGCAAAAGATTCATTTGGTGGGTCATTCTATGGGCGGAAGAGTTGCCTTGAGCTTTGCCGCATCGCACCCAAATCGACTGAATAAACTCTGCATTGAAGACATTGGGCCTGATGTTTCGCTCTCTCGCAAAAATGAAATCGAGCATATTTTGCGAAAAGCAAATGCTCCCTTTGAATCTAGAAAGCAGGCCAAAGAGCATTTAGAGCGGCTATTTGACCCCGTATTGTCAGCCTATCTTTATGCAAATTTAGAAGAAAAGAGAGATGCTCGGCTTGATTGGAAGTTTTCTGAAACCGCGATTTTATTGAGCACTAAGGCCATACACGAAAAAGAGAGATGGTCAGAGGTCGAGGCTCTCTCTATGCCCTGTCTTTGGGTACGCGGAGCAGATAGTGATACTCTCAGCCAAGAGGTTTTTGAACGAGTCTTGGCTACAAATCCGAAAATCAAAGGGGCGCTTATTGAAAAAGCGGGTCATTGGGTGCACTATGATCAGCCTGAAGTCTTTACGAATCAGCTATTTGACTTTTTAAGAGATTGAAATCTTGGGGTTAAAATGCAATCTTAGCGCCAAGGAGATACATGAAGTTTTCAGAATTGGGATTGGCATCTGAAATTCAGAAAAGCCTACAGGAAATTGACTTTAACGAATGCACAGCCATTCAAGAACAAGTAATACCCTTGGCGATTCAAGGTAAGGATATCTCTGGATTAGCGCAAACGGGTACCGGTAAAACCGCCGCTTTTGTGATTCCGCTGTTACATCGTATACTTCAAGCCCGTATCGAGAGAGAGGGAAAATCGGATGAAGAGTGGGCCGATTTGCAAAAAACAGCCTTTCGTGATTGGCAAAAAAGAAACTTTATTTTGGTTTTGGTTCCCACTCGTGAACTCGCCGAACAAGTCTCTCAAGAGGTTCAAAAATTTGGCAAGCATGGTTCTATTCGCTCGGTCAGTATTTATGGTGGAGTGGATTACGACAAACAGAAAAAACAAATTGATCAAGGTGCAGAGTTTATTGTGGCAACTCCAGGGCGATTGATTGA
Source organism: uncultured Pseudobdellovibrionaceae bacterium (assembly GCA_964653235.1). Classification (GTDB taxonomy): domain Bacteria; phylum Bdellovibrionota; class Bdellovibrionia; order Bdellovibrionales; family UBA840; genus CAZZCP01. The sequence continues at coordinate 22,991 of CAZZCP010000004.1, read as the reverse complement.
CCTCTATAAAAGTCATATTGTCGATTTAAAACAAGTTCGAGCCGTTGTCTTTGATGAAGCCGACCGAATGTTTGATATGGGTTTTAAAGACGATATGGTATATGTTTTACGAAGGATTCCTCAAGATCGTCAATTTATGGTCTTTAGTGCGACATTGAACTTTGATGTGATTCAGGTTGCTTATGAGTTTCAAGCTCAGCCCATAGAATGTCACATTGACCGCGATAGCCTCACAGCAGAAAATGTAGAACACAGTTTGTATCATGTTGGCGAGCAAGAAAAACCAGCTTATCTATTGTCTCTATACAAAAAAAAGAATCCCAAAAACATGATTGTCTTTAGCAATTATAGAAACAATGTTGAAAGAATTTCTCTTTTCTTGTCTAACAATGACATACCAGCTGTTGGGATTTCCTCTCTTCTTACTCAAAATCAAAGAAATCGGGTTATGGAGCAATTTCGAAATCAAAGCAAGCAAGTTTTGGTGGCAACAGATGTTGCCGCCCGAGGTTTAGATATTGATGGAATCGAGTTGGTTGTTAATTTTGACTTACCTGAAGACGCTGAAAACTATGTTCATCGTATTGGTAGAACCGGACGAGCAGGCAATCAAGGCCGAGCTATATCGCTTGTAAGTGATAAAGATGTCGAAGCCCTAGCTCGAATCGAGACCTATTTAAAAAATAAAATTGAGAGTGCTTGGCTGGATGATGAATTTTTATTGAGTGAGTTTAAAAAATTTCCCTCTGCTGATGAGATTCGTAAAGATCGTGGCTCAAGAAAAGATCAATCAAAATCTCAAAGAAGAGAGAATCGACCGCACAGAAAGAGATCTGGTTCTTCACAAAGCAAAAGCGCATCAAGTAGCAGCTCAAGTTCTTCTAACAAAGGGCCTAAAGCAAGAAATGCCAAAGCCGTTGCAATGGAAAAGCGTAAAAAACATGGAAAAAAGAAAAGCCATTGGAGCAGTAACACTACAAATAGGCCGCTAAAGCCACATAAGCCTAAAGAAAGACAGGTGGCGCGAGAAAAGCAAGCCCCTCAAAAAACCAACAAGGTGGCCAGTTTTATCAAAAAGATTTTTGGCTTTGGTTCAAAGTAGTTTGATTCCATTGAATGGATTCGAATATTCTGTAGCACTCGGCATAGGAAGTATTGAATTTTTTGTAGTCATCAGAACAGCTGGCGATGACGGCTCTGTCTTGGCCCCATAGTAAAAACTGGCGTACTTGCCTTTGGCTCTCTGGGTTGTAGCTATCGATGATGGATACTTTGAAATCTTTAAATTTTGTGAATTTGATTTGAATGACTTCGAGACCAAATTTGGGAAACATTTTGGTCCAGTAAGAAGTGTAGGACTTCAAGTTGATTTTCTCTCCTTCTTTTTTTCTTTTCAGCCATGGATCTACTCTCAAGTGAAATTCAGCAGAGGAAGCACTATTGCCTTCAATTTTTCTATAACTCACTAAGTGCATAGGATCTTCTGGAGGTGCTAAAATTCTAGACCATGCATTTTTATTATTGTGCAGCTTAAGCCCCCATGAAGTTTCGAAATCTTGTAAGCCATTTAAAACCGCAGAACTTGAGGTTACGGGAAAAGGTGCGGCTTGAACGAAAGAAAAGTAGGTAAGTAAAAGTAAGAACTTCATTTATCTCTCCAAATATTTTTGCCAGGGGTTGCTATAAACATCAGGAAGTTTCTGATTGGCAAAGAGTAAACAGTCTTTGGGAGCTTTGATCGGCATTTGATAGATCTGAGAGATTCCTGAACGTGTACTCATAAAGAGAAGTTCTTTGCCGTTGGGGTGAATGCTCACTTGCGAGTCATCAGCTTCATGATAGCTAAGTCTTTTGATGCAAGTGTTTTCAATATTCATACTATAAATTTCCCAATTCGGAATATCTTCTTGTCTGGCAGAAAAGAAGATTTCTTTTGAATTCGGATGCCAGGCGATGTCTTTGTACTTAGCTTTACGAAATGGAGAGTAGGCAGTAAAAGTTTTTTTGCGAAATTCTCCAAGTAAAATTCTTTGATCTTTAGGCCCCTCTTCGATCATTGCAAGCTCTGTTCCTGTTGGAGAAAAACTAGGGCTACGAAAGTTTCCTCTCTTATAGAGTGTAGTTTTACGGTTTGCAAATTGATAGAGATTGCCTTTACGTACAAAAATCAAAAGATTTTTCTGAGGATGCAAATCACTGTCACCATCAAAGCCGCGTTCATTGGTGATTCTTTGAATGTTTCGACCAAAAGCTTTGGCTTTGTACATTTCTGAGAATATTTCTGGTCTTTTGTTGGTCACTTGACTAAAGCTTTTGATCAAATCAGGATGCTCTTTTTCTTCATCTGTAGAGCTTGAATAGTAAAAACTATCTTCATCGCGTCCATAATGAAATGAGTAAATTTCACCGCTTTGGTGAGTCAAGCGAGTGAAGCTTTCGGTTTTAAAATCAAATTCATAAATTTCTGTCTGTTTGTGATTTTCGTTGTTCTTTAATAGAAATAAAAATTTATTTCCAGTAGGAGAAAATGCAGGTTTTTGTGCAGAGCCTCGAAACAAAAAAAGCTTTTTATTTGGCATTTCAAAACCCTTAGGTGTTGCAAGTGCTTTGGGCAGTTCAAGGCTTGTTTCTGCAACTTTTTTCTTATCTCCACTACGGCAACAGCTTAAAAAACAACAGACGAGGCTAAAAAGAAGAATCTTTCCGATTTGCATGCTCAATCACTTTCCTTATGAGTGAGGAGGGGCTCCATTCTGGTAGCTCCTCTTTTGCTATCCATTTTAGCTCTTTCAAGGAGTCTTTGCCATTGTTTCTAGTCCATGGAATTGGCATTTTCTCGAGATCTTTCTTTTTTAGGCTTTGTATTCTTACATAGATATCGTGATGAGTGACTGAGTGACGAAAGTCGAAGTTTTTTGGTTTTTGAGCCCTACGTTTGACCTCACCAGGCCAGATCCAATGTTTCTTTAAAAACGGAGAATAGGAATTGTAAATCAGTGCATATTTCTTTGGACTCTCGACCAGATAAGCTTTCCAAATCCAAATCTCTTTCTCTCTTTTTGGCTTTTTAAGGGGCAGGCGATCTGGGTTTTTGGTGTAAAAGGCTTTGCAGTCTTTTTGTAAGGGACAGAGCATACATTTTGGGTTTTTGGGTAGGCAGATATTTGCCCCCAATTCCATCATGGCCTGGTTGATAAGGGGCTCTTTCAAAGATTCTACAAAGCGATCAGAAAGTTCTTGCAAGTGCTCTCTTTCTTGACTGTTCCACCACTGCAATTCGAGTTGAAAGAAGCGAGTTAAAAAGCGAATTACATTGCCATCCAAAACGCCCACGATTTCGCCAAAGGCAAAACTGGCAACAGCTCTTGCGGTATAGAGGCCAAAACCTGGTAGTTCTAAAAGATCTTTATAGTTATCAGGAAACTGATTCTCATGAATCCAAATTGCTGCTTTTTGCAAATTTCGGGCTCGACTGTAGTAACCTAGCCCAGACCAGGCTTTTAAGAGTTCTCCTTCTTGGGCTTGTGCTAAGTCTTCTATTTGAGGGAACTTTTCTAGAAATCCTTGGTAAATCGGTAATACCGCCTGAACTCGGGTTTGCTGAAGCATAACCTCAGAGAGCCATATTTCATAAGCATCATTGGTTTCTCTCCAAGGAAGAGGGCGATAGTTTTTTTGATACCATTTTAAAAGTTTTTGAGCGTATGACTTCAAGCCACCGATTCTGAATTATTTTCGACCGCTTGACAAGGAATGCTCAAGCGAACTTCATTTTCTAGTTTTTCAAACTCTAAACTCTGCCCCATCCACTTCACTTCAGGAAAATCACTAGGCAGTTCTTCTTCGTCGCACTTCCAAGACAAAATCAAAGTATCTTTTAGGGTCTCAGCAAAGAATTCTACATTTGTAAGTTCACTGGGTTGCCAGTTATGCCACCAACTCCCAAATAGTTCGCACAAGAAAATGTTAAACTCATCCGATTTCGCTTTGTGAGAGAAGTGATCGCCAATACGACGATAGATGGGTTTGATGTTCCAAGTTTTAAAGGCTGCAGTCATTAGCTTTAGAGAGCGGTGATAATAGTTGGCGAGATCTACATTTTTTTCTTCGCTTAAGTCATCATTTCGAATCAGAGCTACATCGGTGGCCATTTTTTGCAGACGATCAATGGCAACATTGAATTTACTGTGAACTCTTTGTATCATCTTCATATCGAGTTCATCATCTTCGATCATCTCTTCGAGTTCTTCATTGTATCCCATTAAAATCGAAAGGATGTTATTGATATCATGGCCAATTTCACAAGTGTGATTTCCAAAGTCTGACATATGGGTAATCAATTCTGCTTTTCGGGTCATGTTAGCTCCTTCAAGATCTTTTCGGTGATAAGCCAGCTGAATATAAGCGAAACTGGGTCTAGAAAGAAATGTTGCAACGCAGAGAGACCCTGACTCACTAGCCAAGTATAAGCTAGCCATGGACTACAAACCGATTAGTGGAAGAGAATTTCCACGCTTTTCAGCAATCAAAACCTTTTTTCGACTTCCTAGTGTAGCGATTGACCAGGACTATGATCTTGGCATTCAGGGTGTGCCTTTTGATGGTGCGGTATCGTATCGACCTGGAGCACGCTTTGGACCAACTCGAATACGAGAGTTTTCATCTCTGGGCCGGGGCTTTCATTGGGAACGAGAGCTCAACTGGATTGAAGAAAAAAAAGTGGCCGATCTTGGGGACTGCCCTGTGGTTCCGATCTCGATCGAGAAAACCTACGAATGGATTGAAAAAAGAACTTTTGAAATACTCTCTCATGGTAAAAAATTAATTTCTGTTGGGGGAGATCACTCTACCACTTTGCCTTTGCTGCGTGCTTTTCATAAAAAGCATGGCCCCTTAAGGCTCTTGCATTTTGATGCTCATTTGGACACTTACCCAGCAGCCTGGGGCTGTGAGTATCATCACGGCAGTTTTGTTCGCCATGCTGTCAATGAAGGTCTGATTGTTCCTGAAGAGAGCATTCAGTTTGGAATTCGCGGACCACTTGCGGCAAAAGATGACTTGGAATTTGTGAAAGAACATAAAATCAAAGTCACAACTGTTGAGGATGTTCGCATCAAAGGTGTGCATGAATTTATACAAAGACTTCCCGCTTTTAAAGATCTTCCCACTTATATTAGTTTTGATATCGATTGTTTTGATCCGGCCTATGCCCCAGGTACTGGCACTCCGGTTCCCGGTGGCTTGACTTCTTATGAAGTGCAAAAAATTCTTCGCTCTTTGCGAATTGAAAATTTTGTCGGTGGGGATTTGGTTGAGGTTTCACCGCCCTTTGATTCGAGTGATATCACTTCGATTTTGGCCGTAGATGTTTTGTTTGAAATGATGTTTTGCTGATGAGCCGCTATATTTACCACATTGCCACAGGCAAAGATTTTTTTGCCGAGAATGAATTTTACACTCACGCCTCTTTAGAGTCAGAGGGATTTATTCATTTTTCGACCTACAAACAAGTTTTGACCGTAGCCAATCTCTTTTTCAAAGAACAAAAGAATCTACTACTTCTCAAAGTCGATGTTGCAGCTTTGGGAGAAGACTTAAAGTGGGATTATGTAGAAGAGATGCAGCAAGAATTTCCGCATTTGTATGCGAAAATGCCTTTAAAAGCGGTGGTGAAATGGCAAAGCTTGGCTTTGAACAATCAAGGAGAATTTGAGTTTCCCCTCGAGATGATGACAGTTGAACAAGCCATAGAGCACTTTCAGCTAGAGCCCCTTGCTAAAGAAGGTGGATTCTTTCGACAGACCTATAAGTCTGCGATGTACTTTCATGATCGATCTCTATCTACCTCGATTTACTATCTTATGACGGCCGATTCTTTTTCACAGATGCATCGTTTGCGCCATGATGAAATTTGGCACTTTTTGGCCGGAGACCCTGTTGAGATGCTGCAGCTAACTGCAGAGGGTATTGCTCAAAAATTTCAGTTAAGAGAAGAAAAAGAAGTTTTGGTTCCGGCGAAAGTATGGCAGGGCGCTCGCCTTGCTGTTGGTGGTGACTGGGCCCTTGTATCGTGTATTGTCTCTCCCGGTTTTGAATTTGAAGACTTTGAAATGCTCGAAAAAGAAAAAATGCTTGAAATGTTTTCTGAGCATCGAGATAAAATTCTAGATTATTATGCTTGAAGCATTGCTTCGGCGATTTCAAAAGCTTGTTGCATTTGGTTGCGGTTGGGTATAGCCCCTTGAGCAAAATCAGGTCGCCCGCCCCCTTTGCCTCCCAATTTGCCGGCAATTTCTTTTAATATATTTCCAGCAGAATATTGTTTGCTCAAAGTTTTTGTTAGGCTCACTAAAATGGGATGATTCTCTTCGCCTTGCCCTACTAAAACTACAAGAGCTGGCTCAGCCTTATCGCGCAATCGTTCGGCAACTTGAATGAGTAATTTGCGATCTTCCATTTCAATATCGGCAGTGATTAAATTCAGCTCGCCCACCTTTTTAGCTCGGCCAACAATGGCATCATAATCAATCTCATTGACTTTTAAGGCCTGTATTTCTTTTTGTAGTTCTTTGTTTTTTTGTCTAAGTTGATCGATCCACTCCATCACATGATTCTCTTTGGGCGTCTGTTCAATGCCCATAAACTGTGTCCAACTCTCTTTAAAACCAATGTTCTCACGAGTTTCTTGGTTCTCTCGAGTGTGTTTCAAGAAATAGGCAACTGCCAGATCTGAGGTAATGGCCTCGATTCTACGAACCCCAGCACTCACGCCAGTTTCGCTGACAATTTTAAAGGCGCGAATTTCATTGAGATTTTGCACATGGGTTCCGCCGCAAAGTTCCACCGAAAAGTCTCCCATCTCAATCACTCGCACTTCATCTCCGTATTTTTCACCAAACATGGCAATTGCTCCGGTATCGATGGCTTTTTGATAGGGCATAATCTCTGATTTAACTGTAGTTGCGCGAGCAATTTCGCGATGGACCAAATCTTCAATTGTATCGATTTCTTTTTGGCTCAGAGGTTTGGAATGTGTGAAATCAAACCTAAGTCGTTCTGCATCGACATAAGAGCCGGCTTGAGTGACATGGTCTCCCAGCTCTTTTCTCAAGGCCGAATGCAATAGGTGGGTAGCCGAATGATTGGCTGCTGTGAGGCGGCGACTGGAGTGTTCGACCAACATTCTGATTTTTTGGCCCTTCTGCAATTCACCTTGTTCGACTTCTAAGTGCAAAATATGAGTGGCATCTACTTTGGTGCAATTGAAAATGCGGCCGCTGACGCCTTTGCCTTCAAAGCTTCCCACATCACCTACTTGCCCGCCGCCTTCGGCATAAAAACAAGTCTGATCGACAATCACAAAGGCTTTGCCTTGGCTAGCTTCTAGTTCTTTGGTCGTATCTGCAATCGCAAGTACCACTCCTTCTTCTTGCAAATGGGTATAGCCTGTAAACTGGGTCGATCCATAAGTCTGTGCCAGTTTCAACAAGAGCGCTTGATCGGCTTGAATAGTTTGTCCCTTCCAAGAAGCGCGAGCCTTTTCTTTGGCTTGAGCCATGTGTTTTTGAAAGCCTTCTTCATCAATGCTAAGATCTTGTTCTTTGGCGATCAGTCGAGTGAGATCAGATGGAAACCCATAAGTGTCATAAAGTTTAAAAACAAGTTCTCCATCGAGGCGTGATTTTTTTAAAACTTTGAGCTCATTGATGGCTTTGTTTAAAATTTGAGTTCCTTGATCGAGAGTTTTTAAAAAGCGCTCTTCTTCTTGTTTTAAGGTATTGAGGATTAAATTTGATTGTTGCTCTAATTCAGGGTAGGCAGAGCCCATTTTTTGAATCACCAACTCAGCTAGTATGTGCAAAAGGGAGTCTTGACTGAGATTGCGGCCATAGCGAATCGCTCGGCGAATAATTCTTCTCAGTACATAACCACGGCCCTCATTGGAGGGCAAAACTCCATCGGCAATCAAAAAACTCGAACATCGAGCATGATCGGCCAAGACTCTCATGGCAGCAGTGACTTCTTTATTTTCTTTGTAATTGCGACCCGTGAGCTCTTCGGTTTTTTCAATGTAGTCTTGAAAGAGATCACTTTCATAGTTTACAGAACTTCCTTGCATTAGTGCTGCGATTCTCTCTAATCCTGCACCCGTATCGACGGATGGTTTAGGCAGGGGAGTGAGTGTCCCTTTTGGCTCTTCATAGAACTGCATAAAAACCAGGTTCCAAATTTCAATAAAGCGATCTTCATCTTGACCCTTTTCAAAGTCTTCTGCGCTTTTGCATTCGCCTTTTTCAGGCTCATGATCATAAAAAATCTCCGAGCAGGGTCCACAGGGGCCAGTGTCTCCCATGCGCCAAAAATTGTCTTTCTCACCAAAGCGAAAGATACGATGAGCGGGTACCTGTTCTTGCTTTTGCCAAATTTCAGCTGCCTCGTCATCGTCGGTAAAAACAGTGACATAGAGTTTATCTTTTGGAATTTGGAGTTCTTGGGTTAAAAACTCCCAGGCGTAACGAATGGCATCTTCTTTAAAGTAGTCACCAAATGAAAAGTTTCCGAGCATTTCAAAAAAGGTATGGTGCCTGGCCGTATGACCCACATTTTCGAGATCATTGTGTTTTCCACCTGCGCGGACGCATTTTTGTGAAGTGGTCGCTCGGCTGTAGTTTCGTTTGTCGACACCAAGAAATACATTTTTAAACTGAAACATTCCTGCATTGGTGAATAAAAGAGTTGAGTCTCCTTCTGGAATCAAGGGACTCGAAGCAACTACCTCATGCTTTTGTTTGCTGAAGTACTGTAAGAATTTTTCACGAATTTCTGCCGCTTTCATCGATTGCCTTTCGTATGCAGGTATCATCAAATGCCCGATTTTTTAAGTACCTTAGAATGTCTTCTTTCTGTTGCCAACTGTAGCCTGTTGAGGAAGGAAATTTTTTCTGCAAATGTTCATGCACTTTCTCTACTTCGCGCTCAAGATCATAAGAGGGCACTGGCAGGCCTTTTTGTAGCAGTTGTTTGCGGATGTATTGAAAAGATTTTCCTTTTTGATGAAGGCTTTCGGTATATTTTAGAGCCAATTCATCGGCTGGGAAGAGCCATCCTCTGTTGCGAACATAGTCTAAGCCCTTTTGGATTTCCTCAAAGTGATATCCTCTTTGCGATAGTTTGGTCACTAGTTCTTTTTCAGAGTGATCTCTTCGGGCAAGATAATCCATGATTTTCTCGCTGGCAGGCTTTTTCATGCTTTTTTTTGTATCGCTGAGCCAGAGAGAAGTCTACTTTCTTTTCTTGTATTTGGTTCGATCAAAGTCCACGGCAGTGGTATCGAGTTCGATCTCATCGTGTAGCGTTTCTTTAAAATTATAAACTTTATTTTCTTTTGGGTTGATTTTGTTCACTCCATGGTAGCGAAGCTCAAAGTCAGATGGATTGCTCGATGCACGAAGTGCTTCTTCATAAGAAATTTTCTTTTTCTTTATATAGTCCATAAGGCAATTATCAAATGTTTGCATGCCAAGATTGGTACTCTCTTCCATTATCTGCAAAAGCTCTTGAGGATCTGCAGCTTCCCGAAGTTTTTCACTGAGCCTTTCATTGTTGAGCAGAATTTCTAAAGCAGGAATAAAATCGGTACTTATAGAAGTGTGCACCAGTCTTTGCGCAACAATGGCTTTTAAAACAGAGGCAAGTTGAATACGAACGTGTTGGTGTTGATGCGGGGGAAAAACACTTAGAATTCTACCAATGGCATCTACGGCAGTTGCCGAATGCAAGGTAGAGAAAACTAAATGCCCTGTTTCTGCAGCCAAGAGAGCTGTCTCAACGGTTTCTTGATCACGCATTTCACCAATCATGATTACATCAGGGTCTTGCCTTAAGCTGGCACGAAGGGCATGCGAGAAACTCTTTGCATCAGAGCCCAGCTCTCTTTGCGTGACAATGCTATTTTGATCGGGAATCAAATACTCGATCGGATCTTCAATGGTGACGATGTGTCGATTTAAATGAGTATTAATGTGGCTCAACATACTGGCAAGAGAGGTACTTTTACCAGAGCCTGTAATTCCGGTCACTAAAATCAAGCCGCGTTCATTTTCTGCAATTTGACCTAAAATGGGAGGTAGATGCAGTTCATCTAAGCTAGGTATGATATTTTGAATGCGGCGTAAAACCATTGCAATCGAGCCGCGTTGTTGATGAACGTGAATGCGAAACCTGCCAAGACCTTTGATGCTGTAACCAAGATCAACTTCTTTATTTTTTGTAAACTCTCTTTTTTGCCACTCATTCAGTAGATTGTAAAAGAGGGTGGCCATATCTTCGGCATCCATAATATCGGCATCTTTGTAAACCGGGATGAGTTTGCCAGAGACTCTCATATAGGGAACCATTCCACTTTTTAAATGAATGTCACTAGCACCTTTTTTAGAGGCTCGGATCAATATTTCATCGAAAATGGACATAAAAATGGATCGGCTTTTTTTGTTTCGAATTCTACTGGTCGAAGGACGAGCTTATGCATAGAATGTTTCTATGAAAGAGATTCTTGCCGTTGCTCTGGGAGGAGCTTTTGGTGCTTTGAGTCGTTATGGACTCTTAAGTGTTTTTAAAAACCTGAATTCTTTTGAGATCTTAGCCTGGAGTCTCTCGGTTAATGTATTGGGTTGTTTGGCCTTAGGGCTATTGGTTTTGAGCCTTCCTGCAGATTCGATCTTCTGGCAGAGACTTCTTGTGGTGGGCTTTTTTGCCTCTTTTACGACTTTTTCAACGTATATTTTTGAAGTCTATTCGGCGGCTGAGACCAAAGGCCTGGTCTTTGCCCTGGGTTATTTTGCAGCACAGAATCTCTTGGGGCTTTTGTTGTTTTTTGTCGGATTGCGTCTAGCTCGCCTCTTTTAAACTGCTCCCTTTTATTTCACTTTTTAAGTTCGTCCAAGAGCAATTAAGTATTTAAAATGTTTAGTGTATTTCGTCTGAGAAGCTTGAAATTTGAAAACATTCCAGAAAAAGTATTCTAAGTCATTGAAAGTTCGATTCAATATTGCGAAAAAAGTGAAATAAAAGGGAGCAGCTAAAAAAAGGTAAACGAACTCATGCGCGAGAAATTTTTGGAGTGTGCGGCGACTGCCTTCTATTTAGGCAAAGCGCCCAAAGCACCTGGTACATTCGGAACATTGATGGGAATTCCAATAGCTTACTTGTTTGTAAGCGCGGGCCCAGTTGCATTTATTCTTTTGAGCATGCTACTGATCTTTTTTGGCATTTGGGTTTGTCATGAGTATGGCAAGCTATTGGGAGTTGAGGATGCCTCTGAAATTGTTATCGACGAGGTAGCAGGTTATGTGGTGGCAATGGCTTTTTTGCCCGTAACGCTGCAGAATTTAGCATTGGCTTTTGTGCTCTTTCGGATTTTTGATATTGTAAAGCCCTTTCCAATTTCCTACCTTGATCGCAATGTTAAAGGCGGTCTGGGAGTGATGTTGGACGATATCGTGGCG
>CAZZCP010000004.1:4644-11477 GCA_964653235.1 uncultured Pseudobdellovibrionaceae bacterium | reverse complement strand
CGGGAATGCTGAGCAATTGGATCTTGCATTTTCTCGTTTACCGCATGGCTTATTTGGGGGGATTTTGAAACATCTGATAGAAGATATTTTTCAAAATTTAAAAAAACGAAATTGGCAATTGGCCTTTGCCGAGAGTTGCACCGGAGGTGCTTTGTCGGCTGCCTTTACTTCGGTGACGGGTATCTCTTCGGTCTACCAAGGCGCTATTGTTTCGTATTCGAACCAAGCCAAGATCGATCTTTTGTCGGTTCCGAAAAACCAAATTCAAACTTACGGTGCGGTAAGTGAGAGGGTAGCGCTCTCGATGGCCGAAGGAGCGAGAAAGATTTTTAAGGCACAGTGTGCTGTTTCGACTACCGGAATTGCAGGTCCGGGAGGAGGCTCTGCGGATAAACCTGTGGGTACTGTGTGCTTTGCAGCTGTTGGCCCTGACTTTGCTCAGTTCAGTCGACAGCAGTTGAACGGGGGCCGTGAAGAAATTCAAAAGGCCTCGGTAGAGTTTGCATTGGAATTCTTATTGAAAAATTTAACAAAGGAGTAAGTGTGGCAACAACAACAGCAACAACGAACGATAAGAGTAAAGCGCTTGAGCTGGCTTTAGCAACGATCGAAAAACAATTCGGTAAAGGTTCTATTATGAAGTTAGGAGGAGAAAATGAAATTCCCGTCTACCCTCATATAAGCACTGGATCACTGAATTTAGACATCGCTTTGGGAATCGGTGGCTTGCCCAAAGGACGTATTATTGAAATCTATGGACCGGAGAGTTCTGGAAAAACCACTTTGGCCTTAAGCACTCTTGCACAAGCACAAAAAGAGGGTGGAGTTTGTGCTTTTGTCGATGCGGAGCATGCACTCGATGTGAGTTATGCTCGCAAGTTGGGTGTCAATACCGAAGAGCTTTTGATCTCTCAGCCCGATACGGGAGAAGATGCTCTCGAAATCACCGAGACTTTGGTTCGCTCTGGCGCTGTTAGTCTTTTGGTAGTCGACTCTGTAGCGGCTTTGACTCCAAGAGCAGAGATTGAAGGTGATATGGGAGATTCGCATATGGGCTTGCAGGCCCGCTTGATGTCGCAAGCTCTTCGTAAGCTAACTGGTGCGATCAATCGATCCAACACCATGGTGATTTTTATCAACCAAATCCGTATGAAAATCGGCGTGATGTTTGGCAATCCTGAGACGACCACGGGTGGAAATGCATTAAAATTCTATTCATCGGTTCGTTTGGATGTTCGTAGAACCGGAGCTATTAAAAATGGGGAAGATGTGATTGGCAACGCAACGACTGTGAAAGTGGTCAAAAATAAAATGGCCCCTCCTTTTGCCAAAGCGGCTTTTGATTTGATGTATGGCACAGGCATTAGCTTAGAAGGAGAAATTCTCGACCAAGCTGTTGCGAAGAACTTTGTCGACAAGGCAGGTGCCTGGTATTCGATGAATGGCGAGCGCATTGGTCAGGGCCGCGAAAATGCGAAGCAGTATTTGAAAGAGCATCCCGAGATGGCTGCCGATCTTAAGCAAAGGGTGCTTGAGGCCTATGGCATCGTAAAGGCCAAGGGCAAGGCGCAAGAAGCTCTTGCTGCCAAAGCTGTAGAGGTCAAAGAAGAGAAGACAGAGGCAACCTCAGTGAAGGAGGCAGCAGCCCCAGCAAAGGCAGCCGCCAAGAAAGCGAAGAAGAAGTAAGTTCGACTCACTTAAAAGTTTTAGATTGTTTAAGCCCGCTTCGGCGGGCTCGGCTCATTGTGGTTTATCGCTTCAAGCGGAAGCCAAGCGATTCTTATTTTGATACAGAAAAAATTTTTTTTGGCAAAACTCCAAAATGAAGCTCTTTTAGAGAGATATTCTAAAGTGATACAAGTTTCTGGCCGATTGGTTAGTTATGAGATATCCTTGGTTTTTTCTAATTTGTAGTTTTTTATGTCTTCTCTTTGGTTATACAAACTGTGCCTCTGACAGCAATCAATTTGGATTCAATGAACAAACTGAGACACCAAGTCAGAATCCCCCACCTGAGGATACTGTAGAGCCTCCACCAGTTGATAGCCCACCGGAATCGGTTTTTGAGCTTTGTTCAGAAACAGAGAGATTAGAGACAAGAACTTTTCGAGTTCGTATCGAAGAGCGCAGGCGACGTACCAGCAATACCTGTGTTGGTGAATCCTGCGGGGGCTGCAATTGGGGACAAAACGGCAACGCTACTATCGAAAATGAAAAGATACGGGCTAGGAATGAGCAAGTCATTGAACTTATTGAAATTGAACGCTCTACAATTTGCGCGATGAAAATTCAATCTAGGGATGAGAATTTTCGCTACGAGGATCATTTTTTTCTAACACTCAACGATCTCATTTTGGTAGCTGGTCACGATGTGAATCTCTTTGATTCAGTGCCTAGTGATGAAGATACTGCCGAGACGATCTACGAATATCAATGGGATAGATTGTTAAACCAGCCCATGCTTGGAAACGTTTATTGTCTTGGTGGTACTTTTAGTAGAGATGAAATTGCAAGTAATGATAAAGGTTGTCACTTTCCATCTCCAGGTAGATCAGGCGTAGTTCCTGAGGGAAAGCTGCGTTTGAACTTTCCACAACTGGCAGTACAGTCCTTGATTGACAAGATTCCAGCAGAAGATCCTTTTGTATTAAGTTTTATTACTACAGGTGACAACGATAGCAATGACTGCACCAATTCTGCTTTTGATTTAGAGATTGAAGTTGTAGTGGTTGCCGAATAAGTTTTGAAGTTTTTTACCTCAATTCGAGCAGTATTGTACTTACAATCATCTATTCTCATATCATTTAGTTATTTAAAAAGAATTCAAACTCTCAATATCTAATTGCGATATGCATTTGATGATAGTAAATTCACATTATGTCTAAAGTTTATTTTATCACAGGTGTGTCATCGGGTATAGGTAGGGAAGTTGCGATACAGCTAGTTGCTGCAGGTAACAAGGTATTTGGCTGTGCTCGTAGAGAAGACAGGCTTGAGAGTTTAAGTTCAGAAGTTTCAGATATGAGTGGTGAATTTTCTTACTCAGTATGTGATGTCACTCACAAAGATGAGATAGTTTCTGCTGTTAGAAAAGCAAAAGATTTTTTTGGCCGCATTGACATCTTATACGCAAACTCTGGATTTGGCGTTGCTGGCGGGTTTGAAAAACTCAAAACGGATGATTTCAAAAGACAGTTTGATACCAATGTATATGGAGTTTTAGATACTATCTATGCAGGTCTGGATGAAGTAATAAAAAACAAAGGCTCTATTGTGTTAATGGGGAGTGTGAATTCTCACATAGCTGAACCCAAAAAGACTCCCTATTGCATGAGCAAGTTTGCCATAAAGGCATTGGCTGATGGACTTTACTGGGAAATGAAGCCACTAGGAGTTGCAGTCACTTTAATTAGTCCTGGTATTGTTGAGAGTGAGATTCGACAAGTTGATAAAGAAGGGATTTACAGAGCGGAACAAAAAGATCCTGCGCCTAAGAAACTCATTCTCGACACCAAAACAGCGGCACGACAGATCATCAGAGCCATTGAAGATCGAGTCAAAGAGAAACTTATTACAAATCATGGAAAGGTTTTAGTCGGACTCAACAAGTATCTTCCCTTTGCGATGACTCCTCTAATGAAACAAAATCGCTCCGTTTCAAGACCGAATGTAAATTAAGAATAAATTCTTTTATATGGCCTGAGAGACAGAAGATTCTTTTGAATCGAATTAATGAAGAATGCTCGCACTAAGCCTTGTCAGCAGATGTTTTTTTTGCGATTTTTCTTTCATGAAAAAATACAAAGGTTTATTTAGCGTCTGGTTGCCGCTCTTTCTTCTTGCCGCATTGATTTTGGGGCAAAGTGGCTTTCTCTCCAACAGCAATGATTCGAAGTTTTACAATCGATTGATTGTGCAACTCGATCAAAAACCAATATCTCAGTGGATTGCTCCTAAATGGGGAGACAATTTCTACAGCCAAGATCCCGACTCTTACATCCATGATCATTTGGTCGGGAATTTGATTTTTGGTGCGGCTTTAGCCCGTTTGGGCTACCCCGCTGAACAAGCTCTCAATCTCGTACAAATGCTTTTTCAAATCCTATCGATTTTTATGTTGGCAGCTATAGTTCGCTTTTTTATTCCCGACCGAGCACCCAATGCTTTGTTTTGGTCCCTGCAATTGATGCCCATTTCATTTACCTATGGAGTTCGTGCCAATCATGAGCAAGGGATGTTTTTGTTTTTGTTGATTGCAATTTATGGTGCCATTCGGATGAGTCGAGATTGGAAGTGGCTGGCTTTGGTGGTGATTGGAACCCAAGGAGTTTTCTTGATTAAGGGAGCTAGTGTGGTCGTGGTTCCCCCCATTTGCGGGATTGCCTATTTGTTTGCAGCGGAAAAATTCAAAGACAAGCGAACGGCATGGGCAGCTCTTGGTGTGACGGCAAGCTTTGCCAGTATTGCGATTTCGGGATATTTGTATGAGCTTGCCTATCAAAATGCCGCCGGCCAGCCTTTCTTTGCCGAGTATTGGGACACGCAAATCATGGGTAGATCTTTTAATGAAGAATCTAAATTTGTTGCTGAAAGAAAATCCTCAGACATTTTTATTTTGCAGAAACTCAAAAACATCTACTACTACGCGAATCGAGGTTTCTTTTATTCAGCACCTTGGAGTTTGTTGGCAGTGGCTGTACTGCTTCGCTACCGAAAGAATGTATGGACCAAAGCGCGTACTATTTTGCTACCTGAAAATCGTCTCTATTCGATCATGATACTCAGCTCGGCAGTGATTATAGGTGTATTTAGTATTTCAGATCGAACTGCCTCTCGCTATATTTTTCCGGTCTTTTATTTGCTGGCAACGGCTTGGGTGAGTTTTTTGAGCTTGCATTCCAAATACTTTCAAAAAATTGGCGACAAGATCAATGCATGGGGAGTGTATCGGGTGGCAGGAGTAATGTGGTTTTGCTTTTTTAGTGTAAAGATGATTTCCTATGCTCTAAAGAAAGGAGCTTAATATGCAAGCGATCGAAAATATTTTGATCTCTGTTCAAGGTTTTATCTATCTGTTTTTTCGTGTTGGTTTTGGTGCGCTTTTATTTTCTCATGGCTGGCCTAAATTGATGAATATGGCAGGCTTTATTGAAAATGTAGGCAAGATGGGGCTGCCGCTACCGATGGTTTCAGGTCCCCTTGCGATGGCCTCTGAGGTCTTGGGCGGAATCTTAATCATCCTTGGCTTTAAATCAAGAATTGCCGCCTCTGTGGCATTGATTACTTTTTTGGTTGCAACATTTGTAGTGCATGCGAATGATCCTTGGCAAAAGAAAGAGTTTGCACTGGTTTATGCTTTGATGTGCTTGGCGGTAATGGCTAGTGGCTCGGGTAAGTTTTCAATAGATAAGAAGTAAAGCTCACATTATAAGAATTTAGCGGTTAGCAATAGTTTTAGCGCTTTTTGATCACGCTCCATTCCTTGAATGTAAATTTCGACCGGTTCTTCCTCTAAACTCACCAAGTGTGTAATGGATACGGCTTCATTTGGTCTTTGAATTTGTACTTCCATAGAAATTCCAGCTTGGCGGTGGAGAACTTTTTTTCTGGCTTTGACTTGAATCGAGACTACGTCTTCTTTAACAAAATAGGCCCACTCATTTTCGGCAACTACAAAATAAGGTTGGGTAATTGTGACTCGGTCTTCAACCAGTCGCATATCGATGGCAATGTCATCGGTGTTGGCAAAGGCTTGAGTTCCTAAAAAAAAGAGTAAAATCCATTTCATTTTTTCCCCTCCTGGGATCTATTAATTTTTAAACCAATTCGTGCAGAGCTTTTACCGCCACTTCTTGTTGGTGTTGATGTACAATGCCCGTTAAGCTTAAAGGGCTAGTTAAAACCTTAATGGGGCGAATGTCTTTGTCTTCGAGTTGTTGGCAAAACTTTTCAGTAAGATCCGAAGCTACGGCTCCTTGGCAAGTTGCGGTGACACTGGCATACCAATCTTTTTCAAAAGAGATCAGTTCATTTTTCTCTGAAAAATTTTGAATGCTTTGCAGAGTTTCTACCGGTGCGACAGCATAAAACGACCATGCTTCACCTTCTTTAGCCGTATCGAGAATTTGCGGCCAAGGCAATTTGTGATCTCTTAAGAAAGTATGAAAGTAGCTTAAAGACTTAGCTAAGCTTTCTTGTTTTATGTGGAGTTTTCCAACTAGTTTGTGAGAGTTGATCGATAGAACTTTGCTATCTTCGTACATTCCGGGCTCCTTTGAAATAATACTTCCCTGTCCTTGACCGTGGGCGAGTCCAACATAGATGGGCATATCAAGATGTTTGGCCAATTCCACAGACCTATAATGTAAGACTTTAGCACCCCAGTAGGTCATATCCAAGAGTTGATCGTAAGTCAGTCTAGGTAAGGCTTTCGGGTTTTTAACGATTCGGGGGTCAGCAGATAAAATGCCATCGACATCTTTTAGCATCTCGCATCTTTGCGCGCGAAAGTGGGCGGCCATGGCAACGGCAGTGGTATCGGTTCCACCTCGACCAAGGGTGGTGATCTCTTTGGTTTTGGGGTCAACGCCCTGAAAGCCTGCCAAAACAATGACCTTCTTTTTTTCTAATTCTTCGACGATTCGAATGGGTTTAATATCTAATATGCGTGCGTTATTGTGAGAATAGTCGGTCAAAATTCCGGCTTGGCTGCCGGTAAAACTTATGGCTGGTACACCAAGATCATTGATGGCCATGCTCATCAAAGACATACTGACCCTTTCTCCAGTAGATAAAAGCATATCCATTTCACGGCGGTTGGGCGTTGGAGAAAC
>CAZZCP010000004.1:0-4634 GCA_964653235.1 uncultured Pseudobdellovibrionaceae bacterium | reverse complement strand
CGTATTTCCCATGGCGCTAATCACGAGGATGATTTGATCGCCTCGGTCATAGAGCTCTTTGACATGTTTGGCGATGTCTAGAATTTTTTTGGGAGTCGAGACACTACTGCCACCATATTTTTTTACGTATAAAGCCATGAGCGATCTTCAGTCTTTCTGGGCAAGAAAGACTCTGAGAGCACGACCTGCGCCCTTTGGAATTCTTACCCTGTGTCCTGTAACAGAATCAGGAATATAGCCCCTTATAAGCTCAGGGTTCAAGTCTCGAATGGATTTTTGTGTAATTTTTAAATGATCCGCAACCAAGTTCAATTGCGTACCTCCAGGCATAAAAAAAAGTTCCGTATCGATAGGCTGTTGTTTGTTGTATTTGCGAAACCCATAGAGCTTTGGGGTTTTGGCAATCAACATTGCGGCAATCATTTTAGGTATATAATTTTTAGTTTCGTTAAAAAGGCCTTTTTTCTCAGCGAGTTCCCAAAAGTCTTTGGTCTTATGCTTCTTGATAAGTCTACGAACACGACCTTCACCGGTATTGTATGCAGCCATAACCAAATACCAGTCCTTAAATTCTTTGTGAAGATATTTAAAATACTTGATCGCAGCAATGGTGCTTTTGTCAAAATCACGTCTCTCATCAAGCCACCATTTTATTTTTAGACCAAATCTTCCTGCGGTTGGTTCGATAAACTGCCATGGGCCGACTGCTTGCGCATGGCTCGTTGCTTTGGCCGAAAAGCCACTCTCAATCATTGCAAGATAGACCAAATCAGTGGGCAGGCCCTCTCTTTGCAAAGCCGCCTGCATATCTGGAATATAACGATAAGATCTGCCCAGCCAAGTCTTAAACCATCGTTTGCCCTTGGTTTGAAAGAAGTGAATCCACTCTTGCACCTTATCATTGTAAGTGACCGGTAGATCAAAAATAACCGGGCTACTTTCTTCGGGAGCAAGCTCTATGGAATGGGCAGAAAAAGAGCTCAGTAGTAAAAAGCACAAAAGAAAAATTCTCATAAACTTAATGATACCCCTAGTTTTAAAAAATACCATCGACAAAAAATTGTCAGACGGTAGGCAGAAATTGACTGCACTTAAGTCGAGTGCCTAGTGCTGTATTTACACATAGGCCCTGTAGAAATCACAATCTCGGCTTTGGCCCCTGTGGCATAGGCCTTGCTCTAATTATTCTTAGAAACCTAAGGAGAGGTATGAGTTCAAAAGGAATTTACTCAGCCGTAAGCGGGGCCATAGCACAAAATCAAAAGCTAGATACGATTGCCAACAATTTGGCAAATGTGAATACCCCAGCCTTTAAAAGAGACAATCAGGTTTTTCAAGAATACTTAACGAATTATGAAAAACAACAAGGCGTGATTGAGGTTCCCAAAGTTCCGGCAAGTTTAGAGAGTTTCTATGATCTTGGTGGAGGAGATCGGTCTTATGTTGATAATGCTGGTACCTATACCGACTTTAGCCAAGGAGCTTTATCTGAAACCAATCGTGACTTTGATATGGCAATTGAGGGCAATGCTTTTTTTGAGGTTTTAACCCCAACTGGAATTCGATTAACAAGAAATGGTAGTTTTCTTGTCAACCCACAAGGACAATTAGTGACCAAGGAAGGACACTTTGTTTTAGCACAGGGTGATGAAAACATACCTATTGAAGAGAGATTGATCACATTGGATTTAGGTGGTCGTGTTCAAGTGTCCAAGGATGGACAGATCTTCCAAGGAAGGGAGCTTGTTACACAATTGTCTCTTCAGACCTTTCAAAACCCTCAAGCTCTAGAAAAGTTGGGATCCTCATTATTTGGATTAAAACCCAATATGGATGCGGGGCTTGAAACCGCTAGCAATTTTAAAATTCATCAAGGCTATATAGAGCAGTCGAATGTCAATATCGTTCGCGAGATGACAGACATGATTGCCACGACAAGACTTTTTGAAAGTACCCAAAAGGCAATTCAAGCACACGATAAGATGGATGAAAAACTCTACAACCAAGTACCAAGACTGGGATAGGTAGAAAATGATTAAAGCTCTCAATACAGCCGCCACCGGAATGCAAGCACAGCAAACCAATATGGATACCGTGGCCAACAATCTGGCCAACGTAAATACGACTGCATTTAAAAAATCGCGCGCCGAGTTTGAAGAGCTGATGTATCAAACTATCAAAGAGCCAGGAGCTGTATCGGGACTAAATGCGATTAGTCCCACCGGAGTTCAAGTTGGTTTGGGTGCAAAGACCGCAGCCATCAATAAAGACTTTGCTGATGGTTCTCCGAGAATTACTGACCGGCCCCTAGATGTTCAAATAGAGGGAGTTGGTTTTTTTGTTGTCGCTATGCCTAATGGTGAACTCGCTTACACCAGAGATGGTGCTTTTCGCAAAGACCTTGAAGGAAGAATGGTAGATAAAAATGGCAATGTACTGCAGCCCGAAATTGCGATTCCGCCTGAAGCCTCGGGCATTTCTATCTCTGCAGATGGACAAGTGAATATTCGTCGCGGCGTACAAAGTGAAACCGAAAATATTGGACAAATTACGATTGCAAGCTTTGTAAATCCGGTTGGCCTTCGAGCTTTGGGCGGCAATCTTTATGCTCCGAGCCCTGCCAGTGGTCCAGCAGAAGTTGAAGTTCCAGGAACTGGAAATTTTGGGCGCTTGTCACAAGGACAGCTTGAGGGAAGTAACGTCAATTTAGTGGATGAAATGGTAAATATGATCTCTGCCCAAAGAGCCTATGAAACCAATGCGAAGGCCATACAAGCAGCAGATCAGATGTTAAATGCGATAAACAATTTGAGATAATGAAAGTAATTTTCTTAATTCTATTTACAAGTATTTGTATGGCATCTTCGCCAAAGATCGATATTGCCGAAATTGCTTTTGTTTCTAAAGATAAAATCACGATTGGAGACATTGCTAAGATTGAAGGTTTTTCGCCAAAAGATTCATCTAAAATAGCATCACTTGTGCTGTCTGGTGGAGTCTCGCAGGGAGAGGAACAAACTTTTTCAAGGCAGGCCTTACAAGAAGCTCTAAGAAGTGTGCTATCAGATATCAAAAAAAATCAGAAAATGAAGGTCACTTTAAACTTACCTTCTCAGCTCAGAATTCGAAGTCAAAGAGATCAATTTTCTGAAGCCAACCTTCGCATGCGTTTGATTGAAGAGTTTCAGAAGCTTTGCACAGACTGTCGAATTCAAATTGAAAATTTACAGATGCCGCCCATTCAGGCAGATACAGTAGAAAAGTGGTCGCTGCAAACAATCAATCTTAAAATACAAAAAAGATTTCATCTTCCCATTCGCTTTGAAACCAATCAAAAGCAGAAAATTCAAAGACTATGGACAAAGGGAAGCATTCAAGTTTTTCGACAGTTGCCTGTAGTAAAGCATGATCTTCGTAGGGGTGACATTCTTAGAAAAACGGATGTTGAATTCAAAGAAAAAGAGCTAAGAGTTTTTCATAAAAGTGTAGCAACTATCGATCGAATTCGTGATGCTCGCTTAAAAAGAGATCTCAAAAAGGGAGAGATTTTATGGGCAAATGATCTGCTAAGACAAAAGGCATTGCGAGTGGGTCAGTCAGTGAAAGTTCATATTGGCAATGAAAACTTTCGCGTCAGTCTCAATGCGATTGCTAAAGAAAGCGGTTTTGTTGGCGATCGAGTACGGGTCTTAAACCCTCAAAGTAACAAAATACTTTTTGCCTATGTCATTGGTGATGGTGAGGTCGAGTTAAGATGAAAGTTCTAAGCCTGCTTCTATTTTTCTCTCTCACCGCTTGTTCAAGTTTTGGCAAGTTTATGAAGGGCCTGGTATCTGATGACACTCCTCAAAAAGTGGCAAAGGCCAATCAGCCGCAGAAAAAAATAACTTCTTACAAGTCTCGTCCTAATTTTGGTCGCAAAACAGGTTTGCCCAAAAAGTATGGTCGTATGACGGTCGATCGCTTTGAGGCAGAGGCCAAGATCAACGAAAATGATGGTTCTCTTTGGGTAGATGAAGGGCAGAATTCTTTCTTATTTACACAAAACAAAAGACGTCAAGAGGGCGATATTTTAAATGTTCGGCTTGAAGATGCAGCAACCAAGCAGTTGCAATCAAAAGTCAATGTGATCTCTAGTTTGATTAAAGCCAAACAAAGTGCCAAACGTACAATTGCCAATGCGGCAGCCAATACAGTGAGCGGTGCCGCAAATAAAGTGGCCTCAAAAATTGATACCACTGGGCAAAGCCAAGCACAGCCTCAGCAAAACTTTCAAAAGAAAAAAGAACAGGCAGATACAAATTTGAATGTAAAGACTGTACCATCGCGAGTTGTGGCAACTTATCCTGATGGTAGTTATAGGGTGATGGGTTCACAAAACGTACTGATCGATGGCACCGAGTTTAAGGTTTTAGTGACAGGCCTTGTTAAAGGCAAAGACATTGCCGATGACAGTGTGGCTTCATCTAAAATGCTCGACTCAAAGTTTGATATTGTCACCACCAAGAGGAGTTTTTGATGAAGTTTTTCTTCATGCTTCTTTTTGTGTTCGCAAGTCTAGCTGAAGCAGCCCGCATTAAAGATCTTGCAAATGTAAGAGGTGTTCGTGAAAACCAATTGGTCGGTTATGGAAT
>CAZZCP010000003.1:34546-81434 GCA_964653235.1 uncultured Pseudobdellovibrionaceae bacterium | reverse complement strand
TGTTGGTCCAGCGTCACGGGTTTGCTATTAGATTTTGCATCAATGATTTCTTCAACAAGCTGACGCTCCAGCCGATCTAAAATTGCTTTGATGTCATTCAACTGTTCTCTCGTCAAACTCCGTCACTCCTATTCAACTAACTCGCGATAGCCAGCAGGTTTGTACTCGCCGTATACTGGCGGAAAGATTCCTTACAAAGTCGGGCCTTCGACCCGTATGGTGGAGGCGCCGGGAATTGAACCCGGGTCCGCAAGTGATCCATCAAAAGGCGCTACATGCTTAGTCTTTATTTTTTAGACTTATAAGCACCTCTAAAGACAAAGTTAACTTATAAGCTCCCCCAGAAAATTTAAAACCTAGGCGCTGGAGAAATCCACTTTCGGTTCGAGATCCCTAGATGACGATCTATCCAAGAGCGGGATCCCCTCAAGGTAGATCGGCTACCAGCTAATTAGGCAGCTAAAGCGTAATTGTTGTCAATTACAGTTGTGAACGTTTTAAGAGGTCGCTCGCCCTCTGCATGCTCCTGTTGCTTCACTACCCACGTCGAAGCCTAGTCGCCCCCACTTGTCAGTATAACACAGGTTTGCGAAAATTGCATAAAGCCTTGAAATATTCAATCTTTTTAACAACTAGCCGATTCTAACAAGGCATAGGCTACACCGCCCGCTCTTTCAGTACAGAAAACTCTCGATTCTGAGTACAGCTTAGCGAACACCTAAAATCCAGCCCTCAGCATGTGATGGCATCTGCCAATTCTCTAGATACAGGTACTGATAACCAGCAAGAGCATTTAATAGAGCATCTGCATGATCTGGGTAGTTTGAAAAATCCCATGTTTGGGGCTGAATCTGAAAATCTTGAATATGCCGACTCAAATGATCAGGTCTGCGTGTGCCTTCTCCCAAAAGAGACTTCCAATAGTAACTGGGGTAGCACTCGTAAACCGCAATACGATCACCAGGCTCTTCAAAAGGGAGTATGGCAAAGTGCTCTCTTTGCTGAGCTAGTTGTTTCCAAATTCTATAGCTCCCCGTTTGGATATTTTTTTGTGCCGGATAGATTTGAAACAAAGAATTTGCATTGCAAAGCACTTCGACTTCTCGCCGGGGATAGGAAGTAGCACTGGAGTGGTAGCGAGCAAAAAAACTTTGCGCGGCACGCTTACCATAAGCTGGATGCAATGATGCCTCATTGAGGGCATCTAAAAAATCATATTGTATTTCAGATGCAATACCAAAAACACAATCAACCAAAACATTCAAATTTTCTAATGGTAAAAAAAGATTTGCAAAGAGTTCTTGAATTGCTTGCAACGAAAATGACTCTAGATAGAGTGGTTTATCATCACCCGTCCAAATACTTTTTGACTCTGCCTCGAGCAAACATGCAGGTAGCGCTTTGGGCGAGCCATCTGTTCGAATCGCCCCGGTTTGATCGATGCCTAGATAAAACTTCACTGCAGTATTTTTATAGAGTTTAAAATAGAATTCAAAGGTTCATCTTGAGTTGCATATTTTTGGTCAAATACATAGATCACAAGCGTTGAGTAGTTTTGATTCTTTAGAGCCGACAGTTGATGAAAAATGGCATAACGTCCACCAAAATTGGCTGAGCCTGTGGTATAAAGCCAGTCTGTAGCATTGATATTTTTCTTTGGCGGCGAATCTGTTTTTGTTTTTAAGTTTTTTATCTCTATGCCAGAAGAAATAATACTAAAGGTCTTGGCGTGAACCTGCTCGTGAGTCTCATTGGGATCAATCTTTGAGCTAAAAGCACGAATAAAGATTTTTTGTCTTCGGTCTACATCTAGCTCTTCTACCTGCAGAAGGCCTAGGGGGTGAGGTTTCTGATGCAAAGTCCATTGATCTGAGACCTCAAACTCGATGCTTGAGTCAGAATAAATCACATAGCCTCTTTTTTCACTCTTTCTTTGACTCTGGTTTGCAAGCAAATTTTGGCTCAGCCCTTGCTCTTGCACTCCAACCAGATCAGACGGCTCTTGGGAGTTTGAAGATTCATCTACAAGAATAGCGTAGACGCCATAAGCAATTGCGAGCAAAAAGAAAAGACTAAGACTAGAAACAAGCAGGCTTTTTTTCAAAATTTACATTTCCGTATCGTTAACAAGATTGATAAAGTTTTTGTCTTGATCGATGGTCCAAATGTCAATGGTCTCATCATCATCAAGATTAGCAAATATATAGGTGACAGTCACTTTTTAGTATTTCGGTGTGTCGATCGTTTAATTTGATCAAAAGCCTGAGATCATGGTGTAAAGTCAAATAAAAGCCTATTCTCTTGGAGAAAAAAATAGCCAATCATATTTATTGAGGGGATCCATTACAACAGGTGGGGCCATGTATATGTTGTCTTTAAAATTACTAGATCGAATCGCGACATCTCGCTCAGGTAAATCTAGTGAATTGCAAGCACCTGTACCTCCCCAAACCACATGATCAATCTCAGAGGTTCTGTCATAACCAGGTCTTATCATGAGGACATAACTCACATCTATTTGAAAATCAGTAAATCTAGGAGCTAATGTTTTTCTTGAAGCATAAAACTTTGAAATATGAGCGAAACCAACAGGAAAAATGGCCTTTGTACATTGTTTTGAGGATAAAAGATTCCTAGCATTTTTGGCCATATGTTCATCTCTTTCGTTAGCACAATCGACATGGAACTCTTCTTCATCACAATCTAATGAATCATCCGATTTATCCACTGCAAACATTTTGTAGCCTTGTTCATGAAACTCTACCATTGCCTGATGCAACTTTATCAAAGACAAATTCTCAATGAACTCGGAGCTAATTATATTTTGATTGGACACAAATTGAATAGCTAATTCAATTGCATTTTCTTTAGATTGATTAGCTCTAAATCGATCGTATGCTTTAAGGAATGTATCAATATATCTTGAACTATGAGTTTCGATAAATACACAGTTATAGTCTGTAGACATATTTCTAAGTTTTTCTGTTACTTTAGGAATAAACTCCCATTCGCCCCAACTGTGTCCTTCACCAATAGCAACTATCTGGCTATTTTGATAGTGGAGTTGATCCAAAGCTGTATCAATAGACTGAGCATTTGCAAGGCTAGTATTTAAAAGACAAAAGAATCAGAATGTTTGTCATGCTTCCTCAAAAAAAGCAAATTCAATGCCTAAACAATCGCTAGCTGATCATACTAATGCGAGCAGCTAATAAAAAAGGACCCAGGTTTCCCTGGGCCCCAAGAAGAGAGAGAGTAAAACGTACAAGACGAGAAGGTCATTTTTTCTGCCGACGTACCACAATCACCTACGTACCGCCGACAATTTGTTAAGCAAGCATGGGACCAAGCTAAGATGTCTTTATTTTCGACCTGATTGAAAAAATTGCCAAAAATGGGTTTGGTTCGGCGTAAATTGTCAGACAGAGGCCCTTGATTTGAAGCTGATAACATCTAAATTGGTCATTATTTTGCATACTTAGAGCTTATGCTTCGGATTTTATCTCTAATTGTTGTATTTTTTAGCAGCTTACTCTACGCCTGGAAGTGCGAATTTATCATTCGAAAATCAGGGGATAACAAAGAAAATATCGATCGCCGTTTTGATGAAATCAGTCACCTTTATGAGCGTGCAAGAAGAGAAGATAATGTCAAAAGACTCAAAGCTCCAGAATTGATTAGAACGCTTCAATCTCTTTATTTTCGAATAGAGAGGATGTATTTCGAATTCTCTCAGAGGCGTGATCCAAGAACGTCTCATCTTTTTCTATGGCTCAGACAGGCTGATCGAGTGATTGCAGAAGATGCTAATTACCGCACAATTTTGCGTTTGAATCTAGAAGCAAGCCTTTTTTTTAGTCGAGAGTTTCACAATCCTGATCGAGTTAAAATTCTTTTAGAGCGGATAAGCAACACCATTAAGCAACTCAATCCACGATTTTTGTATATTCCGGTCAAAGCAAGTTTTATGCAAAATGCAGAACTCATCAACCAATACGCTCATCTTCCAGTTGTCTTTTTTGTCGTTCATCGAAAAGATCTTAAACAATATCCCATGGCAAAAATGGTAGAAGCTGATGAAGTGGTTTCAGCCTTTGAAGCAAGCCTGAGAGGTCTTCGAGCCTTTGAACGATCCAATACCGATCTAGATATGAATATTCAGCAAAATCTACAGATTCATTCGGCTCTTAGAGACTCTATTCGAAGTCAATTGAAGCGCCGCTTAAATGACTCACATCGTTTTGAAGATTTGAGACAGCAAGATCCTGGATTTGCCGAACGTATTCTTAAACTCTATGACAGCTTAACTGCCTATGCCTTTTTGCATATGCCACAACCCTTTAGTTGGCTTTATTTCAAAAATGTATACCAAACTGCTTTAAAGGCTAATTCGCTCTTTGCCAAGCAACTCTCCCCCATTAGCTATGAAGGAAATTTATTATTACCTTTGTATGAAACACGCGATACTGGAAAAAAAATAGATGACTTAAAAAGACTTAGACTTCAGCTAGATGATCTTGTACCCGATAAAGGAGGACTATTATGAAAGATTTAGATCAGAACAGTTTTGAAATGCTTTGGGAGTACCTTCGAGATCAACACCATCTCGATGATTCTTCTAAAATTAGCAAAAAAATCGCAAAATGCAGCCCCGGTGTAGGTAGCGAGTACGAAATCTCGAAAATGCTAAAATGCATCTCGAATGTACTCGAAAAAGACAAAGCCGTTGGTTAATTGTCTTTGACCGGATCGGTAATTGGAAAGAGCTGAATATTAAATTGGTAGACTCTTTCACCTTTACTGGTTCTTCTGGCCACGGCAACATCACGATGGTAGCGCTTTCTTAGCTGCCGCAACTCGAATTTCATCTGTTCAAACTCTTCACGGGTCAAACACATTGTCAAAGCACCAAATTCGCGATCTTTAGGCGAGTCGTTGTACAAAGACTCAAGACCTAAGTTGAATAGCTCAGCTTGAAGCTTTTTAACCAGTGCAACAGGAATGCTTTCTCGAGTCTTCGTTACATCGCGAGCTTTTTTGTATTCTCCTGAGACTTCATCAAAAACAATCTCGCCCTTTTCGATCAACTTCTTAAAGGCAGCCTGAATTTCATCGGCCTTCGCTCTTTGACGAAGAAGCTCTAGCATTTGTTTTTCTTCAAAGCGAACACCTCTTTGGTCGACCATTTCATACAAAATCCAAGAAACCCAGCTGGGGATGTTCTCCCAAACCTCTTGGTCAATCTCACCGCGGGCAATCTGTTGATGCACGCGTAGTTCTGCCAAATTCTTTAGGTGTTGATTTCTTTCTTCATTGATCGTGGCTTGATTGTAGCGAACCAGAGCTTGAAACTCTTTGGTTTGCTCTTTGCTCAAACGTAGACTTCGAGCAAATTTGATAATCATACTCTCAGAGAGGTTTCTTTTTCCATCAATGACTAACTTGAGATAATTGGGCGACTTGATATCGGCTCGAGCACTAAAAACTGCGTAAGAATATCCACGTGAGGTTTTTTTCATAAAATCATAATAATCATTTAGGTACAGACGATAGTTGATATATCGATTGAGCTCTGGCTTTTGCGGAATCGGTTTTACATCCCTAGTCTGGCTCTGCCCTTGCAAGCGTTCCATGTCCCCCCTTGACCATTGAAGGTCTTACAGACTTAAGGATGACAAGGGCCTAATGAGGAGACAAGACTTTTCGTCTATGAAATTAAAAATTATACAAAAAAATAATTTGCCAAAGACTTCAAAAGTGAAATTGTCTTAAATTTTAAAGGAATTTTCCACGAACTTATCCACGTTTTTATAAAGATCGTATTTAGTATAAAAAATCAAAAATACTTCTAGAGACTTAGGGAATATTGGGATGAGTCGAGTTTTTCTCACAAGCCATGACACTTATGCACATAAATCAACAGACTTACCCACATTTTCGGTGACTCAGTCCGCAATTGAAATTGTACAAATCGGTCTGCTAACTGATTAGACAATTCTTTACCGAAGCTAGAATGTTTCTTTCGCTTACGCGTTATAAAAGCTGAAAATGAAAACCTACTGACAATAGCGTGACAAAAAACAGCTTAAAACTTGTTAAGTTCTAATTATGCAAATTTCTCCGAATTTGAGGCTATTCGTATACCACATACGCGATCTGGGTGTTTCTGGATTGTCTGAAGTTCAATTCACAGATGAGAATTTAAAGCGAGATATAGAAACCAAAAAAGCCAGTATTGGTGCCAAAGAAATCTTCTATTTGGCTACCTGCAATCGCATTTGTTTTTTGGTGCTTTACAAAGACTTTCCCAAACAACAAAAGACCCGCGCCGACTTTCCAAAAGCCCAAGTTTACACAGGTTTTTTTCAATCGGCTAAGAAACTGATCGAGATTAGTGTCTCAAGAGATTCAATGGTTTTTGGTGAAAACCAAATCCTGGGGCAGGTCAAAAAGGCCTTTCAATTGGGCCAAGAGTGGAAGACTTTTGATAAAGAGTTTCAGCTAATACTAAGATGGGTGATTGAAGAGTCTAAGAAAATTCGCGAAAGCTTAAACTTTCAAGTCTTTCCCTCTTCGGTGTCTGAAGTTTTAGCTAGAAAAATTATCGACTTATACAACCAAGATCAAAAGATTGTTTTGTTTGGTACAGGTGAGACCAATCAAATATTGGCCAAGCTTTTACTGAAACGTGGTTATGATAGAATTTTTTGGCAAAGCTCTAGCGTAAATCGGGCCCAAGAAATGGCTGATAATTTTGGTGGTCAAGCAATTGAAAAATTAAATGAAGTTCCGCGTGAAGCTGTTTTGTGTTTTGCTACAGATCGCAAAATTGATATTGATGCAGGTTTTGTAGATGCCACAAAACCCAGAATGATAGCAGATATGTCGATGCCGGCTGCTTTTGATCATCAATTGGCAAAGCAGTTTGATGTAATCTTAGAAAACCTCGAAGATTTTGAATTTCAGTTAAAAGAACAAAACCAGGTGTCACAAAAATTTATAGATGAACTTGACCGAGAAGTTGAAATCTCGAGCCTAAAGATTCGAGATCAGTATATTTTGCGCAAACAAGATAATATAATTTGTGAACATCTAGATCACATGAATGATATTTTTCAAAAAAATTTTCAAAACAAACTTCCTAAAGAACTCAATCAGCTGGATGAAAAACAAAAAGAGGCACTCGAGAAGTGGGCCAAATCTTTTTATAAAGAGATGACTCATCATCACATTCAGGATGTTAAGAGCCTATTGAATGAGATGAATCAATGTTAAGAATTGCCACGCGAGGCAGCCAACTTGCGCTGGCCCAAGCTGAATCTGTAAAACAAATTTTTGAAGATAAGGGCTATATAGCAAGCCTTGTAATTATTGAAACTAAGGGCGATCAGCAAATGGCTCGTTTTTCTGAAATACAGGGTGATGGTTTTTTTACTAAAGAAGTAGAAAAGGCCTTACTTGAAGACAAGGCTGATTTTGCTGTGCATTCAATGAAGGATTTACCGAGCATGAAGCACGCCGATCTTCCTTGGGTTGCAATTTCACCACGAGCCTCTAGCAAAGACCTTTTGATTTACAAAAACCCAGCTATATTAACCGATAGACAAAAAAAATGGATTAT
Organism: uncultured Pseudobdellovibrionaceae bacterium; assembly: GCA_964653235.1. GTDB lineage: Bacteria > Bdellovibrionota > Bdellovibrionia > Bdellovibrionales > UBA840 > CAZZCP01. The sequence continues at coordinate 73,813 of CAZZCP010000003.1, read as the reverse complement.
TGGCAGCTCATCACCTAGAAGACAAAAACAATTGATCTTTGAGTATCCCAATGTCGAACTCAAAGACATTCGTGGAAATATTAATACAAGAATAAATAAACTGGTTGAAGGAAATTACGATGCCATTGTATTGGCTGAAGCTGGCTTGCAAAGACTAAAGCTTTTTGACGAATTAAAAAAACAAGGTCTGTCTTACTCATACCTCAATACTGTCACCGCTGCTTGCCAAGGTTTTTTGGCTCTACAGTCAAGCCAAAGACATATAGACATTCTCGAAAGCCTTAAAGACCCTGCACTTCATGAAGTGGCTCTTGCCGAAAAAGAAATCTTGCAATTTTTTGGTGGAGGTTGCCATCTGGCCGTAGGTGCAAATGTACAGTTGCACGACGCTTGGGACATAAATGTTTATGCTTACTGGAATCATAAAGGCTACCAAATCAATGCTTCTGATTATGGTTTGCATTTAAGTATGCAAAAATTTACCCGTGATCTTTTACAGCAACTCTATCCAGAGAGCAAAGCGGGTGGCCGAGTATTACTCACGCAAAGATTGCGAAAACAGCTTAAAGTTGCAGAGATGTTACAGAAAAAAAACAAGCGCAGTGTTTTTGTTCCACAAATCGATGTTCAATCGAAATTGCAGATTCAAGATCTTGAACACTTGAAATGGTCTGATTTTGACAGTATTGCCTTCAGTAGCCAAGTGGCTGTTGAGATCTTTCTACTTGAATTCTCGAGCCTTGATATTCAAGCTGAACACTTAAATCACATTCATTTCTATACCGTTGGCCCTGAAACCGCTCATTGGATTAAAGAGTGGGGAGTCGATGAAGTTTTGCTTCCCAAACAGCATACAGCAAAAGACTTAGGAGAAATGCTCAAAAACCACACCAAGCATTGTCTGGTCTTGGGCAATTCTATTTCGAAACTTAAAAAATTCTGTGAAGAGAACCAAATTTCGCACCAGTTTCTAGAGGTTTATGAAACTATAAAATACGAAGGAGTTTTTCAAGACCGACCCCATGAAGGTGATCAAGTGGTCTTTGCAAGCCCCTCAGCAGTAAAAAACTTTTTTGATAGTTTTGGAAAAGATTGGGGCGCAAAACTCAAATGCTATGCTATGGGCCCGACTACCGGAAGAGCCTTGGATGAGTTAAAAATTCCCTATCAAAAATCCAAATCCAGTAGCTGGGAAGACTTGCTCGAACTTCTCTAAACTGCTAAATTCTCGAGCAAATTGGAGAATCCATGGAAACAAGATCAGAACAACTTTTTGCCAAAGCTCAAAAACTTGCACCCGGCGGAGTGCACTCACCAGTTCGCGCATTTCGAGCCGTACAAGGTAGCCCCTTGTTTATTGAGAGAGGAGCTGGGTCAAAAATCTATGATGTTGATGGCAAAGAATATGTCGACTTTTGCATGAGTTGGGGAGCACTGAGTTTGGGACATGCCCATCCTGCAGTAGTGTCTGCGGTTCAAGAGCAAGTGCAAAAAGGAACTCACTACGGTACACCGACAGAAAAAAGTCTTTTGCTGGCTGAACTAGCTCTTGATTTTATCAAAGCCTTTGACCGCATTCGTTTTGTGAATTCAGGTACCGAGGCAGTGATGACCTCTGTTCGCCTCGCTCGTGGGATTACATGTCGAAATAAAATTGTGAAGCTCGATGGCTCCTACCATGGACATGTAGACTCTCTTCTAGTTAACGCAGGTTCGGGTCTTATTACGCAAGGGATCTCTTCATCAATTGGTATTCCTGAGGCAACTGTGGCAGACACACTAGTTATTCCTTTTCACAATGAAGAAGCACTTGAAAAAGTCTTTGCAGAGCACGGCCAAGATATTGCTTGTGTCATCTTAGAGCCCATTTTGGCCAATAATGGCCTCTTTGAATTTGAACAAAGCCATATGCAAAAGATTCGCAAGATGTGTACTGATAATTGCACCTTGCTTATTTTCGATGAAGTGATTACTGGATTTCGAGTGCATCCCGGTGGGGCAAAAGCCTATTATGATATTCAACCTGACCTTTGCACCTATGGAAAAGTCATTGGTGGCGGTATGCCTGTTGGCGCCATTGCAGGACCCGCACAATTTATGGAGCAACTTGCGCCCACTGGTCCTGTTTATCAAGCCGGAACCTTAAGCGCAAACCCGATCACTATGACGGCAGGCTACGCAAGTTTAAAGGCCATTCGCGAATTTGATATGTACAATAAAGTCGAAAAATTGGGGCAATATCTCGACCATAAAATTCAAGAGCTCAAAGAATCTGGCTATAAAATTGCTTACAAAAGAATTGCTGGAATTTTTTGGCTATGCCCAGCGACTGATACTCTTCCTTTGAGTCCAAACGAAATTGGCGAAGCACAAAGCCTTGAATACAAGAGAATTCACAGACCCATTCTCGATCGAGGGATTTATTTATCGCCCTCTGTGTATGAGGTTGCTTTTTTAAGCTTAGCGCATACTGAATCTGATATAGATAGCTTGATTCAAGCCTTAAAGGACGTCGGGTGAGATGGTTTTCTAAGCTCTTTTATATTCTTGCGAGTCTGGTGGTCGTGCAGAGCATTTGGTGGGCCTATTTGATTGTCAGTCAGCAAGATCAAATCGCAAAACTACAAGGCGACCCAGAGTCTCTTGCGAAAGCGCAATCTTATGGCAACATGATGATTTGGGAGTCAGCCTTTTTCTTGTTTGTCTGGTTGATCAGTTTTTACTGGGTCTATCGTTCTTACAAATCAGAACAAAGAAATCTAAAAAACAAAGAAGATTTTAGAAATGCAGTGACTCATGAGTTAAAAACTCCCATTTCGAGTATTCAACTTTGTCTAGAGACTCTAGAAAGACCTGCTCTCAATGAAAATTCGCGAAAGATTTATATTGAAAGAGCAAAAGAAGCTACCGAAAATCTCAACCAACTTGTTGAGCAAATATTGCAAAGTAAAGAAGACCTGCCCAGCAAAAACCAAGAAGTCGATGTGGGCACCTTGATTCGTGAAACTTTAGACAAACATCAAAAGCTGGAGAGCTTTCATATTCTTGTGCAAGGAGAACCAATGGTTTGCAATCTTGCCAAAGAAGATTTGCAAATGATTCTTAATAGCCTGTTAGACAATGCGATCAAGTACTCTCTTGCAAACCAAAAACCGAGTATTCAAATTGAATGGCAAAAACAAGAAGCAGAACTTCGGCTGCAAATCAAAGACAATGGCATTGGTTTTTTACCAGAAGAAAAAGAACAACTTTTTAAAGAATACTGGCGAAGTGACTTAAGCATTGAGAAAGCCATACCTGGAACCGGCCTTGGGCTATCTCTTGCTAAAAAATTGGCTCTTCGAAATAACTATCAGATAGACATCTCTAGCCCTGGAATAGACCAAGGCTGCCAAAGCACTCTGGTAATTCCTCTAAGTGAGGAACAAAGCGCATGAAGAATCTTCTTTTAGTTGAGGACGACTCGATTTTGGGCGCCACTTTAACTGAAAATTTGCAGCTTGAAGGCTACTCGGTCGATTGGATTCAATCTGGAGAAAAAGCCATGAATGCAAGTCACTCTAAAATTTTTGACCTTATTTTATTAGATCTTATGTTGCCCGAGAAAAATGGCTTTGAAATTCTCGAACACCTTAGAAAAGAAAAACAAAATGCTCCCGTTATGATTCTTTCTGCCCGGTCTAGTTTACAAGATAAAGAGCGTGCATTTGAGTTGTATGCAGATGACTACATAACAAAGCCTTTTCATCTGAGTGAGCTTTTGCATCGAGTGAAAGCCCTTCTGCGAAGGGCTGAAAGAAAAAATGATGAGAAATACGAAGTTCTTGAATTTCACAATTGTAAAGTACACTTGCAGACTGGCGTGATTGAGTTTTCAAACCAAAAAGAAGAAGTGCTATCTGAAAAAGAATTAAAACTACTTCAACTTTTTTATGCTCGAAAAAATACAAAAATCTCTCGAGAAGAAATACTCAATGCCGTATGGGGCATCAATCAATATCCCAGCCCCAGAAGCATTGACAACTTTATTTTAAAATTTCGCAAACTTTTTGAAAAAGAGTCTTCTAACCCCTCTTATTTTTTATCACATCGGGGTTATGGCTATTCATTTCAATGGAAAGAGGTAAAAAATGAATTCTAATTATATCGCTGCCACTCAAGCTAAGAATCAATCCCATATTCCAGTATGGTTTATGAGACAGGCCGGCAGATATCTGCCCGAGTATATGGAACTTAAAGAACAATATGACTTTCGAACCCGTACTCATACTCCTTCTTTGATGAAAGAAATTACGCTCCAGCCTTTTCAGAGATATCCACTTGATGCTGCAATTATGTTTTCAGATATTCTCACTTGTTTAGAGTTTATGGGCGCAGCTTTTGATTTTAACCAAGGCGGACCAAAACTAGCCAAGGCCGGGCCAGATGTGTTTAAAAAACTGAGCGCACTCACTCCAAGTGACTTAAGTTTTGTGGCCGAAGGTATCGGTATGATTCGTAAAGAACTCGATTCGAATATCCCGCTGATTGGTTTTGTTGGCGCGCCTTTTACCTTAGCTTCTTATATTGTTGAGGGCGGAACCTCCAGAGAGTTTCTACATACAAGAAAATTTATGAAAGAAGAGCCTGAGGCCTTTCAAAAGGGAATTCAAGTTTTGGCAGAATCTGTTGCCAATTACCTAAAGTACCAAGTTGAATCAGGCGTCAATGCCGTTCAGATTTTTGACTCATGGGTGGGGGTTTTGAGCAAAGCAGATTATGATCGCTTTTTGTTTCCCTATATGAAAGAGCTGATCGAAGAAGTAAAGTCTACAAAGGTGCCTGTCACTTTATATTCCCAACCAGCAACGCATATTTTAACAAGTATGCTTGAAACCGGAGCCGATGTTTTGAGTCTTGATTGGCGTGTTGACCTTGCCGATTTTGTTGCTAGAAGCCCTGAAACGACAAGCTTTCAAGGAAATTTAGACCCCATCGTCACTACTTTAGAGCGGTCTAAGGCTGAGCCCTATGTGGATTCTCTCTTAGAGGCTGTCGAAAAAAATGGACTTCGCAATCGATATATATTCAATGTTGGCCATGGTGTAAGCCCTCTGACTCGCCCCGAAACCATTGGCAAAATCATTGAAAGAGTTCATTCTTTTTAAATGATGGATGCAAAGACAAAAGAATGTTTTCAACAGTTTCAACAATGGTGTGAGGAAGCACCTGGTAAAATTCCATATTCGGTCGAATTTGATTTTGCCAAGCATGATACACATATAGTTTTTAGTTTTTTAGTTCATGGAGATGAGGTAGGAAGTTTTCCTGCCATTTTGCGGGCCATTCATGAGCTGCAATCAGGATCGCTAAAATTTGGAGGAAAAGTCAGTTTTTGTCTCGGCAATTACGAGGCGATGAAAGTCAATAAGAGATTTACAGAAGAAGATCTCAATCGCTGCTTTGCCCGCCAAGAAATTGATACTTATGAAAAAAGCCGCGCCAAAGAATTAGAGTCTTTAATTCAATCTTCAGATTACTTTATTGATTTTCACCAAACCATTGGGCCTACCCAAGCTCCTTTTTACTTGCTCTCAAAGCATCTTAAAAAATCATATGATTTTGCCAAATTGGTCGATGAGGCTCCCTACGTGCTTTTGCTAGATGAAAAAGAAGAATCTAAGAAATACATCACATCTATGAACTATGCCTCTCTCAATGAATCCGTTGCTTTTACTATCGAGCTCAGCCAAAAGGGTTTTGCTCAAGAAGCAGAACAAAAATGCTTTCGAGTCATAGAGAAGGCCCTATATTGGATTGAGCAAGAACAAGAAGAAATCAATCTGAACAAACTGGCCGATGGCATGCCCGAGTTAAAGTGTTTGGAGATGAATTTCTCGCAAGCTTTTACGCACCCCAAAGTGAAGTTGATCGATGGGCTTGTGAATTTGCAAAAAGTCGAGAAAGGTCAAATTTTGGGTCATGACGAAAATGCTGAGCCTCTTTTGGCTGCAAAATCAGCCTATCTTTTTTTTCCGAAATACCCTGGTAGAGATCAAAATCAAGAGGCCTTAAAGCCACTGCCTCACTACATCTATGTGCTTGCCGATGAGGTCACTCCACCGGCTTAAATGTCTTGCGCCGTTTTTTAGCCTCACGAAGCAAAGCCTCTTCGAGGGTCTCTTGTTTTTTTCTTTTGTAATCTTGAATGGCTTTTTTCTCTGATTCATAATCAATGCGGTCTTCTTCAATTTTTTGTGGGTCATTTTTTAAAACAACAGAACGATCAATGGCCTCTCCAACATAGACCACTTCATCTCGTTCAAAATGAACTTCTTTGTAGACTTTCTCACCCTCTTCGGTAAAAAAGCGATAGGTCCAGATTTTTTTGGCATTGTTTTTGTTTGCTCGAATCGGAGATCCGATCAATTCTAAGACATTATCTCTATCCATACCTGGCTCGACCGAATCAAAATCTTTTAGAGCACTTGTCGCACAAGAGATATTCAAGACTAATAAGAGAATCAAAAAACGCATATACTTAGAATATCTCATTGCGAGATTTTCGAAAAGAAAAGCTTCTTTTTTTCTCGTTTTGAGACGTTTTAATATTTAGAATTTTGCAAAAGAAACAATAGTTTAGCTAAGAGAATATTTTAGAAACTCGACCAAAGTACCGAAACAATCATGGGGGAATTTTTGGTCCGTTTATTGTCTATCCTCACATTATTTTTACTCACCGCTTGCGGCGGAGGTCAGCCTACAGAAGATGACGAGGCTGGTATACCTACGAATTCAGCCAATATACAATTTATTGAAAGTGCTTATGACTTTGGCGAGGTCAATGGCGGAGATACCGAATACAAAACTCTAGTTGTTAGTTACTCTGGCACAGGCAATGCTGCCATTCGTGAATTCACTGAACTAGAAGAGCCCTTCAGTTATCGCGATGGAAGCTACCCTGGAACCGGAGGAACTTGCGGCAGCACTATTTCTAGCTCATGCACAATTATTATTGCTTTTAGACCTACAGAAGAAGTGCGATCGCAAGCTAGCTTAAATCTTCGCTACTTTGGCGGAGGCATTCTTACCAATACCTCAACTTTGATTAGCGGAACGGGAGCAAATACGATTCCTAAAGACATTGAATTTACTGCTGAGTCTTTTGACTTCGGTACAGTTCCTCTGGGTGATTCAAGCCTTCTCAATGTCGATATTACTTATAATGGTCCCAACAATGCCAGTATTGTAAATTCGAGCCTTCCCCCCGACTTTGAGTACTTTGGCGGAACTTATCCTGGTACAGGAGGAACTTGTGCTGATCCTATCACCGCTGATTGTAATTTAATGATTCGATTTGTACCTACGGCAAGTGGTTCTCGAAGTGGTGATTTTGAAATCACTTACAATGCTGGTGGCATAGAAAAATCCACCACGACTACACTCGATGGTGTCGGTGCAGCTCCTGCAGTTTTAATTATTACCGATGCTCCTAGTTATGACTATGGTGAAGTACTCACTGGCAATAGTATGAATCATACATTCAGCATAGCCAATACGGGTGAAACAGCAGCAAGCTCCGTTTCGTTTACCTCACTCAATTTACCCTTTTCTGTAGTTTCAAATACCTGCGGTGCAAGCATTGCCCCTCTCTCTAGCTGCGATATCATTGTCAATTTTGCTCCGACTTCTCTGGGTCCATTTAATGATTTGATACAAATTGACTACAATGATGGGCAGGCAGCGCAAGTGCTCACGCAAAACCTTACAGGTATGGGAACTGATCCGGCCCTGCTCACAATTAGTGATGGACCCATTTTTGATTTTGGCAACGTATTGGTATCAAGTTCGCAAGATCAATCTTTTACCATCACCAACACGGCTACCGGTACGGCAGGCTCTCTTGCATTTAGCGGTCTTGCAGCCCCCTATGAATTTCCTGGAGGTTTTCCAGGATCAGGTGGTGATTGCGGCACAAGCCTTGCCGGTGGTGCAAGTTGCACAATTGTGATTCGGTTTAGTCCTAGTTCTGCGGCCAATTTTACTGACCAATTGCTCTTAGACTACAATGATGGACAAGCTGCCCAGCAAGTCACTCGTGATATTTCAGGTACTGGTGTTGAAACTGCTGTGCTAACGATCAGTGAATCTCCTAGTTATGACTTTGGAACGATCAATGTGGGTGCCAATGCCGAGCATAGTTTTACCATCACCAATACTGGAAATGGTTTGGCAAGTTCGATGGCTTTTACTGGTCTCTCTGCTCCTTTTGAGTTTCCCGGGGGTTTTCCTGGTACCGGCGGTGACTGCGCTACAAGTCTTGCACCTGCAATCTCATGCACTATCGTAGTGCGATTTACTCCATCTATAGAAGGTTTTGTTGGTGACAGCATAGTCTTAGACTATAACGATGGCCAGCAGGCTCAACAACTTAGCCGCAATATCTCGGGAACTGGTTTAGGCACTGCTGTTTTATCAATTAGTGAGTCGCCAAGTTACGATTACGGCGATGTTTTAACTACTACTTCTAACGAACATACTTTTATCATTAGCAACACCGGTACCGGCACCGCAAATTCTATTGCTATTTCGGGACTCAATCTTCCTTTTGAGTTTCCGGGTGGCTATCCTGGTACGGGTGGCAATTGCTCTAGTGATCTTGCTCCGTCTGCAAATTGCAGCCTAGTCATTCGTTTTAGCCCAATAAGTGAAGGACCTTTTTCAGATCAATTGATTTTAGATTATAATGACGGTCAAGCTGCACAACAAGAGACTAGAGATATCAATGGCAATGGTGTTGGCCCTGCTGTTTTAACGATTAGCGATGGACCAAGCTATGATTACGCTAATGTCACTGCCGGTGCCTCACTCGATCATTCTTTTACGATCTCAAATTCTGGAACCGGAGAAGCCACTGGTCTTGCCTTTTCTGGATTGCTTGCTCCTTTTGAGTTTCCGGGAGGTTTTCCTGGTACGGGTGGAAACTGTGGCACAAGCCTAGCTGGCAGTAGCTCTTGTACAGTGGTAATTCGCTTTAGCCCGGTCAGTACAGCCAATTTTACAGATCAATTGGTATTAGATTACAATGACGGATTGTCTGCCCAACAAACAACTCGCGATCTTTCAGGAAATGGAGTCGACCCAGCTGTTTTAACGATTAGTGATGGACCAACTTATGACTATGGAACTCACGGCATTGCGACTTCAGTCAATCACAGCTTTAGCATTAACAACACAGGTGAAAGTGAGGCAACAGCAATTGCTTTTAGCGGTTTGGCTGCTCCCTATGATTTTCCAGGTGGTTTTCCTGGCACCGGCGGTGACTGCGGAACCAGCCTCGCGGCTTCTAGTTCTTGCACAATCGTGATTCGTTTTAGTCCTGCAGCAGCAGCCACCTTTAATGATCAAATCATTTTAGATTACAATGATGGGGCGGCCGCACAGCAAGAAACTCGAGACATAACTGGTGAAGGAATAGGAATCGCCTCACTCGCAATTAGCGAAGACCCATCTTATGACTACGGTACTGTTTTGGTTGGATCAAATGCCGAGCATAGTTTTACCATAACAAATTCAGGAACCGGAGAAGCAAGTTCTATGGCCTTTACTGGTCTCTCTGCTCCGTTTGAGTTTCCCGGAGGTTTTCCTGGAACAGGAGGAGATTGTAGCAATACTTTGAATGCATCTAGTTCTTGCACAATTGTAGTCCGCTATACACCAAGTATCGAAGGCCCCACTGGTGATACTATCATTCTTGACTACAATGATGGTCTTTCAGCTCAGCAAATCACTAGAAACATAACGGGCACGGGTGAAGGAACCGCAGCACTTACAATCAGCGATGGCCCCACTTATGATTTTGGCAACCAGCTCTTGGGCTCTTATGGCGAGCACAGCTTTAGCATTTCAAATACCGGTAGTGGTACTGCAACTTCTATTGTTATGTCGGGACTAGCTGCTCCTTATGAATTTCCAGGCGGCTACCCAGGAACCGGCGGCGATTGTGCTAGCGACTTAGCGCCAAGCAGTTCTTGTAGTGTGGTGATTCGCTTCACTCCCACGGCAGAAACGACTTACGCCGATCAATTGATTTTAGATTATAATGACGGTCAAGCTGCACAACAGGTCACTCGCGATCTAACTGGAGATGGGCGAGGCACTGCCTATATAACAATTAGTGATGGACCAACTTACGATTATGGTGATGTAATTGTTGGCAGCAGTGCCAATCACACATTTACAATAGAAAATACCGGAGATGGCAGAGCCGAATCCATTTCTGATTCTGGTATTTCGGGTGATTTTAGTTTCCCTGGGGGCTTTCCTGGAACAGGAGGCAACTGCAATGCTACACTCGCTGCAGGTGCAAGTTGTGAGATTACTGTACGCTTCTCACCGAGCTCACCCGGCGCGGCTACAGACTCCATTCTTTTAGATTACGATGATGGTTTTAATCTACAACAAGCAACTCGAGCACTGAGTGCCAATGGTCTAGCTGCAGCCTTACTGAGCTTGAGTGATGGACCCACTTATGATTTTGGCGATGTTTTGAGTTCAAGTACGGCAGAGCATACTTTTACTCTCAGCAATACAGGAGATGTAGACGCAACAGGAATTAGTGGTAGCGGCTTGGGATCACCCTTTTTGTTTGCTGGAGGTTTTCCGGGAACAGGCGGAAATTGTGGCCCAAGCCTTACTGCCGGCAGCTCATGTGATATTGTCGTTCGCTTTGCACCCACCTTATCTGGTCCGTTTAGTGATACTATTCTAATTGATTACAATGATGGGGTCTCTGCTCAGCAGACCAGTGGTGATGTCATAGGAAATGGCACAGGTACTGCGATTCTCAGTATTAGTGATGGACCAACTTATGATTATGGCAGTGTCTCTACCTCTGGAACACGCGTGCAAATTTTCACTGTAAGTAATAGCGGCTCTGGAACCGCAAGCTCAATCAGCGGCAGTGGTTTGGCGGCGCCATTTATTTTTCCTGGCGGCTTTCCAGGAATTGGTGGCAACTGCGGCAGCAATCTTGCGGCAAGCTCAAGTTGCAATATTGCCGTTCGTTTCGCGCCAAGCGCAGCTACAAGCTACAATGATGAAATCTTGCTCGATTACTTTGATGGAACGTCGGCTCAGCAAAGCACTCGAGCCCTGACAGGTACAGGTGCAACACTTGCTAGTTTAAGTCTATCAGATGGACCCACTTATGACTTTGGAACTCTCGAAATTTCATCCATCGATGAGCATCACTTTCTTTTAAGCAATACTAGTAGCGCGCTAGCGAGTTCATTGAGTGGTATTGCTCTCTCAGCCCCATTTGACTTTAAAGGTGGAACATACCCTGGTACTGGCGGAACTTGCGGCAGTAATCTTGCTGCATCTGCAAGCTGCACCATTGTGGTCACAGCTTCACCAGCAAGCTCGGGCTCATTTAGCGATAGTTTGCAAATACAATACAATGATGGAAGTAACAATCAGATTATATCGGTCGGACTTGCTGTTGCGGCATCTGATATTTTTGCCCCTGATGACACAGTTACTACTCCACTAGATACTGCTATTGGAATTACTCTCAGTGCAAGTGGCAGTGGGCCTTTTACTTTCTCGATTGTCGTTGATCCTGACCATGGAAGCATCTCGGGAAGCCCTCCCAATATCATCTATACTCCAGATACAGGATTTGATGGCATCGACTACTTTACCTACAAAGCCAACGACGGAGTTGAAGACAGTAATATTGGTACTGTTCGAGTCTTTGTTGAGCCAGAGCTTTTGTTTATTACAAAAAATAAATCGAGTCTTATTGGGGCTGATCCCGCAGTTTATGCAAGACTGCAAACACTTGGCTTTAATATTACAATTGAAGATGAAACCGATGACCAGCCTGAAGATGCCTATGGTAAAGATCTTATCGTTGTGAGCTCTACCATTCTCTCTGCTAACGTTGGTACGACCTTTCGAGATTCGCAGATTCCTTTTCTTACCTGGGAGAGTTATTTGTGGGACGATATGTTTATGTCAAGTGCCACAAGTTTTGGTACCACTCCGAATTCAACCGAAATTCAAATTGTGAATGCAGAACATCCTATGGCCTCGGGCCTTGCAAATGGAGTACATACGTTTTTAACAGGCAATGAAGGTATGCGCTTTGTTGAAAGCAATCGGCTCAACTCAAATGCGCAAATCATTCAAACGCAAGAAAATGACACCTCACATGTTCTAACTTTTGGTTATGAGTCGCAGGTTGAAATGGATGGCGGTATTTTAGCCCCTGCAAGACGCGCCGGAACTTTTTATCAAGACGATACTTTTAATCTGCTCAATGCCACTGGCCTGCAAAACTTTGATGACATCATCGACTGGCTGATGAGTGGTGTGATCAGTCAATTTGAAGACAATTTTCAAAGAGAAAATTCGGCCAGTCTTGGATCTGCAAGTTACGGAAACTCATGGTCTGAAACAGAAACAACCGGCACTGTAAGCATCTCAAATGCAAAAATGCTTTTTAGTCCTGCAGATGAAGTCAATCTCCCCCTAACTTCAAACCGCTTTTCGAAACAGACAAATGGCTTTCTCAATTTACACTTTTATTTTGATTTTACTCGATCAGGCAGTGACAACGACTATGAGGTCTACATTCAATTGGGCGAGGCCGATTTGATGAATGATAATTCTCCATTAGAAGATGGTGTTGCTGTCAATCTTAAGTGGGCAGGTACTGCAGGAGGAATGTCGGCCGAAGAGACTTTTGGTTATGTTAATAATTCCTCGGCAACAAGTCTGGCTGTGGCAAGTGGTGAAGTTAAAGTTGAGGTGCAAATTGATTTAGATAGCAATACCTACAGCCTCAATGTTGGTGGTACAACAGCCTCGGCTATTCCATTAGAGAACAATGTTGATATCGACCGAATTCGCATCTTCACCCGCAACATGAATGGCTCTGACTTTAGTTCATCGAGTATAGATAATATTCGAATTTTTCAAGGTCAGTAAGTATTTCAACACGCACTATTCAAAAAAGTACTTCTTGATCGACTCTGGAAAATCGATGGGTTTCTGGGTTTTTAGGTCGACACAAACGTATTTGATCTCTCCAACCGAATAGGTCTTTTCTAGGTCAGGACTACAAATTTTATAATCGACTAAGACTCGGCTCGCTTGCCATTCTTTAATAAAGGATTGAATTCGAACTTTCACCATACCATTAATGGGGCGAATAAATTTTTGCTCAATTCCGGCAAGATAAAAGCCAAGACCTTGACGAAAAGTCTCTTCAACGCTTAAGCCCATCACGTTTTCCATATAATACAAGCGAGAGGTAGACACATAATCCATATAGTTCTTCGAATTTACATGTCCGTAAGAATCTATATCAGAGAATCGGGGTTCAATTTCATAATCATAAAGAATTGGTTTCATGCTAGTCTTATATTCACTTTTTTTAGCGAATGAAAGTAAAGTGAGTTTACAATATAGTCTTTATAAACCTGTGTTTTATTTCGACACACGTATACGATCAAACTTTTCTTTGGGTTTTTGTGGTATTGAGGCAGGCTGACGTGTCTCTTTGGGTACCAAGCCATAGATCTTCTTAAGTTTTTGTTTGATCAGTGTAAGCTTCAGATCGATATTTCCAGTGGTGTTGAGTGTAGCTGTATCCCAGTTGTCTTTATCTCGGCCAACTTGGTAGTCTCTTTTTGATTTGTCGTATTTTTCAGGATACTTGTAGCGCAAAATCTTTTGTTCTTTCTTTACTTTGAGATCCAATTTTTCAATTTCAGCAAGCTTTATATTGATCTGTTCTATCATCAATCGGGTTTCTTCAGGATCTTTAAGTATTTTCTTTTGTTGAATCAAGATATCCAGCTCTTGTCTTTTTGTTTGTATTTGCAAAAGCATATCATCGACATCTTCAACTCGATCAGCATAAGATTTTATCTTTGCCGGTTTTACTCGAGCAGAAAAAGATACACTAAAGACCAAAAGCAAAAGCACTGCTTTACAGATCTGTGATGTGGTATTGTTTCCATTGAACTTGAACATCGATTGCCTTTAGCCTTTCGACCAGAATACTGGCCTTAACGGGATTGGTTTTCTCAATTCTCAACACCCCGTCTTTCATGCTGCTAAAGATCTCATCGACATCCCACAGAAAAGCTTTATCTTCTAGCGCTACTCTAAGCTCCTCACGAATTTTTGCTGAATCTACACCTTGAATCACTAGACTATAGAAGAGCTCTCCCTGATTGGGGTTGGACTTCTCAGAATTGGCAAAATCGACCACCTCAGCAAAATCAGCATTGTCTTGAACTGCTGGTTCTTCTTGCGCAAAGGCATTTTCTTTCTCTAAAACCCGATTTGAATTGGCATCTAAAAGACTTGTTGCTTGGTCTTCACCAGCTTCTTCAGGAGCAAAATTTGCTTGCCAGTCTGCATCGGCTGCTGCGGCATCTGCATCAGACTCAGAATTGCTCTCTACAGCCTGAAAGTCCCATGACTCATCTACTGGCGGAGATTCTTGTGGTACTTGTTCGTCTTGATTATCAGCACTAAAGTCTTTTTGCCCATCTAAGTCCCAATCATTATCAATTGCCCCTTCTGCTGGGTCTGTGGCCAAAGCCTGTGGTTTTATTACCTCTGAACTGAGCTTTACATTGCCATCTAAGTCGATTTCCAACATGCTCTCGCAGCTTGGACAGGTTTTAAAGCCAAAATCTTCGGTATTTATAGATGCTCCACAGTTCGGACATTGCCCCATTTAGCCATTCTTTCCGTGGCAGTTTTTGTACTTTTTGCCACTACCACAAGGACAAGGATCATTTCTTCCAACCTTCTTATCTTCACGAATAAAAGGCTTTTTTTCTTGTGGGGCAGAGGCTCCATGACTAAAGCCTAGACTTTGTTCTCGTGGTGGCTGCATAAATGGGGCACCAAAATTTTGCTCAAGCTGATCAGAGGGATCATTCATTTCGTATTCTTCTGGACCTTCCAGCTCAAAACTTTCTGCCAAGTCTTCTGAGTCCATAGGAACCTGATTACCGGCTTGATCTTCTGTTACCAACTGAACTTTAAATATTTTCTCAAGTGCTTCTTTTTTAATATTTAAATCCAGCTCCTCAAACATTCGATAAGCCTCTTTTTTGTATTCTACCAGAGGATCTTTTTGCGCATAGGCTCTCAAACCAATGCCGTCTTTCATATGATCCATATTTCGTAGATGTTCTTTCCAACGAGTGTCGATCGAGCGAAGTAAAATCACTTGTTGAACTTGCTCGAGCATTGGGCCCAGTTTTTTTGCCTGGTCGTCATAAGCTGCCTTTACTGCCGCACTTACAAGATTGTCGAGTTCAACTTCTGTTTGCGCCGCTGAAAAATCAGCTTCAATACCAAAATTTTTAGAAATGGCTGATCGAAGTCCTTCAACATCCCATTGCTCTGGCTTTGCCCCTTGAGGGATAAAAGTATCAAGATAAAATGAGCTTACATCACCCATCATCTCTTTTACGATCTCTTCGAGCTTTTCGCCTTCAAGCACTTCTTTACGAAGCCCATAGATAGTAAACCTTTGCTGGTTCATCACATCATCGTATTCAAGAGTATGCTTTCTTATATCAAAGTTATGACCTTCGACTTTTCTTTGCGCGCCCTCGACAGAACGAGTAATCATTTTAGAGTCTATGGGTTCATCGTCTGGCATATTCAAACGTCCCATCCATTGTTTGATTTTGTCGCCTTGAAAGATTCGCAAAAGATTGTCATCAAGTGAAAGATAAAATCGAGATTCACCGGGGTCACCTTGACGCCCTGAACGACCGCGAAGCTGATTGTCGATTCGTCGAGACTCATGTCTTTCGGTTCCAATGATGTAGAGACCGCCAGCTTTTAGCACATCTTGCTTTTCACTTTCACATTGCTTTTTAAATTCTGCAAAAGCCTTTTGATACTCCTCAGATTCTTCATCTGGGTATTTTGCTTTGGCTAAGCTCTCAGGGTTTCCACCCAAAACAATGTCGGTTCCACGACCAGCCATATTGGTGGCAATAGTAACCGCGCCTTTGCGCCCTGCTTGGGCAACAATTTCAGCCTCTTGTTCGTGGTATTTGGCATTTAAAACTTTGTGTGTAATGCCAGCCTTTTTCAAAGCCTCCGAAATTTCTTCAGACTTCTCAATACTTATCGTTCCGACCAAGACGGGTTGACCCATTTTTGCTCGGCTCTTGATTTCGTCAATGATGGCTTTAAATTTTCCACTCTCGTTTTTGTAGATCACATCGTTTTGATCGATACGAGCAATGGGTTTGTTGGTAGGAATCACATTGACGTCAAGATTGTAGATTTTTTTAAATTCGACGGCTTCTGTGTCTGCTGTACCCGTCATACCTGAAAGCTTATTATACATTCGAAAAAAGTTTTGAAAGGTAATACTTGCAAGAGTTTGGTTTTCTCTGCGAATTGGTACTCCCTCTTTGACCTCGATCGCTTGATGAAGACCATCACTCCAGCGACGACCCTCCATCAAACGCCCGGTATGCTCATCAATAATGACGATCTCACCATCTTTGACCATGTAGTCGACATCTTTTTTGTAGAGGTGATAGGCTTTCAAACCATTGTAAATATGGTGAAGAACATCAATACTTTTCGGATCATAGATATTCTCGACCCCTAGAATTTCTTCAACTTTATGGTTTCCTTCATCTGTAAGAGAGGCGCTCTTGGTCTTCTCTTCCATGGTAAAATGCACTTCGTTTTTTAAATGCGGAAGAACTTTTGCAATGACCTTATACTTATCGACATTGTCTTCTGCTGGGCCAGATATAATCAAAGGAGTTCGAGCCTCATCGATTAAAATCGAGTCACACTCATCGACAATCGCAAAGTGGTGATCTCTTTGCACATAATCATCAAGCGAGTACTTCATATTGTCGCGCAAATAATCAAACCCAAATTCGTTGTTTGTTCCATAGGTAATATCAGCCCCATAGGCTTGTTTTCTTTGCTGATCACTTAAGTTGTGAACGATCAAACCTACACTTAATCCGAGCCAATTGTAGAGCCTACCCATCCACTCTGAGTCGCGAGTGGCAAGATAATCATTTACTGTAACAAGGTGAGAGCCCTTGCCCGTTAAAGCATTGAGATATACCGGTAATGTCGCAACTAGTGTTTTACCTTCACCGGTTTTCATCTCAGCAACTGCACCTCGACTAAGTACAATTCCACCAAAAAGCTGAACATCATAATGGCGCATCCCCAACACTCGAGTCGAAGCTTCGCGACAGGTTGCAAACGCATCCACCAGTACATCTTCTACGCCTGCGCCATTGGCAATTTTTTCTTGGAATTCTCGTGTTTTAGCTTTTAATTGATCATCACTCAAAGCTTTATAGCTGGCTTCAAGAGAATTGATCTTCTCAACCAGTGGCCAAAGCTTTTTTCTTTCTCTTTCGTGATGGGTACCTAAAATCGACTGTACTATTTTTGTAATCATAATGAGGAATACTAGCGAAAATTGCCCAAGCAGTCATCGTAAAGCGAGCAAATTAAAGCTTTTAGAAATTCTTTATTTGTCTCAATGCCTCAAAAGAAACTACTGCTACGGCATTGGCCAGATTGTAGCTGCGAATCGGACCAATCATAGGTAATTTAACGCATCGTTCTTTATAGGCTTCCCGAATCTCTACTGGCAAGCCCTTTGTCTCTTTTCCGAATACAAATACATCACCTTGTTGGTATTGAAACTCAAAAAAAGACTTCTGTCCTTTTGTGCTTAAACAGAAAATTCTCTCTGAACCAATTTGGTCTAAACATTCATCTATATTTTCGTAGACTTGCCAATCTAAGTCAGGCCAGTAGTCAAGCCCTGAACGCTTGAGCATTTTATCTTCTAAAGAAAAACCTAAAGGCTTAATTAAGTGTAGCTTCGCATTGAGACCAACGCAGGTTCTTCCAATGTTTCCGGTATTATTGGGAATCTCAGGCTCATGCAGGACAATATGAAAACTGGGCTGCATTTTAATTACAAACCAAGATAGCGGTAGATTTCTTTACCTAGCTGCGTCAATGCCGGCCTTCTTCCCTTATCTACTACAATACCTCTTCTCTCTAAATCGCGAGTCATATTGGTATAGGGAATCACCGCCCGTCCCGAACAATTTGCCAGCATTTTGAGATAGTCTTTTTCTTCAATACTCAAAGTTTCGGTCATAGGTTCGTGGGAGCGAAAGTCATCCTGCCAATTGCCTGCAGCAATTTTTTGTGAACCTCTTGGCAGCTTTCTCGGGTTTATAAAATAGCAATAGGCTTCCAATCGCTCTGAATCTAAGGCCACTTCAATTCTTTTTCTGAAGTATAAAGACTTTTCAGGGGCTTCTTCTTTATAAGCATGAAATTCATCCAAAAGCGGAAATAAAATCTGTGAAGATTCAAAATGGACCAACTCACCTTCTATTCGATCCTCTCCATTTTCAAGTAAAACCGGATATCCAACGGGCAAGCGATATACGCTGGCACGAATATAGGCTTTTTCAACCGATTGAATTTTTTCTTCAATCAAAGAGCGATGAACCATACCTTCACACATAGAACCGCAAAGGAATAGACGGTGACTAATCATGCATACCTCTTTCTTTTCCCCATAGTTGAGAGAGGAGATGATGTAACAAAAATGCTATCAGCCTGCAATACCTACACAGAAAAAAAATTTGTAAAGCCTATCCGCATTGTGAAGAAAGAATTTTGATAAACAAGGCTTTCATCGCTATAATAGCTTTGGCTTTTCAACGAGGGACTGTTTGAAAAAAATAGAAGCAATTATTAGACCAGAACAACTCGAAGACTTAGTTAAAGCTCTTCGCGTTGCAGGAGTTGGCGGCTTGAGCCTTACGGAGATCAAAGGCTTTGGTAGAACACAGAAGTTTGCAAAAGCTTATCATAAAAAGAGCACAATTTTTTTTGATAAAGTTAAAGTCGAAAGCATTGTTACCGATGACCAGCTTTCTGAAATTTTACAAATCATTCAAAATTTTTCTCAAACAGGAGAAAATGGTGATGGCAAAATTTTTGTTTACCCATTAGAGCAAGCCATTCGCATTCGCACCGGCGAAACAAACGAAGACGCAATATTATAAGGAGTCTTAATGAGTTCAAGTGAGATTATGACCTTTGCCAAAGACCAAGGCGTAAAAATGGTCGATCTAAAGTTTTCTGATTTGTTTGGCACTTGGCAACACTTTAGTTTGCCAATACACCAATTAACAGATGAAGTTTTTCAAAAGGGTTTAAACTTTGATGGAAGTTCACTTCGTGCATGGCAGAATATTGATAACTCTGACATGACAGTCATTCCTGACCCGGCCACAGCAAAGATAGATCCTTTTATGGAGCTCCCAACACTTTCTTTGATTTGTGATATCTATGAGCCTGATAATGGTGTGCCTTACAGCAAAGACCCAAGGCAAATTGCCAAGAAAGCTGTCGAATATTTAAAGTCAACAGGCATTGCCGACACAGCTTTTTTTGGCCCTGAGGCAGAGTTTTTTATTTTTGATGACATTCGCTATTCAAGCTCCCCTCACTATAGTTTTTATGAAATTGATTCCGAAGAAGCCATTTGGAATTCTGGTGGTAGAGAAAACAAAAACCTTGGTCACCTCCCTCGCCACAAAGGAGGCTATTTTCCGGCTCTTCCCACAGATCGACTGCATGACTTACGAGCTGAAATGTGTATGGTCTTAGAGCAGCTTGGAATTCAAGTCGAAAGACAACACCATGAAGTTGCAACTGCAGGACAAGGCGAAATCAATATTCGCTATGATGAACTTTTACCAATGGCAGACACCATGATGTGGTTTAAATATGTCATTAAAAATGTTGCCCGAAGACATCATAAAACTGCCACCTTTATGCCCAAACCGATTTTTAATGACAATGGCTCAGGCATGCACACCCACATGTCTTTATTCAAAGAAGGCAAAGCCCTTTTTGCCGGCAATGAATATGCTGGTCTTTCTGAAACGGCCTTGCATTTTATTGGCGGCATTTTAAAACACGCCCCAAGTGTCTGTGCCTTTACCAATCCAACCACCAATTCTTATAAAAGATTGGTTCCTGGTTTTGAAGCACCAATTCGGCTTGCTTACAGCGCTAGAAATCGTTCTGCATCGATTCGCATTCCAATGACTGGAGACAATCCAAAAGCCAAACGCATTGAGTTTCGCACGCCCGACCCAAGTGCGAATGTTTACCTAGCATTCTCAGCTCTGCTAATGGCAGGAATTGATGGCATACAAAACAAAATCCACCCAGGTGAGCCACTAGAGAAAGACCTTTACTCTTTGTCTCACGAGGAAGGTAGCAAAGTTGAATCTGTTCCTTCAGGACTTGAAGAGAGTTTAAAAAACTTAGCGACTAAAAATGAATTTTTGCTCGCCGGAGATGTCTTTACCAAAGACTTTCTGTACAACTGGATCAACTACAAAACCGAAAACGAAGTTCGTGAAATTCAGGCAAGACCTCTTCCGATTGAATTTCATATGTACTATGACATTTAAAAAAACCCGCTCTGCACTGCAGAGCGGGCTCTTTTACACCCACGAATGAGCAAACCTAACATCTCCCTGATCCCGTCAAAAGACCTGAGTCCACCTATAGAATAATCTTATAATAAGCAAAGTCAGTACCAGCTCAAAGTGACATATTTTGTCTTAGGTATGTAATTGAGTGAAAGATTTTTAGTCTTGATCAATATATTTGCATTTGGCATAGGCATAGATGATGCATTTCATTGAACTATGTATACAAAATACTTTGTCTTTTTATTGCTTTTTGCCTGCTCTGATTCTGGCAACGAATCTAAGCTGATCTCAGATCGGGGTCCTGGCATACAAAAAGAGAATCTCTCCAAAGACAAAATTCCCTTAGAGCCGAAACCACAAATTACCCAAAAAGAAAAAGACCAAAATGAAATTATGGAACTTTACTTAATGCGTGAGTTTCACAGGGGCTTAAAGCCTATAATTCAAGTTCGTTGGCTTGATGGGATTATCAAAACAGATATCGATCAGGCTCTGAGTGATTTTCAAATCCAATATCAAAAAATACATCAAAGGCTCTTATCTAAAGAACGTCATCTTCGTAGTGATTTGATTTCTGGAAAGTACCCTGCCACTGTACCTGATGCCTACGATGAACTCGCTCGTGAGCTTTCAGACAGTAGAATTTGCAGCAATTACTTTGAACGACTCGATACACTGCTTGCAGAACAAAGATACTTACTTGATTCTGTTTTGCGCCCCTTAGATCGAAACAATGAGAAAGACTTCTATCATGAGGCCAAATGGCATAGCTACCAATATCTTATTCCGCTTTATATAAGTTTTCTGCTCGAGCGGCCAGAAGATACGATTCGCTGTCAATTGAGCGATACTGAAAAACAAGACCTGATAGCTTCTTTTTTTGCACTCACAAGACTTTACAAAGAATTTCATATTCTGCGCTTTGGTCAAATGAGCATTCGCCAAAAGGCAGATTTTTTATATGATTTAACTCAACACAATTTGGATGATTATACAGGCTGGTGGTTTTGGACAAAAACAGCTATCTATATCGGCTCTTCTGCCTTTCCTCTTACTGGCTGGATTCGCTATCCAAAGTGGGCTGCTAGCATCTATCAAAAATTCACTGTTTTCAATGCTCAAACTACTACTGGTAAACTTGGCGTTTTAACTGCTGAAGAAACTTTGCTCTATTTGTTCTACTCAGAGACCACTCAAACTGTTAGTCCCGAAAATGTTAAAGACAGAATAGAGTATTTAAAAAGAAGATATGCCGAGACTGCTAAGGCTGTAGATTCTTTTACTCAATTTGGTTTATCAGGCTATCTCGCAAACAAAGTAGGAATCTTGCCTATTCGCTATGATCTGCCTGAAGTTTATTTCGAGTTTTTAAGTAAAATTTGGTATGACGAAAACTTTCTTGCCAGCAATTACTTGACGGATAGGCAAGCAAAGTATCGAATGATTTTAAATGAACATGGCAGTCTTCACTCTGCCATATTGTATAAGCAAAAAGCCTTTTTAGAGAAATACGAAGATAACTTTACTTTGTATCATGAAAGCTGGCTTAGACCTGAATTTTTAGATGAAGCGGCCCAGTTTTTCGAAGAAAATCCCTAAATAATTAAGGGGCCTAGTGGCTGCCTTTTTTGTCTCTGTTTGATTTCTATACAGCCAAAACTGCATTCTTTTACTTTTCAGCCGGCTTAGCACTTGCAAATCAATATTGTGGAGTATTTATGAAAGCCCGACATTATTTACAAATCCTTTTTGTTTTTGGCTTTAGCCTTGGACTTTTGGTTGCTTGTGGAAAGAAAAAAACCAATAGCCCTGGTGCGACTGTAACCAACAACCAAGATGATCAAAGCCAGGGCAGTGAAGAGACTGAAACTGAAGTTGAAGAGGCTATCGATCTTCGTGAACCTCGAGGCCCCGTTTTTGAGGTTGTTGACTCTCCGCCCACTTCTTTTGTAGTTGTGTCTGACGAAACTCTTGATGATGCTCCCCAAAAGTCCCCTGTTGTTGTCGCTACTAAACCAAGCAATCCTTATATAGAGACTATGAAGCAAAAATTTGGTGAGCTTTCTTACCAAAATAAAATCAACAAGCGAGTCATTACAACTTACAACGGCCGTCTTGTTGTAAGAGCTGAAGATCAATTTGCCTACGAAGTTGTCTTTGAAAGCGGACTCGCAATTCTTCTTGTGGTTGACTATAAGGCCAAAAAAACCAAAATGATGAGTAATCCAGTAAAATTGTATGATCAGATTGATGCACTTCATGCGTACCGAAGAGTTCTTCAATCGACCTACTATTCTGATTATGAATTTGAGTTTCTACTCGTTAATGAAGATGCTGACACACCAAGTGTCTCTGCGGTGACACTTGCTTTAGAAGAAGCAAAAGCACCTAGGTTTGAGTTTTGTCGATCTATGGAGCTGCAAGAAGTCTACCGTCGCACTCAAAGAGGAGAAGATATTTATATCGATAAAAACTGGAAGATTCGCAAGAAAAGATACAATCGAAACAGTGTTGCCCGCAGACAAAGCCAATACATTTACGCCTGCAAAGTGAGAGATTAAGTCTCGGCAACTTCTTCGAGTTTTACACTCTCACCAATTTTATTTTTCTCAAATTCTTTGCCATCCCAACGATAAATAAAGTCAACTTCATCCATCGTAGTTTTCATATTCACCGGTCTACCCCAGAGGTAGGCCAAGTTCTTCATCGTCTCTTGCATTGGAGCCATTTGTAAATCCATGCCTTCGTGAAGGTGCTCAAGCAAAAGCTCCCCTCGTCCTTCAAAATTGGCCTCAACCAATGAAATCACAGGATGCCCACCATTGGTAAGCTGAAAAAGGAGTTTTTGTTTCATCTTTGGGTAAACGCTCGGATCAAAAAACCTTTGCCCGGTTTGCTGGTCTTGGTTCCACACAAAAATTTTATGCTCTATGCAAAAATCCTCAGTCAAAAACTCACGAATAAAATTGATATCATTGTAGTCGCGCCGTATTTGAAAGATTTTTTGCCGACCTAAGCCGGTTTTTTTATCCCAGCTTCGCTTCATTTCAAAACTATCGCAATCTTCCCACTCTTTGCCAAACTGACCTTTGTTCCAACGGTCTTCAATATTGCGAAACAGTTCAATACCAATCTTATACGGATTAAATCCCATGGGGTCCATTGCCATCGCACCCGCATGATGGTCGGCATAGGTAACCACTTCTCTGTCATCCATAATATTTTTGGTCATCATTTTAGAGTGCCAGTAAGAGGCCCAGCCCTCGTTCATAATCTTGGTCATTCCTTGGGGTGCAAAATAATAGGCCTCATCACGAATGATCGACAAAACATCTTGTTGCCAGGTTTCAAGAGGAGCGTAGTGAATTAAGAAGAGCAAGATGTCTTTTTCAGGACGTGATGGAAAACGAATCTCTTTTTGAGGAGTCTCCTCCCCAGTGCTCGAAAGATCAGGTCTAATCTCTTTGCTATAATTTTCTAAAATACCTCGGTTTCGCAAGCTCTCTTGAACTCTTTGCTTCTCTGCAAGTCGGTCTTGATCGGTCGTTCGCACAATATAAGGACTGTACCTATCAATGAGATTTTCAAGTGTGAGGCATTTATCAATAAAGCTTTCCACTCGGTCGCGACCAAAGCGATCAATATATTGACGAATCCGCGTAGCATGATTGGCCATGGTATCCATCATCTTCTTATTCGTTGGAGCAAACCATTGATTGTTCTTAAAAAAATCAGCATGTCCGTATACATGAGCCATAACCAATTTTTGATCCATCATCAAATTGCCCTTCAACAAGTAGGCATAGACCGGATTGGTATTGATGACCAATTCATAAATTTTAGAAAGTCCGTAGTCGTAGCTCTTTTGTAGTTGCTCAAACTGCATTCCAAAGTGCCAATGAGGGTAGCGCACCGGAAAACCACCATAGGCAGCAATGGCATTGATCTGTTTATAGTCTACCATTTCAAAGACGACAGGAAAAAAATCTAAGCCATAGTCGGTCGCGATTTTTCGAATTTTGTGGTGCCACTCATGGAGTTCATCAGGCAGGTGAGAGTCGATCACTACTTACCCCTTCCTAAAAACTCTTGTATAGATTCTGCTATTTTTTCTCTTGAAGCAATTTGGCTTAAAATGATTCTTTCATCCTCATTAAACTCTCGCTCAAGATCTTTCATAAATTGCCCACTGCCATACTTGCTCTCAACTTGTCCGTAGCCAAACATATTGACCTTGGGTAGAATTTTTTCGTTCAAAAGCTTTAGGCAATATTTTGTGTCATCCGAAGACCAATTGTCTCCATCACTAAAATGAAAAGGATAGATATTCCACTCTTCAATAGGGTACTCATCTTCAATGATTTTACGACACAAATTGTAGGCAGATGAAATGAGTGTTCCTCCCGCCTCGCTGGTTTTAAAAAAAGTATCTTCATCGACTTCTCTAGCAGCGGCATCGTGAATGATAAAACGAGTCTGCAGGCCTTTGTAATGATGCTTCAGCCAGGTATTGATCCAAAAACTTTCAATGCGTACAATCTCTTTTTGTTCTCCACCCATTGAACCCGAGACATCCATCATATAAATCACAACAGCATTTGATTCTGGAGCTGTAACCTCTTTAAACGAACGATAGCGCATATCACTTTTAATCGGCACAATAAAGGGCTCGTCAGGGTCATAAGTTTCTTCTATCATCGAGCGCTTTAGAGCCTCTCGGTAAGATGCTTTAAAATTACGCAAACTATTCGGCCCAATATTTGACATACTTCTGAGTTTTAACTTGGCGCTATTGATTTGTTTGTTGCCGCGAGGTTCGATACGAGGAAGCTCAAGCTCTTCACCTAAAATCTCAGCAAGTTCATCAAAGCTCACTTCAACATCAACGGCATGTTGGGCAGCGTCCTTACCTGCTTGTTGCTGGCCCTTACCAGGGCCTTTGCCATCACCACCCTCTTGGCCTTCTCCTTCACCTTGTCCCTGCCCACCTTCTTGATTGGAACCATATTTAAAACGAGGCAACTCAATTTGCGGTACTGGTATTTTGACGATTTCTTTTTCTTGTCTACCAATCATCTCGCCTTGAGTGATATATTTTTTAAAATTTTGTTTGATCTTGCCTTTTACAATGTCGCGAAAACGACGATGATCTTGCTGAATGCTCATCAAGCTCCCTTTACATCGCCGCGAGCAAAAATACTGGCTACATAGTTGAGAACTTCAATTGCAGAGATTTCATCATAGCCAAAATCTTTAATCAGGCGCGTTTTCACAATACCAATCTTCTCTTGTGTTTCTTTGTTCACGACCGAACTCACATGGGTCGAGAGCTTGATGGTATCTTTTTGATCTTCAAAAAGTTTTAACTCCAATGCCTTGTGAAGCCTTTCATTGGCCTTATAGTCAAACTTTCGGTTTTCAATAGAAAGAGCTCCGATGTAGTGCATGATCTCTCTACGAAAATCATCTTTTTGCGACTCAGGAATTTCGACTTTTTCTTCAATGTCACGCATAAGTCTTTCATCTGGCTCTTCATATTGACCAGTAAATGTATTTCTGACTCTTTCTTTTTGCGTATAGGCCTTTACATTATCAATGTAGTTGGCGCAGAGTCTTTGCAGTGCACCTTCATCAGCACTGATCGCTCTTTGTACTTCTGATTTAATAATATCTTCATACTCTTGTTTTACCTGGCCCAAAAGCTCAATGTAATCTGCTTTCTTCTCATCAGAGTTGATCAAAGAGTGACCTTTGAGTCCCGATTCAAGTTCACTCATCACCATAAAAGGATTCACGCAACCTTTGCCCTGACTTTGTGCTCGAACCAAGGCGTTCGAAAGTTTGTCTTGAATATAACGAGCCGAAATTCCATCCAAACCCTCTCTCATGCTCTCTTTGCGAAGCTCTTTAACATTTTCTTCGGTAAAACCTGGTAGCGATTTACCCGCATAGAGTTTGAGTTTTTGCATTCTCGAAATATTTGCTTTTTTGGGTTTTTCTAAACGAGTTAAGACCGCCCACATTGCGGCCATTTCAATGGTATGAGGAGCAATACTCATTCCTCGAACTTTTTCAGCATTAAAATCTTTTTTATAGATTTGAATCTCTTTATCCCAACGAGTGATATAAGGAATATCTACTTTTACCGTTCTATCTCTTAAGGCTTCCATAAATTCATTGTTTTGCAGTTTGCGATATTCTGGTTCATTGGTGTGGCCAATAATAACTTCGTCGATCGGAGTTTGTGCGAATTTCTTCGGCTTAATCACCCCCTCTTGCGATGCGCCCAAAAGATCATACAAAAAGGCAACGTCTAGCTTTAAGACCTCGACAAATTCAATGATTCCTCGATTTGCAACGCAGAATTCACCATCAAAATTAAAGGCTCTCGGATCAGAATCAGACCCATACTCCGCAATTTTACGATAGTTGATATCTCCAGTGAGCTCAGTAGAATCTTGATTTTTTTCATCTTTCGGTTGAAAGGTACCAATGCCAACACGGTCTTTTTCACTTATCAGAAGTCTTCGCACCCGAACATGCTCTAAGACTTTATTCACATCACCATGGTAGTGTTCCATAAATTGATTGAAGATAAATCTTGAAGGAGGACTCAAGTCACCTTTGGGCTTTACCTTGTACTCCCATTTAGGGCAGGCTTTGTTTAGCTCGGCAAAAAAGTCTTCTCTCATTTCAGTCGGAATAAGTAGTAAAGGCTCTTCATTCATCGGGCTTGGCAAACGTGTAACACCTTTACCTAATATTCCTGTATTGCTCTCATCCATCCAATCAAAAGTATAAAGAGCTCCTTTATCAGTCCGTGAATACCTCTCCAAACCCTGCTTAATCAAACGACAGATAGTTGACTTTGCGCTACCGACAGGACCGTGAAGAAGAATCACCCTTTTTTCAGTTCCATAGCCCAAAGCAGCTGACCTTAAAATATTCACAAGCTTCATTAAGGGAATGTCCATGCCAAAAATTGCGTCTTTGCCATTGTTGGTTTCATCATCAAAAAAGCGATAGTGAATGACTCTCTTTTTAAAGTCTTCATATTCCTCTGTGCCGCCCTCAAGAATCATATCGTAAATTCTTTGAAAGGCATTGCGAGTAACCATCGGATTCTTCTCGATGATTTGAATGTAGTCATTAAAAGTCCCGGTCCAGTTGAGCTCTTCTAAATGATTTTCTTTCTGTAAACGATTTACTACATCTTTGAATTGAAAATTGGACATCGGGCCTCCTGTAAGAAAGGCATATCGCCTTAGCTCTATTATGAATTAGATTTTGATTTTTCGGTAGCCTTTGGGGCTTTGCAACTCAAAGGAAGACTCTGATTCCTCGACTTTAGGCTGGAATGAACGCAGGTTCATCTGTATTAAGGCTCTGTTTGTCTGAATTTCTATGTTTCTCTGTTCAGCCTTGCGCTTCAACCAACGAACCTGAATCTCAGCCTCTTCATTACTACAAGATTCTAAATATTGATCTTTGTCGCGCTGACACACCCAGCCCTCTCCTGGTTTTTGCTCAAATAAAATCTGTAATAACCACCTTGGATCGAGCTCTGTCTTTAACAATGGTTGCAGTGCTTTTGCTGTGGTTTTGCCTTGGTAAAATTTTTTTTCTTTGTGAAGAGCATACTGAACTTTTTTTTCATTCATAGCAAAACTACCCAAATGCACCCCTAAAGGAGTAATGAACTCCATTCTCATTCGATTGGGGCGAATTGCTAAGGTGTCTAAATTAACTACGACACTCTCTTTTTTTACCTTATCGCGAATCATAGTCCGAATGGTCCAAGTTCCCTCTTGGTATTCTTCGAATTTCTTAGGCCCTAGTGCACAAGAACACAATACACTAATAAGACTAATCTTTAGTAGAAGAGCTGGCAGGTTGTCTTTGAATCGACTTGGCACCTGCAGCTTTAATCGCTTGAAGGTTAGAAAGCATATTCTCAACAGCTGCAATTTTAGCTCGAACTTTTGCTTTGTCTTTTTCACTACTATGTAACTCCAGAGCTTTTTTATAAATGCGTTTTGCTTTACTCGGCAATTCGCTTCTATAATAAGCATCCCCTAGATGCTCGGCAATAATGCCTTCCGTCGTGCTTAGGCTATAGGCTCTCTCTAAAGTTCTTACAGCCTCGCTGTAATTGCCGCGCTTAAATTGAATCCAGCCAAGCGTATCTGTTATATAAGGATCGTCTTGTTTTAAAGAATTTGCCTTTATTGCAAATTTCTCTGCTTCTTCAAGTCGAATATTCATCTCGGCCAAGGTGTATGCCAAATAGTTTAAGGCCTGCACATTTTCAGCATTGATTTTTAAGATTTCTTGCATCTGCACAAGAGTCTCTTTTTTCTTACCCATCTTATCATAAAATGATCCTAAAAAGAAAAGAACCTGCTCATTCTTAGGAAATCTCTCTTGAGCCTTCAACATCAAGGCAAGTCCTTGCGAAAATTTCTCTTGGTCGTCCAAAAGAGAGGCATGAAGAGTGTAAAGCTGAACTGCATCTGGGCGTGCTTCGATCGCTGACTGCACCCATTCTTCTGCCTCACGATATCTACTCTTCTGCTTTAATAAATATGCTCCGTGTATGGTTGCTTCGACGTAAAAGCTACTACTTACTGGAATTGTTCGAAACTCATCAATCGCAGAGTTAAAATCTTGAATCTCCTCATAAACTGCAGCCAAGTAAAAACGAATCTTATCAGACTCGGGCACTTCTCTAAGAATTTCTTTGAGTTTAACGATCGCCATCTTATAATCGTCTTTTTCAATCAAGATGAGGGCCATTTTTACTTTGGTGCTAAGGCTAGCGCGAGCTGCTTTGTCAATGATTTCAAATTGACGATACGCGAGGCCCAGTTGTTCCTCTTCCATATAAAGTCTTCCAAGAGGCTCTGCCACTCGATAACTGTCGCCAAAACGATCTTGATAACTCTGGTACAATTCAATCGCCTGCTTTTTTTTGAGTTCACTTTCATAAACCGAACCTAGAGCTAAGACTCCCTCTACAAAGCGAGGGCGAATTTCAAGAGCTCTTTGAAAGCTGTTGATCGAGCTTGCCATTTTCTTCTGGTTAAAATATAGCCGTCCAAGGTAGTAGTAGGCCAAATGAGCTGATTCTGCATCTTTTCTATTTGCCAATTTCTGAAAGTGGCGAATTGCTAGTTTTTCATTTCCCTCTTCTACATATAGGGCACCCATATAAAGTTGTGCCTCTTCATTGTTTGGCTCTTTGTCTAAAATAGCCTGGTATTGCGCTCTGGCTTTGGGAAACATTTTCAGAGTCGAGTAAAGACTACCCAACAAAATTCTAGCCGGCAGAAAATTGGGATCTTTTTGAATTGAGAGCTCAGCTTGTTCGATTGCCTCGCTAATAAAGCCTTTTTTAATATACTCTGCTGACAAACGAACTCTTACCAAAGCAGAATCTGGGTCGTAAACTAAAGTAAGTTTAAAAGACTCAATGGCTTTGTCCGTCTCTCCATCAAGGCTGTATGCTTCGCCCATAGTAAAATGATAGTCTGCTTTACTTCGAATATGCACAGAGTCAATAAATTGATTTTTGTCGTCTTGTGGTGGGTCCATCGAGGCGGGAGCTCTTTGTTCAAAAATCTTGGGTGTAACTTTTGTGAGTTCATCTTTGTTGCGAACGGTCTTAATTGAACTACATGCACTAAAAACAAAAACAGAAAAAACCAAATATAGACTGTAATTGTAGTTCATTTGCACTCCTTAAAATTTACTCGGAGTCTTCGATGGCGGACTAAAACACAGATAAGAAATCTAGACCTCGACCTTTTGGCTAACGAAGGCTGTAGAAGGAGCCAATATCGTCTCCTTCAAAAACCAAGTCCTTGGTGTTGTTCAGCACTGAAACTTTCGTATCTTGGTATGCATTGGGTCCTTTGGACCAAACGATCAAATGTGTTGGTAAACCATAGGCATTGCGGATTGTTCGATAATGGTATGGTTGTCCCCAAGGGTCTTGTCCCACAATCCCCTCCCAATTGATGGGCTCATCAGAGGCGATTTCTCGACCTTGGCTAGTCTCTTGCTGGTTCGAACTGATTTGCACCTTAAGCTGATCTTGAATCTGTTTTGAGATGATTAGGGCTTCTTGCTGTGCTTTTTGGCGATTTTCTTCATCGGATTGATTGTACAGAATAGGTCCAGTAATCACAAAAATAGCGACAATTGCCGCTAACATTGTAACCAGGTCAAAAGAGCTAAAACTTTGATTTGACTGGCTATTCATGTAACTTTTCCCCTTTTTTTAGACTTTGCTTTTTCTGAGTATTTTCTAGACTATCGGCCGGTTCTTTTTATTTCTTTAGAGAATTCTTAACCTTTTCAGTGACTTAGAATGTCTCAAGTGTAGACGTAGGTGTGCATTGCGTTACTGCACGTTTCACTGGCTATTCAGCCCTTGACATCCTGTGGCGTTCTGCCTATTTTGCCCTTCGTTAGGAAAAATATCGTCTAGATAAGGCTAAATTGCTGTGTTTATTGACGAAAGAGAGAAATTTGTAACGTACACTGCCGCCGAAATTTGGTAAGAGCAGGGGAGGTCCTACTTGAACATTCAAAACCCATCTATCAGCACTACTTCGAAAAATAACAGTAAAGTAAAAATTATTAAGAGATACCAAAACCGCAAGCTCTATGACACTCAACAATCTTGTTATGTTACCTTAGATGACATAGCCAAGATGATTCGCAACACCGAAGAGGTAATGGTTGTCGACAACAAAACCAAAAGAGACATTACCGCAGCGACCTTGACGCAAATTATCTTCGAAGCTGAAAAGAAATCTGGGTCTTACGCACCACTTTACACTTTGCGTGAAGTGATTCAAAACCAAGATGGAAGCATTTCAGCCTATCTTGCCAAACTCGGTGCTTTTCCTGCTTCTCATAAAACAACAATTTCTGACCAACCTGCCATTGTTGAGCCAAACACCAATAAATCTGCCTCTTATGATGACGCAAAATCCAAGCTCGATCAAAGAATTGGCAATGCAGCTAGTTCTTCCGAGTCCTCTGAGTCAGATAACTATCTTGAGAACGATGACGTAACTCCTGAGCTTCCGAACTCAAACAACAATCGTAATTTCAACATCTAAGAATTTTTAAAATCTCTTAATTTAGGATGGCCTCGCTTGATGCGGGGTTTTTTATTTGAAACTCCTCCAAAGCAAGAAAGTTGGCTTGCCCCGGGCCACTTTTACATTTGAAAAAGATTTTGACTCACCAGTAGGTCGATTCGCAGCATCTACGGCACGCAAAACAAAGTCATACTCACCTTTCGGTACAGGAACCCTCAAAACATGAATACTCTGAGGCAATGTCGTCCACTGGCGAAGGTCAGCAACATCAGCCATATTCATACCGATCCAAGCAAGTTGACCTAAAAGTTGATTTTCTTTTTTAATTTGATTGGCAATTACGGCTTTGGCGGCAATACCTGCAACTCGTTTCGCAACAAGTGCCGAGTACTGATCATCCAAAGTTTTGATTGCAACTGTCTGCAAATCATAAACCTGCTGCGACTTATGTGTTTTTCCATTGATTTTCATTTCAGCGGCAACACCTCGGTTCAACCTTGGATAAAGTTTAGGAACCTTTTTAAAAGATGGATTCGGTCTTTTTTGAGGCCCTCTCCCTTGTTGGTAAAGAACGATAATTTCGCCGTATTCTCTTTTTTTCCATTTTTGAGGTTCAAATTTTACCTTCGGAAAAGCTTTTCTCCATTTTTTGAGCATATCCCCCCGTCTTGAGAGATAGGCTGAACGAACCAGATCTTCTTTAAGCATGGGTATACTAGGATTGAGATTGTAGGCTCTTTCATAGTCAATGTAAGCGGAGTCATACTCTCTTGAGTACTCCCAAATCATTGCCGAAAGGTAAAAAGCGAATGGGTTTTGATCGTACTTTTTTTTGCCCTCGTAACGAAATTTGTAGAGTTTGTCATTGAGCCTTCTGGCCTCGACTTGTGCCGACTCAAACTGCCCCATCATTAAAAAATTCATGGCAAGATAAGCATTGATGAGCACTTTTTCGTAATCATCGCCCTTGTACTGAACTAAACCCTCGTTTAAGAGAATCGAACCAGCTTCTCTAGACAAGCTGGTGTAATCTTTTATATCGGCAATATCATTGGCCTTTAAAAATGCTTGGTTGGATTGGTCATAGAGCCCAGCCATGTGCAAGAAAGTGCCATAATCAAGCAAGTAGACGAGTTGATCGTCTCCATCTTTTAAAGCTTTTTCTTTAATTTCATTTGCTGCCTCAAGATATTTGCCTTGCTTAGCAAGATTTTGTGACTTGGCCAGCTGCTTTTGGTAGCTTGCACAAGCCGCAAACAATAATAAAAGGGAGCAAAGAGCAAATCTTTGCAGCATAAATTATAGACCTACACGTCTTTTGCGATAGGCTTTTCTAAGTTGCTCTTGGCCACCCCATACGATTAAACCAGTTTTTAAGTTGGTTAAGTTGAGGGTAACTTTATAGTAAACTGTTTTGTCTTTACCGACTTCTTGAACAATAGAATCTAGTCGACCATTGAGAATAAAGTCCGCTCCAACTTGGCCGCCACCAGCCTTGGCGGTTCCTTCAGCAACAATGCCTGAACCCTGATAATCATATTCGTCTTTAATATCTTCACGAGCTTCTTTATCAACAAATTGTACTTTACCTGAGTTCATTAACTCAATTTTAACCATATCCATAATGCTTTGAGTGTCGATGTGTTCTCTGGTTTTATTCTGTAATTTCGTCACAATTACAATAGGCGGCTTTTTTTTGCGGGCAATCGAATAGTGATTCGTCATTTTGCCGACCAAGTTGGCCACAACTTTTTGCATGTCAGTCTCTGACCAACGGTCATTCAAATTGTTTTCATTTTGTACATTATCATACTCACCTTTTGTAAAAGCTCTAGGACCACAAGAGCTCAAAACAAAAATCATCGATATTAATAAAATTATACTTTTCATATTCGTCTCCTAAAAAAGATATCTACCTATCATAATATCGCTCATTTTCGGATTTCATCCCTTTGCGCACAGCAAAAACTATAATCGGACGTAAAAGTCTAATGTGAGCGAGATGAGCTTGGCCTTTTTTTTGCCATTTATCGTCACATGCCTGCACTTTGGAAATCAAGCTACAAAGATATATTTTACAGTAAGGTAGAACAAGTCTGGGCCATTGCTCTTGATAAAAACTACCATCACATAAAGACTCAGAAAATTGCTGAAGGTGACAGATACCAATGCTGTTTTCAGCTCTCCTCGCTCATATTTTTTTTGACATCTCAAAATGCTAAATCATTTATCTTGCTTCACAACCATATAGATGGAGGTGTCTATCCCTCGAAAAAAGATGTCGAAATGACGCGACAACTAGTTGAAAGTCTAAAAAGCAGTCCTTTTGAATTTTGGGATCACTGGATTTTTTATGAAGAGGAGTTTTTTAGTTTTCGATTAGAATCACTAGTCTTTGATTTTTCGATACTCTTGAACCACTAAGTCATCATCAATAACAACTTCATAACCTTGTTGCCGAGCATTTTCTTTAAAGTTTTCGATGTACTCTCGTTTTACTTTTTCATCATATGCTTTCACTGCGGCAGCTTGTTTTCTCTCTTGATAGAGTTGGTAATCAATACTTTCAAAGGTCGAATTTTCGTACAAATCGGGATCACTATCAGAAAAAGGCTGACTTTCGGCTTGGATTATTCCGTAAGTTTCGGCACCACCATAGGCATTTTTATGAAGCTTTTGTGAGGAAAGATCATTCTCGAGTAAAGTTTTTTGATTCTCAATCTCTACTCTTCGCTGATCAAGCTGATTATTTACATCTACAGCTTGATAATGGGAATTGATGATTTTATTGGCCAACACCTCAGAGTCTTCACCATAAGACTGATGAAACGATGCAATTAAGCCTAAAAAAATGAATCCTGCAAATTTCATGATTTCCCCTCTATATTATAAATAAGCAAATCTTAGGCCAAAATGAATTTACCAAAAAAGCTTTAAAATAAGTGAGTTGCATCTAAGAGCGTCTCAATTCGAAACACTATTCATATTTTGTTCACTTGTAATTGGCAATAACACCTGAAATAGACTTCCCTTACCAACTTGAGATTGAACTCGAATGATACCATTGTGCTTTTCGATGATGTTGTAACTTACACTCAAGCCAAGCCCCGTGCCTTGCCCGACTTCCTTCGTGGTAAAGAAAGGATCAAAGACTCGCTCTTGGGTTCCTAAATCCATGCCTCTTCCGGTGTCTTCAACCTCAAGCATGTAAAAGTTCTTTTCTTTACGACTACGAATAAAAATTTTGCCTTTATCTTCTATGGCTTGGCTAGCATTGGTTAAAAGATTCATAATGACTTGATTGATTTGATTTCGGTTACAATAGATCTTTTGCTGAAATTGAAAATCAAGGTGAATTGAAACACGGTTCTTGATTTGGCTATCCAAGAGCTTTAATGAGTTTTCAACCAACTCTTGTAAATCGACTTGCTCCCAATGATCGTTTTCTTTTCTTGCAAAGCTCTGCAAGTTTTTTACGATTTCACTGGTTCTTTGTGCTCCGTCACGAAAAGCATCAACCAACTTAGGGATGTCTTTTTTTAGATATTCCCAATCTTCCATTTGAGCTTTTTGAGGAGAGTTCTCAGCAAGTTGCATTAGTGTGTTCAGGTACTCTTCTAGCTGTTGAGTATTACTATATATGAATGAAATCGGATTATTGAGCTCGTGGGCTACTCCGGCAACCAATTGACCAAGACCTGCCATTTTTGCTGACTGAATGAGACTGGCCTGAGTCTCTTGCAGGTTCTGGTTGCTCTTTTCAAGCTCTTGAAGTTTTTGTTTTAATTCGGATTGAGTTTTTGAAAGTTTACGGCTCATCTCATTGAAGTTATGAGTTAACAATGCAACTTCATCATTTCCACGTACTGGAAGTGCAACTTCTGTAGCCTGAATGCTTAAGTTTTGGCTAGCTTCAGCCAATCTTCGCAAAGGTTTCAATAGTCTAATCGAAACAAACAAGAAGATCGGATAAAGTAGGGCTAGAAATATAAAAAGAGCAGTGATCATGGCCCCCCTTAACTTTCGCTCTCTACCGACTGCACTCTCTATTGAAATTCCATAAGCAATCTGAATTTTGCTTTTGTCTTGTGGTAAGTTTATAATGCCAAATGCAAAGCTTTCTTGCAAAAGCTCAACTTGCTCTAATTTTGTTTTTTCTAAACTCTGCCAAGGAAGCTCTTCGAGCTTGTCGTTGCTCGACCAAGTGTTTTGCTTGTCATTAATAGCTATTTCAAGTTTATTTTTTGTCGCAAGTTCTTGCCAAAAAGACTTTGGAACTCGATGCAAGACTTGCAAATAACCAAGCAATACATTGTTTTCACCCAAAATTGGCATTAAGTTGTGTAGCCAAAGATCTTTTTCAAAAGACATTTTATAATAGTAAAAAAAACTTTTGTTCAGTTTTTGAGGTAGCTGCAAATGGGCTTCTTGCGAGAATTCATATTCGCGAAAAATTCCCTTACCTCTTTTTAAAAATGAACTCAAAATATTTCTTCTTCTATCGTAAACACGAATTCGATCTACTCCAGGAGTGCTCATCCACCTTTGAATCAATGAATGTATTTCATTCGCTCTAGAGGAGATGAAGTACTTTAAGCGCCGATCTCCACTCCAATCTAAGGTAGATGCGCGATAGTATTTTTGTGTATCATTGATTTCAATCTGTAAAATAGATGAACTTTGAAGCAATTTTGATCGTACTTCTTCTTGCGTGTTTTTGCTGAAAAGATTCAAAGCGTAGAAAGATATCAATACTAAGGGGATACTGGTAAAAAATAAAAAACTAAGAGCAATCGCAATGCCCATTGAGCTTTTAAAGTTCTTATTTTTTTTCGGCTTCTTTTGTGCTGTTTGCACTATCAGACCCTTCTAGTTCTAAAATCAGACGAAAACTCCCCTCAGGCATAACTCTTCTATGAGGTGTTTTAACGATATGTAGGCTACCATAGCTTCTAAAAAAATCGGTTAGAGTATCAAAATTGGTCTTTTGCATGGCCAAGTGATAATAGCGACGTCCATTGGGTTTGACCCAACCTAACCTAACTGTGCCGGCTTTTTCTCCTCCAAGTTCTTTGATTTTTGCGGTAAATTCTTCAGCTACTTGTTCATGGTTTTCAACACTCATATAGGCACGATATACAAATCCCTGAAGTCCGGTAGAGAGTTTCTCTTCATTTTTTTGCGGTTTAGGCTCTTCTGCCTTTTGCGCAGACTTCACAGTATTCGCTGCCAGCTTTGTTTTAGGAATATCAATTTGTTCTTTAGGGCTCTGCTGATCGGGTGAATTGTTCTCATCATCCTCTACGAGTTCTTCTTTAATCGGCTTAGAATTTTGCTTGGAATTTTGCGCCAGCAGCTCTGGATTGCTATTTTTTGGAGGAATATTGATGACCACAATATTTTCTTTTTCTTTGTAAAAAAGCGTATTGAAATTCTGCTCTGGAAAAGCCTGAGATAATATAAAGGCAATAAATACAATAAAACCAAAAACTGAAATGGCCCGAAACCACTTTTTGGCCGCAAAGTTGTTTTTGGGTCCATCTAAACTTTGAATCAACTTTTCGACATAGGGCTCAGAAAGCTTTGATTTTTGCAAGTTTTCTAAATATCGAATTGAGCCTTGTAGTTCTCTATAATCTCTTTGAATTTCCTCATCAGAATTTAAAAACTCATCCACACTGGCTTTTCGATCAGGATCTAAATCACCAATAATATGATTATATAGGAGTTCTTTACAAATAAATTTGCTCAGCTTCATCTTAGCCATCAGGCCTCTATATCCTTGGGGTTTAAATTGGATCCAAGAATTCGAAGGCCCTTTGCAATTCGAAACCTGACCGTACCCTGGCTAATTCCTAGAGACTGAGACAGTACATCTTCAGGAACTTTTAGGATAACATTCCAAACGATTAACAAAAACTCTTCTGGCTTGGCTTTTTTCAATAGTTCATACCAAGGCCCAAGATCGATATTATCAGACACTTGAATACTCTTCTCTAATGTCATCGGAATTGCGTTTTGATCTGGAGATTGCGAGACTTGTTTAATCTTATTGCTTTTAAATTTTTTCCATGTCTTTACCGATTGATAAACGATAACTACCCAAGGGTTTTTTTCTTCAGCAGTCTCTTCAGAGAGTTTATTGGCACACTCTTGCAAACATTTCTTCGATGCTTCAAACGCCAGATGGTCGTCAATAAGAGAATAGTGAAAGAACAAGGCAACCGCTTTTACTTGCTCTTCTGTCATAGATTAATCCGTACATAGTTGACGTAATAGATCAAGTTTATCGAGAACTTTTCCTGAGCCAATCACAACGCAAGTCAATGGATCCTCAGCGATTGATACAGGCAAACCTGTTTTTTCGCGTAAAAGCACATCGAGATTGTACATAAGAGCACCACCGCCAGTGAGTACAATACCATTATCGACGATATCAGAGGCAAGTTCAGGAGGAGTCTTTTCAAGAGCGGTTCGAACTGCATCAACGACTTCAGATAAGGGATCCATCAAGGCATCATAAACTTGACTTGATGTAATCTCGATCGTTTTAGGAGCTCCGGCAACTAAATCTCTTCCCTTAATCTCCATCACTTTTTCTTCTTCAAAGGGAAAAGCATTGCCAATTGTAACTTTGATTTTCTCTGCTGTACGCTCACCAATGAGAAGATTAAATTGGCGTCTTACATAGTTGACGATAGCCTCATCAAAGCGATCTCCTGCCACTTTGATAGATTTACAATACACAATTCCACCTAAAGAAATCACAGCAACGCCGGTTGTACCACCACCAATATCAACAACCATATTACCAGAGGGCTCTGTAATGGGTAAACCAGCTCCTATCGCGGCTGCCATTGGCTCTTCGATGAGAAAAACTTCTCTTGCCCCGGCGGAGTGGGCCGACTCTTTTACCGCTCTTTTCTCAACCTGCGTGATGCCGTAAGGAACACAAATAATAA
The DNA here is from genome assembly GCA_964653235.1 of uncultured Pseudobdellovibrionaceae bacterium. Lineage (GTDB taxonomy): Bacteria > Bdellovibrionota > Bdellovibrionia > Bdellovibrionales > UBA840 > CAZZCP01. The sequence goes on along the minus strand of CAZZCP010000003.1, from coordinate 35,179 downwards.
TTCTTGGTGGAATGATTCCGCGGCGATTTCCGGTAGACTTTGAAATAAAGTATTTCAACATAGATTGAGTCACTTCAAAGTCTGCAATAACGCCATCCTTAATAGGACGAATCGCAACAATACTGCCAGGTGTTCTTCCCAACATATCTTTTGCTTCGGTTCCAACAGCGAGAACACGGTTTTGCATGCCGCGATAGTTTTTTTGCACAGCAACCACAGAGGGTTCATTTAAAATGATACCTTTGCCTTTAGCGAAAACCAGTGTGTTGGCGGTTCCTAAGTCGATGGCAATATCATTGGCGAAGTATTCAGAGACCTTATCCCAAAAACGCATGTAATCATCCTATTGTATTGTCAAAAAGAGAGTCAACACAGTAACTTATAAATGATTCAAAGTGTTTTTGCTGGTGCTTGCTAGAGTCAACGCGCGGTGCTAGAGTTTTTCTTGTACTAATGCGATCCGCGAAGGCAACGAAGAAGGTGATACCTTAGACTAAGTTTTCTACTTTCTCTAAGGTATTAGATTCAAGGCGCCAAGCGAGAGACGCGGAGGCATACTCTATGTATGCCGCACAAGTCGATCCGCGAAGGCAACGAAGAAGGTGATACCTTAGACTAAGTTTTCTACTTTCT
>CAZZCP010000003.1:24179-34446 GCA_964653235.1 uncultured Pseudobdellovibrionaceae bacterium | reverse complement strand
TATGTATGCCGCACAAGTCGATCCGCGAAGGCAACGAAGAAGGTGATACCTTAGAGGAAGTAGAGAGATGACAATTGAAGATGCTTATATAGTTGTAAAAGATTTTTTAGAAAACAAACCCGCCTGCCGCGAAGCCATAGGTCGTCTTAAAGCTGGGACCGAAATTGGAATCATACTTGATGAACAACTAGATCTCACTGTCACAGCAACAGATACAGGTCCTCTCGTTGAGAGAAAAAAAAATCAGAATGCTGATTTCTTATTTTTCTTTAATCCACAAGGGGTTCGTAAGATAAGCAATCATCCTGGTGATAATCTTGCAGATATCGGCATTGATTTAGTAAAAGAAGTAATCATTGGAAATGTGCGAATTATTTTTGTCAGCAATATTTGGCAAGTGATGCAAAGAGGCTATGTAAACATCATCTTACATGCAGGCGCACCTTTTATGCAGTTTTTGGCCCAATATGGTTTTGGTAATGTTAAAAAAATCATGGGTTATATCAAAAGCATACGCCAATAATCTTTTAACATTGTGTAGAAGAGCCAGGATTGGGCTGAGGTATCGGCTGAACAGGAGATGGTCCTGATTCATCGGGTGCCGGACTTGGAGCTGGTTCTGCAGGTGCTGGACTTGGCTCTTGATACTGAGGCAAATTGCGCACATGTGAACGAATCCAAGGCATATAGCTTCGAACACTCATGTAAACGACACTTCCAGAAGCATCACAACGTCCCTTTCTATCTAAAGTGACATAGCTAGCTACCCCAACTTGAAATTCGACACCATTAGATAGAGTTACTATGCCAGGGCTTCCGCTGTCTCCACTACAGGCACCAGTATTTCTACTGCTGCTTCGAAAACAGTACTGGGTACTTGAATCGTAGTGGTCATAGCGATCTTCACAATAAGAAGTATCGATTTGATCCATCGTTGTAGTTCGCAAAATATCACTCAAGCGATTTCTCTCGGTGTTTCCCCAACCATACAAATCATATTCGTTAAAATCATCAATGTTTGAATTAACTTGAGACAGATCTAGAAGAATAGGGCTGATGGTTAAAGGTGAAGAAAGCTCTAACAAGGCAATGTCGTTATCTACACGAAAAGAACTGCCGGTTACTAATTCGTAGCCCGGATGGGGAATCACAGTTCGAATTCGAACTAATTCTCCACTGTACAAAGTTTTCGAATTGATTTGCAGTCGCCCTTCACTTGCAGAATGAATATGGTCGCCTTCTTGTACACAATGAGCAGCAGTTAACACCCAGGTTGGAGAAATCAAGCTGGCTCCACAGCGATGAGTCCACTCACCATTAATTTGTGTTTGGTAGCTTAACATCCATGACGGAGCTTGATTGACTTCGTTTCCATTGATGATGAAAGAAGAGACGGGATTTGCAGAACAAGAAGCCGAGACAGCAGTACCAGTTGGAGACAATGTCTCTGCTCCACAGCCAACAAATAAGAAACCAACAAGTAGCAGTAATTTTAGCCTGATTAACTTTTTAACAAATGTTTGTGAGCTAACAGTGAAGAGCTGTTTTTTGATTTGAAAAGCCATAGATTTCCCCCCAGAAATACAATCATATTAGTTGCAAATTAGGGGCCCAAAATAGCTATGAAGATGACTTTGACTGTCTCATTTTAGGATGTATTGCGATTTAAAAATTTTTTTGCCAAGCAAGCTCTGCTTGAATGCTCTTTAAGAGACTCTCTTTTTGCGAGATGGTCTGCGCATCAGACCAACCCAAATCTTCTTGAAAAACCCTTGCGATTGCGTCTAGATCTGCCAAGCCATGATCGGGTTTAGCTAAAAATAAGGGCACCCTGCGAAAGTAGAAATCTTTTAAGTTCAAACACATGGTGGTTTTGATTGCGTGCTTGGCTTCCATTTGCCAAAGATGGGGATATTCATCGGCATAAGAATCAATGATTTCTTCTGCCTCCATTCCGTGTCTATCAATCAACATTTGAATATCGGCCCTACCAATTTCGCACTCATTGGCCCAAGTATCGAGTAAACTCTCAGCCTTTTCTATATGTTCATTGCTAACCAAAGGATTCATTATCTCGCCGGTTTGGCTGTGGGCAAAATTTCCCTGATCTTCTATGTCATAGGCTTCTAGAGCTTGTTCCATTGTTTGTTTTGCGATCAACCGATAGGTTGTATACTTGCCGCCGGCAACAAAAGTGATGTTTCTAGAATCAAGCCATATTTGATGCTCTCTGCTGGTTTTTCCCTCACTATTTGAGCCGTCTTGAACTAGTGGCCTCACTCCGGCATAAGAAGATAAAATATCTTTAGCTTGAATTTTTGCCCCAGGAAAATGTTGATCGATCACTTTGAGCAAGTAGTCAACGTCCTCTTTTTCAGCCTTCACAGAGCGAGGATTTGTTGAGTAGTCTGTATCAGTGGTTCCAATGATCGTCATTTCATGTCTTGGGATTCCAAAAACAATTCTTTTTTGATCATTGCTAAACATGACAATGGCACGACTCAAGGGGAGTCGCTCTCGAGAAAAGGTGAGGTGTACACCTTTTGTTGGCCGCAAAACCTTTTGCCACTCGGGCATCACTGATTCACCAAAAATATCAGTCCATGGCCCTGTTCCGCCAATAAAGTGCTTGGCTTTGATTTGAAATTTACCCCCGCTCAAACAATCTTCAACTTCAACCGCATAAAGCTTTTCATTTTCTAAAAAGCCTTGAGTCACTTTTACGTAATTGGCGATGGTAGCTTCTTGATGATTGGCTGATCGCAAAGTCTCGTGCACCAAGCGATCATCGTCCATATACGCATCAGAATATTCATAGGCACCGCGAAGATTTTCTGAATCAAGAATCGGCAAGCGGCGAAGAGTTTCTTCTTTGCTGAGTCTTTCATGCAACTTAGGTGCCTGGTAAAGAGATAGCAGATCATAAAGGGCCATACCCAACCCCATCTTCATCATGCCAACTCGAGCCCCTTTATAGATAGGCAAGACAAAGCGTAATGGGTGAACCAAATTGGGAGCAATTTGAAATAGTTTTGCCCTCTCACTGAGCGCCTCAAAGACCAAAGAAAATTCTAGATTTTCTAAATAACGAATTCCTCCGTGAACCAGTTTACTTGATCTTGAACTTGTGCCTGAAGCAAAATCATTTGCTTCTACTAGAGCCACTTTCATTCCACGACTTGCAGCATCTCGAGCTATGCCCGCACCATTGATTCCTCCGCCAATGATTAAAACATCAAAGTAGTCAGACTGTAATTTTTGTAGGTTTTCTTCTCTAAGGCTAGCGCTAAATTTTTTTAACATATAGTCTCTTTATAAGGAGTTCATATGAGTATGTACAGAGAATATCCCGAAGAGCTGTGGAATGCACTGCTGAAGTCGATTGATGAAGAATTGCAAAAGCCCGGACCCAAAGTTGCCGCTTTTGATGCCGATGGCACACTCTGGGATTGCGATGTCGGTGAAAATCTCTTTCACTATCAAATTCAAAATTGTGAACTCAAACTTCCAGAAGATCCATTTCAGTATTACCTCGACATGAAAAAGCTCTGTCCCACTGAAGCTTACTTGTGGCTTGCACAAATCAATGAGGGCAAACAACTAGAGCAAGTTCGAAATTGGGCTAAGAAGGCTGTAGATCTTAGCACTCCGCCACTGCTGCAGCCGCAAAAAGATTTAATTGATTACCTAAGAGAGAAGGGAATTGAAGTTTATGTGGTCACAGCCTCTATCAAGTGGGCTGTTGAGCCTGCAGCAGCACTTTATGACATTCCTTTTGATCGGGTGATTGGAGTACAAAGCGAGGTTTTACGAGGCAAAGTACAAAGCAAGCAAGAGGGTGTAATTACCTATCGCGAAGGCAAAGCCAAAGCCATTTACGAGGCAACAGGAGCCTACCCCCTGCTTGCAGTTGGCAACTCGATTGGCGATCTTGAACTCTTAGAGTCGGCCGCTATAGCCCTTGCCGTAAGCGCTGCCAAAGAAGAAGATGCGGTTTATCAAAGTGAAATGGAGCTACAAAAAGAAGCCGAAAAAAAAGGCTGGTTGCAGCACTTGTTTTGAGTTTTTTTCAACAAATTGCAAAAGCAATTTACCCCACTCCGGCTCAAATGAGTTTGGCTTTGGTTAAAGCGGGCTTTATTTTTGCACTCAAGAAAACATGAGACATTTGATTTTGTTAGCTTTCTGTTTGCCTCATTCTCTTTGGGCATTTAACACCTGCCATGAATATCTAAGATACGGGCGTGCACTGAGCCAGATACTCAGATATGAGACCACTGTCTATTTTAGTATTTCAGATAGAAACTATCAGATAATTGCCCCACAACTGGTGCTGGCCAGAATTCATCTCCTGCAAAATACTGTAGCTGTGCCGGGGCAAAATGCAATCAATCAGTCTCTTAAAATTCATGATATTCCTCTTCGAGTCGAAATTACTCTCGATGCCTATAAAAATCATATTTTTGGACTTCGAGAAGCTGAAGTCACTCCTAGATCATATATTGAATCAATTGCTCAAGGAGTTCTTCGTATCAGCATTCTAAAGCACGATGTTCTTGATCACTTACCTGGCTTTATTGTTTTGGCAAAAAGAAAAGAATACCAAGAGTTTCGAGGGCTTTTGAATGAAGCTCTTCTCGCCGCAGACCATATTTCTTCAACAGCTACTCGTGAAATGCTTCACCAGCTGGCGCTTGAAATTGACAAAGTCACGCAAACACTTAGCCATCTACAATACACTCGCAGCACAGATCAAATACGTGTAGATGAGGAGATCGGTTTTTTGATTTTGAGAATGCACGAAATTATTAATGGGCCCAAGATGGAAGTTGGCTTACTTTAAAAAACTCTCCTCGGCCATAATAGTTTCGATGGATTCTACGGTCTTTGGAGTTTGATCGGTCATATTCACATGGCCACGATCTGTGATCAGTACATCATCTTCGATACGAACACCCATTCCACGAAAGGCCTCTGGGGCTTCATCATCTGATTTTGGAACATAAATCCCCGGCTCAATGGTCATCACCATATTGGGCTCAAGAGCTCGAGATTCATTGCCAACATAATAGGCGCCAACATCATGAGTATCTAAACCCAGCCAGTGACCTATATTGTGCGGATAGTATTTCACATAGTGCTTTTGATCGATCACTTCATGCAGTTCTTTGTTTTTAAAAAAACCTAGATCGAGTAAAGCTTGCGATATGGCTCGAATACTTGCATCTCGAACTTCTTGAAAACTTGTACCTGACTTTACAACTTCAAGTGTTGCCATTTGCGCATTTAAAACAGCCTCGTAAAAGTCTTTTTGCTCTGGCGAAAATTTACCATTCACTGGAAAAGTGCGAGTGATGTCTGAGGCATAATGCTTGTATTCCGTACCGGCATCAATCAATAGCAGATCTCCGTCGCGGCAGCTGTCGTTGTTTGCACCATAATGAAGAACCGTTGCATTGTTTCCTGAACCAACAATTGGCGGATACGCCACGCGAATCGAGTTTTCACGTTGAAACATATAATTTAAAACCCCTGTCACTTGCCTCTCTGTGACTCCTGGTTTGGTGAAACGCATGGCTTCTTTATGGGCTTCGGTAGAAATATGAGCTGCCCTTTGCATGGCACGAATCTCTTCTTCGCTCTTGATGATTCGCATTTCACCAAGAACTTCAATAGGATCATAGATTGGTAAAACTCCCAAACCCGACCTGCCGCGTGAGCGCCTGGCAGACTCTAAAGCAGAGAATACGATCTCATCTCTCTCTTGGTTTTTATGAAGAGAGTAGTAAAGCCGCCAAACCGGTTTTAAAAATTCTTCGAGCTTTTCTTCAAATTCATCTATAGAGTAAGCGGCATCGACTCCATAAAGATTCTTAGCTTCTTCAGGTCCATGGCGGTAGCCCTCCCAAAGCTCTGCAACTTCATCTTTGGGCTGAACGAATAAAATACTCTTTGGCTCTTTTCCGGGACGAAACAAAAAAGCAGAATTTTCTTCTGCAAATCCGGTTAAATACAACATCGAACTCTCTTGCCGAGGTGTTCGCATGATCGAAGCATCTGGGGCAGAACCATAGGAACCCAACAAAAGTGCCGAATCTTGAAGTTCTTTAGCCAGTTTATCTCTTCGTTCTTTATAAATCTCTTTTGTAAAATCCATTTCAGTTATTTAGCTGATTTTTTAGCTTTTTCAATACGGGGTGTGCTGCGGCTTGCCCTAAGCGCATCAGCTCTTTCTTATGACTTTGTAAACTTTGATGCAGCTCTTCTGCGGCTACCGGAATATAAAAATCCACCTGCTTCCGCATTTGCTCTAGCAAGACCTGGTATTCTTGCCACAATAAAACTTCAGCGTTTTCATCAATACCTTTTGAGTCTATACCTGCTATTACATCGACAAGTACAACATATTGATTTTCACGATCTTCTAGCATTTCATTTTGGTTCAAAGCAAAGGCAGGAACCGAAAGCCAAGACTGATAGTCTTTGAACAAAGGCGGAAAGGCTAAGCATTTTTTAAGCTCGCGTTTGGCGGGGCCATTTCGAAGCCAGCGAGCACTTCTTCTTTTTAATGAATAGGTCGGGCAAGCAAAATGAAGCTTTGAGGCCTCAAGCAAATGACTATCAAAAGATTTGTGTAAAAAAGAGTCGAGCTTCGAGGTGTCAGACAGATCTGTGTTTCTTCCTATAAGACTGGTTCTTTTTATTTCGGAGTCCTGGAGTTTAAAAAACTTCCACTCCACTTCATTGGCTTTTTGGTTTCTCGCGTAGAGAGCCGCAATGATACTCGCCCATTCTATGCCAATGATTTTGTCGATTTTGATTCGCAACTGATCAAAGCTCTTTAAAACTCCTATATGCGCAGCTGCATTCATGGCCCCTGGACCAAGAATAACAAGCACTTGCTTTTTTCTCTTCACAGCGGCTGCAGGAGTTTGACTCACCTCTTGGTAGGGCTCAGGCTTTGGTGCTTGAGGCTTTGAAGATCGACTTTCTACTTGGGCACAACTAGTCAGCAGTAGAAGCGAAAAAAAAGAATTCCAGATTGCCATCTGCCCCCCTGGGTTGACTTTCAAAATAGTTGAATATTTGCAAATTGTACTGCTCACAAAGATTGCGAATTTTATCTTCCACAGTTTGGTATGACTTTGGATCTTTGACAATGCCTGATTTATTCAAATCTTTTGCACTCAATTCAAATTGAGGCTTTACCAAACTTAAGATTTTTGCAGCTTTTTGGGCCTGTTGTTGAAATAATGGCATTGCATGTTCAAGAGAAATAAAAGAGAGATCACATACGACCAAGTCATACTCTTTTTCTAATATTTCATCTGGTACCTGCTTTACATTGATCTTTTCATAGAATTGCAAACGCGGATTATTTTTTAGATTTTCATCAATCTGATCTTTGCCCACATCGATGCCTGTCACATGCGCCGCGCCTCTTTGCAAACAACAGTCACTAAATCCACCTGTAGATTGACCAATATCCAAAATATATTGGCCAGTAAGATCGAGTTTTAAGTTTTCTAAAGCATGTTCTAGTTTCAATCCCGCCCTAGAAACATACTTTAAAATTTGCCTGTCGAGTAATTTGAGCTCTTTAATATCTTCGAGATGGATTTGTTGCGAACTTTTGCTAAGAATCTTTCCTCGCAGCTCCACTTTTTTTTCAGCGATCAGTGCTTGCGCCTGTGCTCGAGATTTAAGTTGAAATTCTTGAACTAAAGCTTGATCTAGACGCATTAGTTTGTGCGAGTTTTGTTAAAATGAATTAATTCAATCAAAGCTTTTGCCTTGGGCACTGCAGACTGCACAGAAGATTCTGCCTCTTGGCTGATTTTTTCTAAGTAGTCCCAACTCTCTTGCTCACCTAAGACCGCCGGAAAAGACCAATTCTCTTTCTTACCTTCTTGCCACTCTTGCAAGTCATCGGCGATCTGAAAGGCCAAACCAAGATTTTCACCATAGGTCTTAAGAGCCTGGTATTGCTCCTCATTTGCAGAACAAAGAAGGGCTGCACCAGTAACACTCACCCGTATCAAGGCACCCGTTTTCATTTTGTGAAGATCGAGAAGCTCAGATTGCTTGGGGGTGTGTTCTTGGGCGGCAAGATCTAGAGCCTGGCCGCCAATCATACCTCGGCCACCAACGGCTTCAGAGAGCTCAATCACAATATCAGCAAGCTTAGGATGCTCACGATAGTGAAAGGCAAGGGTTTGATAGGCTTGGTTTAAAAGTGCATCTCCAGCCAATAGAGCAAGTCCCTCACCATAAACCTTGTGATTGCTCGGCTTACCACGGCGAAAATCATCATCATCCATACAGGGAAGATCATCATGAATCAGCGAAAAACAATGAATCATTTCAAGGGCTGCCGAAAAGGCCAAGCAAGTTTCAGCAGTTTTTTCTAGTGCTTCTGCAACCATCAGGCTCAATACCGGCCGAAATCTTTTACCACCGTCCAGAGTCGAATAGGCCGCCGAATCAAAAAGCTTTCTACTGGCTTCATAATCGAGCAAATAATCTTTTTTTAAGTTTTCATTGAGAAAACGATCTACTTTTAAACTAAGATCATTTATCATTCTATTTCAAAGTCCTCGGTATTTGCTGTGCCATCTGGGTTTTTACCCAAGAGCAACTGAACTTTTTTTTCAGCAGCTTGTAACTCTTCACTGCACTCACGAGTGATTTTTACACCTTCTTCAAAAAACTTCAAAGAATCTTCAAGCACCAAATCTCCTTTTTCCATTTTATGCACAATCTCTTCGAGTCTTTCCATTTTTTTCTCTAAACTCATGAATTCTCCCTTTTACTTTCAACGATTACTTTGGCTGAACCTTTTGAGAACTGTAGTTCCAGCTTCTCGCCCTTTTGTATCTCTTTGGCCGATCGAACTAATTTAGATTTGTATTTGGTAATTGAATAGCCTCTGTCGAGAACCGCAAGGGGAGAGAGGCTATTTAAAAGAGCGGCCGATTCTTTAAGACGATTTTGCTTGTTCTGAAGATGCAGCTGTATTTCTTTGGCTAGCTTCTGCTGCAGGTTTTCGTGGCGAAGCTTGAGTTGGCTCAGCAATTCTTTGGGGTGAGGAAGCTTCTGTCGTAGAAATTTTAAGGCTTGCTTGCTGCGCTCTAACTTTGCTCGGCTCGAAGTCTCAAGTCGACTCGTGAGATCATCGAGTCTTTGCGCCTTCATTTGCAAGACTTGCTCTGGGCTAATCAAAGACTTTTTCAGGGTTAGCAGCTGCTGTTTTTTCATTTTTAAGTTTTGCTCAATCTGGTTTGCCAACAGGTTCTGGATTTTTTGTAGCTGGTGCAAAAGTTCGGCTCGATTTTTAACGATAAGCTCGGCCGCTGCCGATGGCGTTGGCGCCCTTAAATCGGCCACAAAATCACAAATACTAAAATCAATCTCATGCCCCACAGCTGAGACAACGGGTATCTTGCAAGCAGCAATTCTTCTTGCCAATTTTTCGTCATTAAAGGCCCACAGGTCTTCTTGAGAGCCCCCACCTCGGCCAATGATCAATATATCATAGTTTTGAACTTCTTCAATTAAGTCAATGGCTTGTATGAGTTCTTGTGGAGCTTGTTCCCCTTGAACCTTGCATGGGGCAAGGTGAATCTCTAGACCTTTAAATCTTCTTCTCAAAACATTCAGCATGTCTTGAATGGCAGCTCCAGTGGGCGAGGTAATAATCGCAATTCTTTGTGGGTAGGGGGGCAGAGTTTTTTTTCGAGACAGGTCAAAGAGCCCCTCTTGTTTGAGTTTGGCTTTGAGTTGTTCGAAGGCCTTTTGTAGGGCGCCGGCCCCCACAGGCTCCATGCTTTCACAAACCAGTTGGTAGTTTCCTCTAGGAACATAGACACTCAGTTTGGCTTTAACAATCACTTCCATTCCCGTTTCGGGCTTAAACTTGAGCTTAGCATTTTGCCCGCGAAACATCACCGCCATGATCTGCGAATTTGCATCTTTGAGGCTAAAATAGTAGTGACCGCTTGAGTGCGCCGTGAAATTCGAGATCTCACCCTGCACCCAAACCTGCGAAAAAGAATTTTCAAGCTTATTCTGAATGGCTTTTGTGAGCGCCGTAATGCTGAGTGCTTTGGGCTCTTGCAGGTTGCTCGGCGGCGGCTTGAGCTGATTTGCTTGCTCGCGTGGCTTATCGTCTTGCTGTTGCTTTTTTAGCTTTTCTTGCTTTTTTTGCGGCGGTTGTGGCTGCAGTTGTTGCTGCTTTTTTTGCGGCGGTTGTGGCTGCTTCTGCTGT
>CAZZCP010000003.1:0-24169 GCA_964653235.1 uncultured Pseudobdellovibrionaceae bacterium | reverse complement strand
GGCTGTTGCAATCGAAGCTCGGGCTGCATCCAAGCGGGCGGCTGTTTACGACTCATGGGCGCAAGAGTATCTTTTACTCTTGTAGCGGTCAAATCATGTCGTGTTCTGAATGGGGTGAAAGAGCTTAAAATAGAGACTTTTACGATCTTTGCGAGGGACTCCCAAAGATTCTAAAATATTATAGACAATGTATCGAAGAAGAACTTTCTTTTCTTTATGGCTTTGTATGACGCGCGAGAAGGGTCTTTGGTTCCAAAATCGAAATTTCTCTGGCGCTGGACGCCACCTTGAGAAGCCCGTGACGATGCTGCGAATGCTCGATGTAATGGCTCTGATAAAGGATCTATAGGCTTTGCGGCTGCTAATTTTGATATAGAGATGGATGTGATTGCCAACATTGGCACATTTGAGAATGAGAATGTGGTGTTTGTTAGCGAATTTATTTAAGCTTTGATCGATTTCGTCTTTGTATCTTCTAAAGTTCCACGGGCCATGAGCATGTGAGCTTCTCAACACTAGGTGCATTCCGAACTTGCGACCCAGCGGGCGCTTGGTTTTTTGCGGATTGGGTAGTGAGCCGCCATGTTCGGTTCTTGGTTTGGAGAATAGGTTTTGTTGTTTTCTCATCTCTGGGTGGGGCGAAGGTAGAACAAAAAGCCATAAATCGCAAGTGTTGTGGCAGTTAGCCAAGCCACAAATTTTGCAGCGACCACAAAGATCCGAGCACCAAGCAAAAACCAGCCAGGGCGCGGTGAGATTTAAATTGCTGCAAGACTTGATGTGGCACCCGCTCTTCGGCAAGCTTCATTAAAAAGGGATTGTAGAACACTGCGCACATCAGCGCGCCGTAAAAAAACACCATAAAAGGAAATAAAAAATCAATTTCTTGCCAGCTCATATGTCAATAGAAATCGGAAAAAATGCGCGTTTCTTAATGGGACAAATCACCAGTTTTTCTCTTCTAGAGCTTTTTGTTTCTTCTCGAAATATTTAATATTCCAGCATTTTTTTCGAACCAAAAAGTTTTTTAAATGGCTGCGAAATTCTTGTCCTTAAGAGAGAAAGCGCGCTTGGGCATTGAAAATAAAAAAAGATTTTGATAGTGTAGTTACATGGTTTCGAACTGACTTTGCTTGTATGAATTAAAACCTTACAAGTAAACGAAACGGGGGCCGTCCCTGGTGATGGTGAGCAAGCCCGACGCTGATCGGGAAGCCTAAAGTCGCTACAATGGTTACCCACCTTAATCCATAGGTTTTAATCACCGTGGTGGCAAAGTCGGGGAAGAAACCTTTTTTTTGCCTTTTTTCTGCGGCAAATGCTCTCTAGCCTTGCCAATTTTGATCTGAGTCCTTTTTTCTCTTAAATTTCCAGCGCATCAAACCGATACAGTAGTATGATCAGATTTTTGCTTTTGTTTCTATTTTTGGGTGCTGGGGATGCGTTTGGTGATGAGTGTGACACAGATGCTCGTGATGCTGCCCAAAGTGCACTGAATGAATGTCTAAAAACAACATGCAATAACGATAATAATGATCCTTATTCTTGTACAGCCAACCCTATCAATTGTTCTAATGAAAGAACAAAACTTGAAAACGCTAATGAAGATTTGAGAACATGCAAAAATCAATTGAGAGAAGACCAAAGAGCCAACCGCAAAGATCCCAAAGAATGCTCCAAAGCCATAAATGAAGCCAAAAAAGAAATTGCAGAAGCTCGTAAAAATTGTGCAGAATTTAGTAGAAAAGCCAATTGCTTTGAAATCGTCCGAAAATGCTCTCAAAGTCAAGGACGTTTTAGAAGAAGCGAGCGACGCAGAGGAGGCAAAGATTGCGAAAAGCTAAAAGCCGGAAACTTTGAACAAATCAAAGAAGCCTTTGATGATGCCCAAGACAATGTACGACAAATCGAAAAAGACATTGTTGATCTGCAAAACGAAGGTGCAGATAGACAACAAACATTTATCGACGAAGCGGCGAGCCTCAATCAACAAATCATTGGCCTACAAGATGGTCTAAGAACAGTTGAAAATGAATTGATTGAAGCCAACCTAAATGCAGAGCTGACTCGGCAAGAAAATGCAGACAATTTTATCGATGAAATCAATCAACTGCAAACACAGCTTCAAGTCTTGGCTAGCCGCGAGCTGCAGGCCGCTCGAGCAATGCAAAGAGATCGACGACAAGCACTGGAATCTTGCGAAGTAGAGGCAAGAACCAAGCAAGTTGAAGTACAAAATGCCATTCGCCAGCAAAAACGGAGCGCACAATACACGGTTCGCAGCCTTCAAGATGCCCTTCGTACCTCATATGTAGTCGACCAATGCAGGCATGCTTCAAAGTCTCAACGTAAAAAAAGCAAACGCTGCCGCAAACTCAGAGCCAATGTCCAAGCAGAAAATGACTTTAAAAGATGCCAAAGAGCGAGAAAAACCTTAAATACTCTCGCTGACTCACAAGACAATTACTTTACAGAATTAGAGCAAATCGCCATTGAAAGAATCAATGTACAAAACCAAATTGCATCGGCCAATCGAAAGTTACAAACTGCGATTCGTAGACTCGATGCCGAGCAAGCGATGGCGGCAAGACGTGCTGCTCAAGCCTATGAAACCGGCCTGCGAAATATTTCGACAACCCAACAAGAGCTGCAGGCTAGAAACCAATCTTTGCAACAATTTTTGCAGCAAAACCAACAAAGCATTCAGCAAAAGCAACAGCAGCAATTTCAGGCAGAGCAACTCAAAAACGTCGCCTTTTTTCAACTTGAATTTAACAAGTCGCAAGGTGCACCCAAAGATGAGACTTTTGAAGCCTTTGCAGAAGTGCTAAGCTTTTTGGATGGTGGAACTTTAGAGAGCCTTCATACAAGTCAGAAAATTGCTTGTTGTGATTCGAATGGTGGTCCAATTAAAGAACTAGAAAAAAATTCTAAGGTTGATAAAATTTGTGCCCAAGACGAAGATGAATATGCAAGGGAAGTCACTGAAGGCGGTTCTGGTCGTCGATAAACACAGAAATTAGATTAAGACTTGCCTGCTCATGAGCTTAACAACTAAAATGTCTTTGTGTTAAAATTAAAAAAAGTTCTCTACATTTCTCTTGCAATCGCCTTGGTTTTTGGTCTCGCTGGCACCGGTTACCTGGTTTATATCTACAACAATTTGCCTGAAATCGTAACGGTCGAAGACTACCAGCCTTTGGTCGTGGCCCGCGTCTATGACAGAAACAATGAAGAGATCGGGCAATTCAAGCGAGAGGGTATTCGGGTTTTGGTTCCCTTTGAGAAAATGCCAAAGCATCTGATTCAGGCCTTTGTTGCGGCCGAAGATTCGAGCTTCTTTGAACATGGCGGAATCAACTACACAGCGATCTTTCGCGCTTTGATTGCCAATATAAAAGCAGGCCGCAAGGTGCAAGGCGGCTCGACCATCACCCAGCAGGTAGCAAAGTCTCTGCTGCTCTCCTCAGAAAAAACCTACATTCGAAAACTCAAAGAAGCCTTCTTGGCCTATCAAATGGAAGACAATCTTAGCAAAGAAGAAATCCTGTATCTCTACCTAAATCAGATTTACTTTGGCCACGGTGCCTACGGCGTTGAAGCAGCTTCTCAAGCTTATTTTCGCAAATCGGTCGATCAGATCGATGTAAAAGAGGCTGCGATTCTTGCTGGTCTGCCGCAAGCGCCTTCGCGCTATGCTCCTATTTATCACCCAAAACGAGCCAAAGACAGACAGCTCTATGTACTAAATCGAATGGCTGAAGAAGGTTTTATTAGCGAAGAGCAAGCAAAGACCTATGGTGCAGAAGATTTAAAAGTCTATCAAAAAGAAAACTTCAAAGAGATTGCTCCTTATTTCTTAGAAATGCTAAGAACCTATTTGGTTGAAAAATTGGGTGAAAGTTATGTGCTCGACAAAGGTATTAAAGTTTTCACTAGCTTAGATAAAAAAGCTCAACTTGCTGCCAACACTTATGTTGAGATCGGTCTTAGAGAACTTGACAAAAGACAGGGCTTTCGCGGTGCAATCAAAAATATTCAAGATCAAGAAGAAATTAAAAAATTTCTCAAACAGGTTCGTGATGATGCGATCAGTACAGCTGCGCCCTTTGTAATCATTCACCCCGATGGCAGCGTGAAAGACGCAGGTGAATTAAAACTCGACAAGGAAAAAGAAAAAGATACCAGAAACCTTCCCGACTACATCAACGAAGGTGATATCGTAAAAGCCATTGTCGATCGGGTCGATGATAGGTGGGGCATCGTGCATGTTCGCTTTGCCGAGAATAAGGGCTTAATTGACTTTGAAACCATGAAATGGGCCCATGCTCCCGACCCTGAAAAATATGAATGGGAAAAACAAATTCGTAAGCCCTCAGAGGCATTGAGCAAGGGAGATGTCATTGAAGTTCGCATCATCGCAGATGTATTTCGCTCATCCAATGTAAACGAAAAACTTAGGATTTTAAAAAGTCGCGAGGGTAAAAATTATAAAAGACCTCAAGAATTGCCTGAGTTTGACAATTATGTCGATGTACAACTTGAGCAAGAACCTCTTGCTGAAGCAGCTCTTTTAAGTATCGACATGCAAACTCATGAAGTCGTTGCAATGACCGGCGGCTATGATTTTGAAAGATCTGAGTTCAACCGAAGCATACAAGCTGGTCGCCAAACAGGCTCGGTTTTTAAGCCCCTCGTTTACTTGTCTGCTCTTGATAAAGGCTATACTCCAGCAAGTATCATTGTCGACTCTCCCCTAGTTTATGAGGAGCTGGTAAAAGATGACAGTGGTGGAAAGACGATAAAAAAATGGAAACCGCACAACTACACCGAGAAATTTCGCGGTGATGTTTTGTTTCGAAATGCTCTGATAAAATCTTTAAATATCCCGACAATTAAAATTCAAGAAGATGTTACGGTTCCATGGGTCGCCGATTATGCAAAAAGACTTGGAGTCTTTAGTCCTCTCAACATGGATTTAACCTTGGGCTTGGGTTCTAGCTCGGTGACTCTCTACGAGATGACAAAACTCTTTGCCCAAATCGGAAACCTGGGAAGAAAGATAAGCCCTAAAATCATTCACCGAGTCACTCTTGGAGAAGAAGTCTTGTTAGAGAATATTTCACTAGATGATCGTTTTCAAAACGAATTGGCCCCAATTGAACAAGAATTTGAAGAGAGAAGAAAAGCCTACTTTGAAAAGCTTCAGGCCAAACTCAATGCAGATGAAAATCAAGATCAGGCAGAAACAGATGAAGAGCAAGAGCAAGAGAAGAAAGAGCTCAACACTGTGCCTAAATACGAAAACCCAATATTATACAAGGCCAAGAAAAGAAAAGATCCGCCTTTTTTCTTTAAAGATCCCAAGCAGCTGATTGATCCGCGTACAGCTTATTTAATGACTTCACTTCTTGCCGGTGTTGTGCAAGAGGGTACAGGCGCAAAAGCTCGCGCACTGGGGCGCCCGACCGCTGGAAAAACCGGAACCACCAATGGCTTTTATGATGCATGGTTTGTTGGCTTTACCGCCAATTTTGCTTCGGGAGTTTGGGTTGGCTTTGACACCGAAAAAAGTCTAGGACGAGGTGAAGCGGGAGGAAAAGCCGCTCTCCCGATTTGGGTTGATTATATGAAAGATGTACACAAAGGCCTACCACCAAAAGCCTTCCCCCTTCCTAGAGATATTGTTTTTGCCAATATTGATAACAAAAATGGTAAACTCGCCACAGCCTCTTCAGAGTCTGTAGTTCGTCAGGGCTTTCTTGAAGGCACCGCTCCAGATGCCGTTAGTGGCCAAGAGGATTTTCAAGATAGCCGTGAGTTCTTTAAAGAAGATCTCGCCTTCTAGGCAAATTCTTGGTATTTCGTAAGCAGTGAAAGAATTATTTAAGCTTTGGCACTACATCAAACACTACAAATGGCAGCTATTTTGGATTGCTTTTTTTGGCGCCATTATGTCAGCAACTACGCTTGCTGTTAGTTATTTTACCGAAAGCCTCTTTGATGACTACTTAACACAAAAAGATGCCAACCGCTGGGGCGTGCCGCTCTTATTTATCGGTACTTACTTTGTTCGAGGAATTGCTCGTTATTTTCATCTTTTCTTAATGAAATATACTGCCGAGCAGATATTAGTTCAAATTCGCAAAGAGCTACAAGCAAAATTTATTGAATTGAAGATGAGCTACCACAATCAACAAACAAGTGGTGGCTCTACTTTGCTTAGCAAAACTCTCAACGATGTAAACATCATTATTCGCGGTTTTTATATTTTAGGAGATGTCATCCGTGAACCACTCACAGCAGCCGCTCTGATAGGTTTCTTATTCTACCAAAACTGGGTTTTGGCCTCTCTTGCCTTCTTTGCTCTTCCTCTAATCATTGGTATTTTGCGAAAACTGGCAAAAGGCCTAAGACATCACTCACACAAACAAATGAATATTCTCGAGCAATTTACTGAAATTCTCAAAGAAAGCCTCGATGGCCTGAGAATTATCCAGTCTTTCAATCTACAAGATTATATGCGTGAAAAGCTGCGAATCAACTCAGATCAATATTTAAAGTCAAGAAAGAGCATTTTAAAAAGAGAAGAGATCTCTGGTCCTGTCTCTGAGTTTATCACCTCTATCGCTCTTGCTATTGTTTTGATCTACGCCCAATACAGTATCTCTGCCGGACAGATGACCGTCGGTATTTTTATGAGCTTTATCGTTGGGGTTGGTTTCTTAAACCCATCGCTAAAAAAAATGCAAGATGCTTACATCAAACTACAACAGTGCGCGATTGCTACAGCACGAATTTTGGATGTAATTCGTTCTGATGAAGTCTTACAAGAGCCAGTGAAGCCTAAAAAGTTTCCGAAAGATTTTGATCGCATCTCTTTTGAGAATATTTCTTTTAGTTATAACAATGACAAAGTCTTAAAAAATATAAACCTCGAAGTGAAGAAAGGTTCGATGATTGCTCTCGTTGGAGAAAGTGGCAGTGGTAAATCTACTTTGATGAATTTATTGCTACGCTTTTTTGATCCTCAAGAAGGAAGAGTCACAATAGACGGTACCGATATTCGCGATTTTAAAGTTCATGACCTACGAGAACATATTGGTCTTGTTACTCAAGATGTGTTTTTGTTTAACGACAGTATTGAGGCCAATATTCGCTTGGGCGATCCCAAAAGAAATGCATCTGTGCAAGAAGCGGCAAAACTGGCCAATGCCGAAAGTTTTATCTCAAAGCTTCCAGAAAACTACAAAAGCTCTGTTGGAGAAAGAGGCTCAAGACTCTCTGGGGGAGAAAAACAACGTGTGAGTATTGCCAGAGCGATCTATAAAGATGCCCCGATCTTAGTTTTAGATGAGGCAACCAGTGCCTTGGACTCTGCCAGTGAAATTGAAGTGCAAAAAGGTCTTGATCAGCTAATGAAAGGTCGCACTGTTTTTGTGATTGCTCACCGACTCTCGACCATAGCCAAGGCGGATCGCATTTTAGTACTAAAGAATGGTGAAATTGTTGAGCAAGGCGCTCATCAAGAACTCGTCTCAAAAGGGGGCGAATATCAAAGATTTCACAGTCTGCAAAACTCCTAGACATGTAAATACTTAAGTCGTCGAAGTTTTTGACGATAAGTATATGTACAAAACATAGGAGTTTTCATGTCTACAATTCGTTGGGACGATTTTGAACACATACATGTCATTAAAAAATTAAAACAAATCCTTGGTTCATGGTGGAATATTGACGTTATCTTTACCGAAGAAAACGGCTATCTTAGAGGTTTTGAAAAAGAAAAAGTAAGCTTGATCAATCCTGCGGTTCAGTTTTTTCTTGAAAAAGAATCTGGTCGTGAAAAGTTGGTTGAGACTGCAAACCGTATGATTAGTGATATTCGCCAAACTGGCAATCGCTATGTAATTCGCAAATGGGATATGGCAGGATTTGATATCGCTGTTTTTCCCATTGTAATCGACAATGACTTTATGGGAACTGCGGTTGCTCTTGGTTTTTTTCGCGACGGTGAAGAAGGCGATCGCCACGCAGAACTTAGAGAAAGACTTGCCGCTTTTGGCGCAGCTGCTGAACTGATCGACTCAGTCATACCTTCTATTCGCACTCTTCGAAACGAAGATAAAGAACATTTCGTAGAGCTGGTCGAGCTTGTTGCCCAAGAAGTGGTAACACTTCACCTTGAAATTACATCTCGTGACGACAAAATTCATCAACTCAATAAAGAACTTGGCGGAAGATATAAGTATGACAATATGGTTGGTAAATCAAAGCCAATGATTGAGCTCTATTCACTACTTGATAAAATCAAGTATGCAGAAAGTACCTGTTTGATACAAGGAGAGAACGGTACAGGAAAAGAGCTGATTGCCAAAGCCATTCATTACAATTCTCCAAGAAAAAATAAATCTCTTGTGATACAAAACTGCTCGGCTTTCAATGACAATTTGCTTGAATCAGAGCTCTTTGGACATGTTAAAGGTTCTTTTACTGGTGCTGTGAAAGACAAAAAAGGTCTTTTTGAAATGGCAGATAAAGGTACTTTTTTTCTAGATGAAATCGGTGATACTTCGCCCTCTATGCAAGTAAAACTGCTTCGGGTTCTGCAAGAGGGTACCTTTATTCCTGTTGGTGGTACAGAGCCTAAAAGAGTGGACGTTCGTGTCATTGCCGCAACCAACAAAGACTTAAAAGGTATGATTGAGTCGGGTCAATTTCGAGAAGATTTGTACTATCGATTGAATGTAATCAATATTTATGTTCCGTCTTTAAAAGAAAGAAAAGAAGATATTCCTCTTTTGATTGAGCATTTTTTAGATACATCGGCTCAAAACCACGGCAAATCGAAAAAAACTCTCAGTAAAAAAGCCTTAGAAAAACTTTACGACTATGCTTGGCCTGGAAACATTCGCGAACTACAAAATGAAATAGAAAGACTTGTAGTTCTTGCTGGTGATGATCCTAAATTGACCCCTGAAATGCTCTCGCCTCGTATTTTAGATGCGAGCGAAAAAGGTAAGGTTCAAGGTTCTCGCGTTCATGGCAAACTCAAAGATGCTCTTGAAGATTTAGAGAAAGAAATGATTCTCGATGGTCTTCGTCGAACAGGCTGGAACAAATCAAAACTCGCCAAAGAGCTAGGGATAAGTCGGGCCGGTTTGATCATGAAAGTGGACAAATATGGTTTAGATAAGAGAAAGAATATCCGTTAGAATTCGACTTTGGTCTAGTTTTAGTGTATAGGTTTCTAACGTCTTCTGAAATTCTTATAAATATTTGATTCTATTTCAGTTTTTATTCAACAATCCCTCCTTGCTGCTATATTAAAAGGCAGCAAGGAATGGGAATGAATACAATTCAAAAAATACAATTGAGATTAGAGCGAATTTTAAACAATAGTTTTCACTGCGAAACCCAATTTATAGACCTGTTTGCTATGGATAATGATGATTTAAAGTCAGCCTTAAGTCGCAATCGAAGATCAAGGTTTTTTATTCGAAATGGCCAATACTATATTCCGATTCTTCACAATTATCAGTTGATGGGATGTGTAGAGATTCTTCCAAATAAAAAAATTGAAAGCGAAAAGCTAGAACGTTTGATCGACACGGTAAAAATCTTAATGGAAGATCTTTTGATCATGTATGGTGAGGCTGATTTTACCAAACAAAAGCAAGCTTATGTCGCATCTCAAGTCTACCCGAACGTAATCTCTATTGATCGCAGTAAACAAAGGACTCTTCACTAAGACTTGCCATTTTTCATAGATTTCGAGATCCTGATTCTATGGCACCTGTAGAATCTTATGACAAAATTTTTATTTCTGACTCCTTAAAAAGTGATCAATTTGAAACCTTTGCCTTGGCTGGTGACGCTTCAATGCGTCGTTACTATCGAGTTGTCTTGAATGAAAAGTCCTGGGTTTTGATGAAGTGGGAGCCCTTTGACCCAAAAAGATATCCCTTTTTAAGCGTGCAAAAACACTTCCATAAAAATGGAATAAGAGTCCCCGAAGTCATCGACTGCGCTCCGAAATTGGGACTCATGTTATTAGAAGACTTAGGTGATTTGACTTTAGAGAGAAAGTTTTGGGAAAATCAAGACCAAAATCTAGTGATGGATTTTTACCAGCAAAGCATTCAAGAACTATTAAAGATTCACTACACTGCCACCCGTGATAAATCAGACTGTATTGCTTTTCAAATTGAATTCAATACAGAAAAACTTTTGTGGGAGCTCAACTATGCCAAGAAAAACTTTTTGCAAGAGCTCTCTGGCCTAAAACTCTCGCGCAAAATCGAAGCCAAGATCGACAAAATATTTTTAGACATCGCCGATCGCCTGGCGGCCTTACCCCAAGTCATTTGCCACCGAGACTTTCATTCTCGCAATTTGATGATCAAATTGGGCAAGGTCAATGTCATTGATTTTCAAGATGCTCGCATGGGTCCGATGCAATACGATTTGGTGAGTCTGCTCAAAGATTCCTATGTCAAACTTGATGAAGAGAACCAACAAAAGTTGATCTACTACTATTTAGAGAAAAGAAAAGACTTTGAAAGCCAAGAGGTCGATCTTGAAAAATTCATGATTCACTATGAACTTCAAAGTATTCAAAGATGTTTTAAAGCCGCAGGAAGTTTTGCCAGTTTTTATGTCACTCGGGGTGATACACGATATTTAAAGTATCTCAAGCCAACGCTTCGCTACGTACAAAAAAGTTTAATGCACTTTCCAGAGTATAAAGATTTTCTCAGTCTTTTACTCGACAATGATTTGATCAATCGAGAATACAAAGTTTCATGAAGGCTCTATTGCTTGCCGCAGGTTTTGGTACAAGATTTAGACCCTATACCGAATCATTGCCCAAGCCTGCCATTCCTTTTTTGGGGGTTCCTCTTTTTTGCTATACTAAGACCGCACTTGAACAACTCGGTGCCACAGATTTTTTAATGAACCTACACTATCTACCTGAAAAAATGAAAAAGACCGCCGAAAAACACGGCATCCATCAATTTTCATTTGAGAGCCCCGAGATACTTGGCAGCGGGGGAGCTCTATGGGGAGCCAAAGACTTGCTTCAAAGTGAAAGTTCTTTCTTTTTGAGCAATGCTGATGAATTGATCTTTTGGAAAGATGCTCCCAATCTACTGGGAGCCCACAAAAAAACAGATGCCTTTGCTAGCTTGCTTTGTATGGAACATCCCGAAGCAGGAAGAAAATATGGCGGCGTTTGGGTTGATGAAGAAAATCAAGTGATGGGTTTTGGCAAAGAAGCACCCGCAACAAAACTCAAAGCACTCCACTATTTAGGAGTTCAAGTTATTGACAAGAAAGTTTTTGATTATGTTGAAGAAGGCGAGACTAATATATTTTATGATATCTATGTCGATGCCATCAGTAAGGGTGAAAAGATCTACGCCCATAAAGTAGATTGTCAGTGGTTTGAAACTGGCAATTGGGAAGATTATTTTACCGCTCACAAAGACTGTTTTTCAGACTGTGAAAAAATGGGCTATCTTATGAAAGAGACCATTCTTCGCGAACGAGGTAGAGAATTTTGGCTCTCACTGTGCAAGCAAAGCTCAAAAAAGCAGTTCTTTCACCCTAGCTTAAAGCTACCAGAATCTTTAAAAGCTCGTGGTCATGTTTTTGTCGACCAAGCTGTCTCGCTTGATCATATGCAGAGTCTTGAAAATGCAATTTTATATGGCCCCAGCAGCGACCATAAGATCAAAGATCAGATGATCTTACCCAATGTAATTTTATGATCTACACCAGTATAAGCTTTTACATTGAGTTTTTGATTGTTGATTCTTTGATAGGCTAAGTAGGCAAAGCAGGCCCCTTCGATGGCAAAGGGGTCCCAGCCCAAATCGCGTACTGTTGTAAGCTTCGAATGCGGCAGATAGTAAGAGAGTTTCTCCATCAGTCTTTGGTTATTGGCACCGCCTCCGCAGCAGTAAATCTTTTCAGGCGGCTCAGGCAAAAAGTTTTTGTATGCTTCGGCAATGCTTATAGCCACAAACTCGGTCAGGCTGGCAATTTGATCTTGGGGGCTCAGTTTTTTTAAGCCGGCTTGATGCTGCTTTAAAAAAACTTCACCAAACTCCTCACGGCCGCAGGACTTTAAAGGCTTCTTTTGTAAAAAGGGATGCTCAAGCATTTTTAACACGAGCTTCATATCGGCAAGACCCTTGCGGGCAAAAGCTCCCCCTTTGTCATAGGGCTTGCTGGTAAGTCTTTGCATGCAAAGGTCGATCGGCATATTGGCAGGACCGGTATCAAAAGCAATATTGCTTTTACCCAAGTAGGTGAGATTGGAAATTCCACCTAGGTTGTGAAAGGCAATGTTTTTTTCGCAGCTGAGTTTCTCATGCAAAAGCGGAGCAAAAGGTGCCGCTTCACCTCTGGCGGCAATGTCGGCGGCTCGAAAATCACTGACCACATCGACCTTGCAAATTTCTTTAATATAGCTTGCTTCTCCAATTTGCAGACTGGCTTTTTTTCCTTGATGAAATACAGTTTGCCCGTGACTGCCTACCAATTTGTATTTCCAGTGGTGCTTCTCTGTAATTGCTTTTAGAGATTTTGCAATGAACTCTCCCCACTCATAATGCAATAGACTTAAAGCATCGACTTTAAGTTCGTGTTTAGCAGCCCTTTGCAGCCTATCTCGCAGCTTAACTGGGATTTTTTTGCTCTTTAAATCGAGAAATCGAAGTTTTTTTTCGCCAATATCGCAAAGAACAAAGTCCAATGCATCCATGCTCGTACCTGAAATTGTGCCAACGACTTTCATGTCTACAGTCTATGCAGATTCTTGTCTGTGGCAAGTCTCTAAAAGTCGTTTGGTGGAGGATTTCTTAAAGCTCCCACTGCTGGATCTTGAGCTCCGCCTCCCAGTGGGAGTTCGCCACTTGTAAGATAGTCTCTTGAATAGAGTTTTACAGAATAGCCTGAGCGACCGCCCATCACACAGGAGCCTTGGGTGGCAATCATGTTTTCATCTACATTTTGAAAGCAACGGCCAAATTTATCTGCCGGAAATTCATAATTTATAATTCGATTGGGCACCCAAGAAGTTAGCAGGTGGTTGATGTCATTGACGGTGTAATAGACTTGGTTAAACTCTCGCGCACCTTGAACAGAGCCAACTTGTTGGGTGATACCTGCGGGCTGATTGGGCAAAGAGCCAAGGTCCGCTAAAATTCGAACCCCATCTCCAAAGGCATTGATGGCTCGCTGAGCATAGGTGCGAAAGAATTCGGGCTGTATCGAGTAGTAGGTTATATCAAATAGGTCGGGTGCGATTGCTAGCAATTCTAAATTTCTTAGAAGGGAGGTTCCGCCACCAACTGCTACTGCCAGCGCATTCTCCTCTCCGTTTTGCGCCGAAAATGGTAGGTGATCGTATTCTTCAACAAAAAATTGTGCCGATGGGCCTGGCAAAAAAGACCTTGCCAATGACAAGCTAAGCATTGATGAGACTCCGACCTGATCACCCGGAAAACGCGAATAATTGGGAATATGTTCATAGCTAAATGTAGGCCCTGTGGCAGTTAAAGCCTCGGGGTCATAGTCAGGAGGTAATAATGGGTCAATAGGATCTCCATCTGATTTAAAGGCTGTAGGTGCCCAACGATCAAAGCGCCAGGGACCAATTCTTCCACCAAAGGGGGCAGCAAAAGATCTTGCCTCTAAACTAACGGCTCTGCCAAAAGCGGCAAAAGCTTTTCTTGGATTGGTGGTCGCTTTTACTCCTACATAAACTTTGTACCAAGGGTTTTTTTCAACCCCAGCAGAGGAGTGTTGAATCATGGCAGGGCCATCATCTAAAGCACTTAAAGAAGGTTCAAAACGAAAAATTCTTAAAGCATCTACAGCTGCTTGTAATTCAGCACTCGTATTAATCGACTCGTTATCAGGAAGCTCCGATACACCTCTTATTTTAACTGTACAGTTGCCTGATCCATCAATGTCTTTGTATAAAATCAAGGGATAGATCAAACGAATTGGTAGCCATTCTCTTTTTTCAACTCCACTCATAGAGTTGAAAAACTCAAAATTGCTCACAGCCTCTCGATTGGTTTGGGTTAGATTTCCATTTAGGTTTTTACGTACTCCCTCTTCGATTGAATTGCCTTGAAGATCGTTACCGTTCTGTAAAAGATTGGCCATGGCTTCGATGGTTTCATGGCGAATTCCACTTTCTACTCGAAATGCATGAAGCCAGCGTACCGCCATAATCCAATTAAAAGGTCCCTTGCCTCTGCACTGAGAATCATAGGCCTGGCCTAAATCTCCCAATCTACGACGAAAATTTGCATCCCAAGGAAAACCCCCTTCAACATCACCCGGCTGGGGAAAACGTGGCAATCTAAATCCACTTGCACGAGAACACAAATTCTCCAATCGGTCCGCGAGCTGTCTTGATTCAGTTCTCCAAGCTCGAAAAGTCAAACAAACCGAAACATTAATGCGACCACCCACTTCTCTGGCATTCGGCCACTCTTGATCTGAGTTATCGAGAAGTCTTGCTGGGTTTGATGGATGTCCAGCATCACCAAAATTCCCAATCACTCGAATGCGGTAGGTAAGCAGCTTCCAGGCTTGGCGAATTTGGTAATTGGAGTGGGCAATAGCATCTAAAATTTCGGCTTGTCTTTGTGCTCCGTAGTAGGCGGCAAGGTCAACCGAATTTTGCAAATTGATTTTATCGTGCACCATCAGGCCGATATTGATAACCATAGCAAAGAAGACAAAGATCACTTGAAAAATAAGAGCAATAAATATGCTGATCTGGCCTTGTTGCTTTGATTTCATCTAATGTATTTTACAATAGCTCGCTTGCCAAAGTATACTAGACCTACATCAGGAGGATTTATGATTCGCAACTTATGTTTGGTTATTCTTTTTTTCTCGCCGCTGCTTTGGGCAGATATTCTGCACGAAGGCTGGTATAAAGTCGAATCTACTGGTGTGCACGTTGGTTATGTCGTGATGCGCACCGAATATCTTCCGAATAAAAAACAATTTCGCCTCACTCAGTTTTTAAAAACCAATGAAGCAGGGGGCAATATTGTTGAGAGCTTGCAAGCGATATCCAATCAAAATTTTAAACCTATCTCTTATCAATATCGAAGTGTCTCGGCAGGCAAGCCCAAGACCATCGATGCTGTGGTAAAAAACAATGTTCTGCAAGCAACGATCAATGAGGAAGGGCAAACAAAGAGCGCCAATTTTTCACTCACTAAGGGAAGTTTTTTTAGCTCGTTTTTAACACAAATGATTCTGAAAAATGGTTTGAGTGTTGGCAATGTTTACGACTACACCGCCATCGCCGAAGAAGAAGCTGTAGAGGCGAAGGGCCGCGCCGAAGTCAAAGAACTTACCAAATACCAAGGCAATGAAGCTTTTCGCATCATCAATGATTTTAAACAAAGCAGATTCAATTCTTTTTTATCTGCCAAAGGCATGGCCTTTGCCACTCACGCCCCCCTTCATGGTTTAAGAACCAGTTTGATGCCTTCAAGATCAGCAGCAACTGCCAATATCCCTGTCAACTTTGACAATATCAAAGCACTATTTGGAAATGTTCCGGGTGCAGAGAAAATCACCAAGAAAGAAATGCTTCAGCAACCAAAAGCCACCACCTTGCCGCCAAAGATGCACGGGGTTCCCCCTGGAAAAGGCATACATGTCAAGCCGGGAGCAAAAAAAGGCCAATGATTCGTTTTTTGCTTCGGCGCCTTGTCTTTACCATACCTGTTGTTTTTGGAGTAATGAGCCTTTCTTTCTTTTTGATTCATTTTGTTCCAGGAGACCCAATCGATATTATGCTTGGAGAACAAGCCAGTAATTTAGAACGATCTGCACTAAAAGCCGAATTAGGTCTCGACAAGCCTCTGCTTGAGCAATACGGAAGCTTTTTTATTAAGGCACTTCAAGGTGATTTGGGCAGATCACTGCAAAGCAAACGGCCCGTACTAGATGAAATCATAGAGCGCATTCCCGCAACAGTAGAGCTCACTTTGGGAGCCATGTTTTTGGCAATTCTTTTTGGCGTGCCACTCGGAATATTGGCTGCAAGCAAAAAAGATTCATGGATCGACAATTTGGCCTCGAGTTTTAGCTTGGTGGGAATGTCTGTGCCCGGATTCTGGCTTGGCCCGATTTTGATTTTGGTCTTTTCTATTCAACTCGATCTCTTGCCTGTAAGCGAAAGGGGAGGGCTTGAGCATTTGATTCTTCCCGCATGCAGTTTGGCTCTTGCCCTTGGAGCTATTATTATGCGTATGACTCGCGCCTCGATGATTGAAGTGATTCGCGAAGACTACATTCGTACAGCAAGATCAAAAGGACTGAATGAGTACAAAGTTTTTTATAAACATGCATTGCGAAATGCGCTGATGCCAGTGATTACAATTCTTGGTTTGCAATTTGGAGCGCTTCTTACCGGCACAGTGATTACCGAAACCATTTTTGATTGGCCTGGCATCGGTACCCTTTTATTTTCTGCCATTCAGCAAAGAAACTACCCTTTGGTACAGGCCACGGTCTTGGTGATTGCTCTCACTTATGTATTGGTCAACACTCTGGTAGATGTCGCCTATGCCATTGTAAACCCTAAGGTGAGGTTGTCATGAAGGCCTATATTGGTGCCGCAATTTTTGCCTTGATTTTGATTGCCGCTGTGTTTGCACCGAAATTGAGTATTGTAGACCCCAAAATCATGAAGCTTGAAAATTCGTTTCAAGGCCCGAGTCTACAACATCCTTTTGGTTTAGACGAAAATGGCAGCGATGTATTTAGCATGATGCTTTATGGTGCTCGAATCAGCTTATTGGTTGCATTGAGCGTAGTTGGCATCAGTGCCTTGCTTGGCACTTTTTTAGGAGCCATCGCTGGCTACTACGGTAAGTGGGTCGATCAAGTGATGATGAGAATCATCGATATGCTCTATGCGTTTCCAGGTTTTTTGCTGGCGATTGCCCTGGTCGCTGTACTGGGACCTTCAATTCAAAATTTAATTTTTGCTCTCTGTATCACTGGCTGGACATCCTATGCAAGACTCGTTCGCGGCGAGGTTTTGCATTTGAAAGAACGAGAGTATGTGCAATCGGCAAAGGCGGTAGGAGCATCAAGTTTAAGACAAATTCTGCACCACATTCTCCCCAACCTAACCGGCCCATTGGTCGTTCAAGCTAGTTTTGGTATGGCAGGTACAATTATCTCTGAGTCGGGCTTAAGTTTTTTAGGTCTAGGTGCTCCACCGACAGAGCCCAGCTGGGGCGGGCTATTAAATGCTGGACGCCAAGCCTTGATCGATGCCCCTCACTTGAGTATTTTTCCTGGAATCGCAATTTTACTTTTGGTTCTGTCATTCAATCTTCTTGGAGATGGCCTTAGAGATTATTTAGACCCCAAATAGTTGCCTTGCGCTTAGAAACATGATCGAATTTCACTATGACCTTGCGGCAGAAAATTGGACAACATCTCATTATTGGTATTAAAGGTCCCCAACTTCTAAAAGAAGAAGAAGACTTTATCGTTCAAAACAATATTTCGGGGATTATTCTCTTTGATCGTAACTTAGATGACCCAAAACAATTGCTAGAACTCAACCTACACATTCAATCTTTAAGGCACAAAATGCCGAGCAAAGCTCCACTGTTTATTGGAATCGATATGGAAGGGGGAAGAGTACATCGACTCAAAGCTCCTTTTACCCAATGGCCCGCCGTTGCGAACTTAGGAGCTATCAACTCTCCCTCACTCTCTTATAAATTTTCAGAAGCTATGGGACGAGAGCTCAAGGCAATTGGTATCAATCTTGATTTTGCCCCTTGTGTGGATGTGCTAACCAATTCTGAGAATCAAGTCATTGGCGATCGGGCAATTTCCTCTGATCCAGAAGTGGTGATGCGAAATGCCTCTGCTCTGGTGAGAGGTTATGTCAATGCCGGGGTATTGACCTGCGCCAAACATTTTCCAGGCCACGGCAATACTTTGATTGATAGTCATGAAGATTTACCTCGTGAACAAATCGATTTAGAGACTTTAGAGGCAAGAGAAATTCAATGTTTCAAAAAAGCCTTTCGCGCCAGAGTCGATATGGTGATGCCTGCTCATATTTTGTTTGAAAAGATTGACCCTGAGAATCCGGTCACATTTTCAGAAAAATTTCTCAAAGAAATATTGCCGGCAACGGGCTACAAAAAAATTACCATCAGTGATGATCTCGATATGAAAGCTTTAACCAATCATTATGCTGTCGATGAAATTCCGGTAAAAGCTCTCAACGCAGGATGCAATATGCTTCTCTACTGCAATGAGCCCGATAGCCCTAGCATTTGTATTGATAGCATTGAAAAAGCAGTCGCAGAGAAAAAAATAAGTGAATCTTATTTAGATAAGAACATTGAATTAATTACTAAAACCAAAGAGTCGCGCATCAAAGATCCCGAGCCAGGCACAATGGATGAGGTGGCTACCATTATTGGACACCCAGAGCATCTGAATTTAGCACGTGCGATTGCAAATCGAGAGATTCCATCAGATATATCTACCTGATGAAGGTAGTTGTTTTTTTGTTTTTGAGTCTCAACTTGCAGGCGCAAGTTTTAGAGGAGATTGTTATTGCCTCCCCTCTAGAGACTTTCTCTGAGAAAAGTATTTTATGGAATTATGATGTCATTCCCCAAGAGGCTTATTCTTACTCTGAGCCCGAGGCCCAGCTCAATCGACAGACTTCGATCATCGCCAGCACTCGCGGCTCACCCGCGATTAGTATTCGTGGCTCAAGGCAAGCTGATCGAGTTCTCGTTTTGCTAGATGGTATGTCTCTACAAACCGGCGACGGCTCTGGAATTGCACCCGTAATTTATCCGCTTGAGTTGATCGGCTCTACTAAAGTTCTTAAAGGTCCTGCATCTCAATTTTACGGCGATCAAGCAATGGCAGGTGCTATACAACACAAAACCAAAAGAGTGAAATCAACGACATTCAGATCGCGCATTGCAAGCTATGAATATGCTGATTTGTTTTTCGCTCAACCTCTGGCAAATATGCAATTAGGTATCTACGGACAACACATAACCAACGACTATGAGTTTGGTGAAAGTCCTGGTAACAGCCCCGGAAAGCTCAGTGACAATGACTCTCGCTTGCTGCGTTTTCATCAAATCGGCCAGACCGAGCTGATGGGCGGAACATTGAAGAGCTTAGCTATTTTAGGCATCCGCAACTGGCAAATCCCTGGCTCCACTCAAGCTTATAGTCAGGGACGTGCGTTCAAACTACAATGGCAAGATGAAAATTGGACTCTTCAATCGCAAAGCATCCAAACCAATAAGAGATTTGATTCATCCTTTGGCTTTAGCGAATTTGATAGCAAAGTTTATCAACAACAAGTTTTTTACAATACAGACTTCAATGACTTTATCACTAGCCTATCTACAATCGAATTTAGAAATAGAGACTATCTTGTCGTAAGCACTGAAACCAATGATTCACATGAAAATGAGTTAGAACTGTCGCAGACTTTTCATTCTGAGTGGCAGTCTTGGAGCTTTCAATATGGGGCTCGCTATTTGGATGAATTTCAAAAATATGTCCATTCTGGTTATACACAAAAGAGCTTTAAAGAATTTGATATTCAAGTCTCTTACTCACAAGGCTTTCGTGCCCCTGCTTTGCTATCAAGATTTGATTTTCCTGCCCTTAATACAGAAGCAGGTGAGAATTTAAAACCTGAAAGCCTAGAGCAATATGAATTGAGCATGAATATCGGCAGACAAAAAACCCAAAGCCAAATTGCTGTTTTTCACTCAAATTACAAAGATCTTTTGACCAATATTGTTTTAGCCAACAACAATTTTACTACAATCAATCAAGATCAGGCTGAAGTACAAGGCTTTGAACTCTCGATTCGGCACCGAGAAATTTTGTGGGAATTTTACTTGGGCTATACCAATTTAAACACAGATGTTCTTCGCAGCCCGCAAAATGAAGTTCGCGCAAGTGTTCAGCATTTTTGGGGAGCTATGGCATTTGAATTATCTTATTTGCACCAGGCCAATTTGCAGTTGCAAGACACAAGGCATCCTGACATCAATATTTGGGACTTCTCGATTGCAAGCTACAAATGGCTCAAGTGGCAATGGAAATTGGGTGTTTTCAATTTTACTGATCAAGCATATGCTTACACCAGCGGATTTCCTGAGAAGCAAAGAGAATTTTATTTGAGCATGGAGAGAAGATTTTGATACATGAAACAGCATTTGTTGGAAAAAATGTGGAGATTGGGGAAAATACTACCATCTCTGCCTTTGCTCACATTGAAGATAACGTAAAGATTGGCAAAAATGTATTCATTGGCGAACACGCCAGTATTGGCAGAGATTCAATTATAGAAGATGATGTTTACATTGGAATCGCAACTTGCATTGGCAGTGAAGGCTATTCT
The DNA here is from genome assembly GCA_964653235.1 of uncultured Pseudobdellovibrionaceae bacterium. Lineage (GTDB taxonomy): Bacteria > Bdellovibrionota > Bdellovibrionia > Bdellovibrionales > UBA840 > CAZZCP01. The sequence continues at coordinate 3,696 of CAZZCP010000003.1, read as the reverse complement.
TACAATATGGACCCGAAGTACCAGCACCATCACTTTCCACAAATGGGTATTGCACACATTGGTAAGAATGTAAAAATTGGCAACCACTGCTTTGTCGATCGTGCGGCTTTTTTAGCCACCAAAATTGGCGACAATTGCCGTATAGGTGATATGAGCCATATTGCCCACAATATCACAATTGGTGAAAATACAGATATTCACTTTGATATTGTCATTGCCGGCTCTAGCCATATTGGAAAGAATTGCAAATTCGGCGGAATGGTTTCGGTAAATGGTCATGTACAAATTGGCGACAATATAGAGTTTGGCGACAGAAGCGGCTGCAATGGAAGTGTATTTCAAGCTGGAAAATACATTCATTACCCTGAAATGCCCGAAGGCGAATATCAAGAATTTCTAGAAGCCAGAGAAGAAATCGCAGATTTAATTGAAGAATGGGAGAAAAAATGATCACCAGTTTAGAACAAATCCTAGAAACTTACTCTAGCTACATTGAAGACTCTAAGATTCAAGTAGATACAAAGTTTAGCAGAATACAAGATGTCTCTGCAGCTCAAACAGATGATATGGTGTATGCTCTTTCTGAAAAATACTTAGTTTCTGCGCTTGCCTCGAAGGCAAGACACCTTTGCTTGCACACAAGCCTAAAAGAAAAAGTGGTCCAGATAAAAGATCGCAACTTTATTTTTAGCGGACTACCAGAACTTCTCGTCACTCGCATTTTACAAGATCACTTTATGCGAAGACCACAAAGCTATGGCGAGCCGGGTATACATCCCACTGCCATCATTGCAGATTCGGCAAAAATTGCTGAGAATGTTAAAATTGGCCCAAGAGTTATTATTGAAGATCATGTAGAAATTGCTGCAAATTCACAAATCGATGCCAATACCATTGTCAAAAGCGGTTGTAAAATTGGTGAAAATACTTGGATTGAGAACAACTGCACCATCGCCAATACCATGATTGGTAACAACATTTGGATTCAAGCCAACTCGCATCTTGGAACAAAAGATATTTTTCAAGTAGAAGACAAACCCGTTGTCATTGGTGACAATGTTGATATTGGTGCTGGATGCAGCATTCAAACTGGTGCTCAGCTGATGGAAGGAACCAAGCTCGACAATCGGGTTTTTATTGGACGAAATGCAGTTCTTGAGCCGCATTGTTTGATTACTGCTACGGTAAGTATTGGCGCCAATGCCCATATAGGCCATCACTTTGTCACGGGCGGCAACACTGTCGTTTCACCTGGAGTCAATATTTGCCCCGCTGTACAAGTAGGTGGTTTAAGTTTTATTGACCGCGATATTACTGAGAAAGGGCCTTATGGTGGTCATCCGGTGCAGAAGCTCAAAGATTATTTAAAGACCTACTCTAGTATTCGCAAGCTTCCTCAAATTCGCAAGCAATTGAAAGATGCTTTGAGTTCATGAAGTTTCTGTTCTTGCTATTTCCCCTGTTTTTTTTTTCAATCTTGAGTGGATCTAGCGAGCTGGGTTTTTCAGAATTCTTGCAATGGGTTCAAGGCAGCACCGAGAACGATTTTATTTTTTCACAAATACGTTTACCAAGAAGCCTTGCTGCTGTCTTTATTGGTGGAGCACTTGGGTTTAGTGGTTTGCTCTTGCAAAGTACACTTGAAAATCCTTTGGCCGAACCTTATACCATTGGCATTTCAGGTGGAGCTAGTCTTGGCGTAAGCTTAGCTCTAGCTCTTGGCATTCAGCCTGAGTGGATTTTCCTACCTCTTACAGCTGGCGGATTTGCAATTTTATCTAGCTTTTTACTCTTGTTTGTGACTCGAAAAACTTGGGATAAAAAGACTTTGATTTTATTGGGCTTAATGATTTCTCTTTTTTGCTCCGCTCTTGTGATTTTTATCTTTAGTTTTCTTGATAGCCATGAGTTACAAAAAGCCATCTATTGGCTCTCTGGCCAATTGGGTAGTCCTCGTGACCAGTGGTGGCCGCTGCTTGCTATACTCTGTGTATTGAGTTTTGTCTGGTCTTGTTTCAATGCAAAGAACTTAGATCTTTTGTTACTAGGAGAGGCTACGGCGAAAAGTTTGGAATGTCCGACTCAGAAAGTGCAAAGAACCTCTATCTTGATCGCCAGCCTATTGACTGCAATGTCGGTGGCAATTGCTGGTTTAATTGCTTTTGTAGGTCTTCTTGCACCTCATATCGCACAAATTTCAGGCTGCAAAAAACAACACCGATTTCTTTTGTGGCAGAGTTTTTTTATGGGATCTTGTCTTTTGCTCTTTTCAGATACTTTAGCAAGACAACTGAGTTTTGCCTCTGAAGTACCGAGCGGCAGTATTGTCGCCTTGATTGGAGCCCCATGCCTTGCCTATCTTTTGATTCGCGCACGGAGGCTTGGTGTTTGAGTTTAAAAACATCTGCTATAAAGCCATTCTTAAAAACATTGATCTATCTTTAAAAAATGAATGTTTGCATTTTTTAATCGGTCCCAATGGTAGTGGAAAATCAACGCTCTTAAAATACTTGTCCAATGCTTTTGAATTTAAAAACCCATTTCGCATCTCTTATTTGAGTCCATCTATGGACTATGATCAAAAATTGTCTGTGATCGAGCTTTTAGAAATCTACTCCCTCAAAAAAGAACAGCTCTTGCCTATTTTTAATCTTGAAGATTTTTTATCTAAAAAACTCTATGAAATGTCTTCTGGAGAATTGCAAAGACTTCGTATTGCAATACATATGAGTATCGATAAAGACCTTTACCTTTTTGATGAACCAACCAACTACCTAGACTGGTACCATGCCGATACTTTTTTAAAAGCTCTTCAAAATTTTAAAAAAACCTATTTGATCGCCTGTCATGATTTTCATTGGATGATTCGGGCGAACTCAGCAAAGGTCATTCTAATCCATGACGGACAAGTCTGTGTCAGTGAGGATATCAACCAGGCTTTTGTCCAGACACAGACCCAGAAAGCCTTCAACTTTCAGGCCAAAATAACCGATAATCCACTAGACGGAAGTAAGTTATTGGCACTGACAGCATATGAAAAACAATGACAATCAAATTAAAGCCTATTTTCTATCTTTTTTAATTCATGGCCTTCTTGCCGTGTTTTTTATCGTATCGGCCTCTCAAATCTTAGATCCTCAAGGAACTGTTCAATACACCGAATTTGAGCTCTCTGATAGCGAGCCTCCTAAAGGCAACCAAACCAAGGATATCACGCAAAATATAGATGCTTATCAAGAAAAGAAAAAAGCTCCAAAACCCAAAAGACAATCCCAGCCTTTACCAGAACAAACTATAGATGAAATATTGGCTCAAGAAGAGAGTGATGTGGCTGTTGCCAAGAAACTTCCTCAAAAAAAGAAAAGAGAGAACCTAGCTGCTAAGCCCAATTTAAAAGCCATTGAAGAGGCCGAAAAAAGCTTTGATGATATTTTAGGAGAAGAAGAAGAGAGTATTCCGAGTGATATTGATGATAACCCCTTTGCAGCAAATGAAGAAGATCCAAACGAAATTACCGACCAAGCACCGGCGGCACCTGTTACTGCAAAGTCTACCCGATATGGAATTCCTCAAGGGGCCATGGACGCTGAAAGCTTGAGCCCAGCACCCGGAAACGTTCCTCCGGAGTATCCACAAAAATCCTGTACAGCGGTAGTTGGGGATTTTTTTAAAAACAAAAGGGGATGACCCACCAAA
>CAZZCP010000002.1:37294-81562 GCA_964653235.1 uncultured Pseudobdellovibrionaceae bacterium | reverse complement strand
ATTTTTTTTGCCTAGCATATACATCTCCTATTCGATAGAGACCATCTATTTTTAATTCTGAATTCACTGCGGTCTCTGAAACTTTCTTGTAAGAAGCTAGAGCTTCATCATAACGATTGAGCTGTAAGTAGGAGTCTCCTATACTCAACTGTACATCCCCTGCAATCGGATGATTTGGATTTTGATTCAAAAATGACAATAAAGCTTTTAAAGCACCAAAGTAGTCTTCTTTATCAAAGTACGAATAGGCTATTAGTAGCATTGTTCTTTCTGCTAAGGGAGACTTTGGATAATCAACCAATAAGCCCCGGTAAAGGGCCATTGCTTTTTCGAACTCAATACTATTTTTTTCTTTAAGCCAAATATTGTAATAAGAATCTGCTTCCATATGACGAAGAATATGATTGAAGCGAGTCTCTGGATATTGTTTACGAAAGATTTTTAAACCTTTAAAGTAAGTATAGAATTTTTTCTTTTTAAATTGATCTTGTAATATCAATGCATCTCTTGCTTCTTCACTTTGATCATCTTCAATGTCATATATAGGAGAACTTTTAACTACATCTTGCAATAGATTATGTAGATTGATAATATACGGAAAAGGTATATAGACATTTAACTTTGAAGCAATTCTAGCCTTTTCGCTCAATTCATTCTTTTTCACTATAAAACGTTCAAATTTTGGATCACCACCATCAAAGACACCAAATTTAAGCCGACTCTCAGCCATTTTGATCATTTCTTCATCTGGATTTGAAGTTTGAATGAAATCACTTGCTGGTTTTCGCTCTTGTTTTTTTTCAATAACTTCTTTTTTCTTTACTGGAGCTTTTGAAATTTTCTTCTTTTTTTGCTTTTGTTTCTTTTCATAGTAAAAATCGATAAGCAAACGAGATGGGTCTTCCATTTGATAGTCAAACAGCTGAACCGAGCTGTTCTTCAACTCGGCCACAATTAAATAATCTCTTGAATTGAGTTTCTCAACTTTAATATGCTTGATCCATTGTGAACTTTTTTGATCGATAGCTCGAACTGAATCAGGAGTTAGATAGGATATATTGAGACGTATTTCATTGTATTTTCGCTTTATTTTGTAATCCCAGTTTTTAAGTCCAGAAAACTCCATTTGATCTACATCTTTAACTTGTTTGAGACTTACCTCGACACTTGCGGCAAAGGTCTTAGGACTGTAAAAAAGAATAGTCGATAGCAAAGCAAGGGCTAGAGAGAAGTGACAGAATTTAGCGTCAATAGTTTTGCAGGACCCTACTGCCATTGACAGATCCAAAGTTCTTTTTTGATTTAAATAAGCTCTAAAACTTAGCATTTTAGACTTTCTCCTCGTCCTAAGTCGAAAGTAATCTCTACTTACTTAATTAATAAGCACATAGAGTGCCAAGTTGGGGAAAAAAAGTTCACTCCACCTTAGTGCAGAATTTCAGAGGATGACTCATTTTGACTTATATGTTTTTTTAAAAAACCGAAAAGTTAATAGCAATTTCATAGGTTTAGCTTCGGAGAATGCAGATGAATTGGGGCATCTTTAGAGTTTGGTTGTTTCTAAGCGCTTTATCATTATTGAGCTGTGTTTCAGTAAAGATTCAGCCAGCTGATAAAGTTGATATTGCAGAAAATGTAGATTATCAAAATCCCCCTTATGATTTTCTTATCAAAGAAAACAATAGTTATGACCGTCTATGGATTCACCGAATAAATGGAAATTCTATTTCTTACAAAAGCTCTTGTAATGACCCCTTAGATCCATCTTTATTGGTTTTGCGCAGCACAACTTTGCAAGGCATTGATGTTCATCAAATCGTACACTCGAGTAAAACCACTTACAATTCACGTGAGGCATTACAAGAACATGTGCGTGCTTCGATTGATGGTATTCCAATTGAAATTGAGCTAATGATTTTTAAAAGAAACAAATGCTCTTACATTCTCTCTTATTGGGGAAAGTCAAAAAACTTTTCTCAAAACAGAAACAATTTTAAAGAATTTTTAGAAAGCTTTCGGGTGCCCTAATGCAAGATGTGTTACAACAATTTAGCTTTTATGGCTCTCAGTTTTTCTTTGTTCTTGGCGGAATTGGAAATTTGCAAATTCAAATTTTTCGCAGTTTATTTCGTGAAAAGATTGAATGGTCACTTGTCTCTGACCAAATTCATCAAGTCGGTATCCTTTCTATGTCTTTGATTCTTGTTACCGCTATTAGTACTGGAATGGTAATGGCTATGCAATTTGGATTGGGTCTAGAAAAATTTGGAGGAAAGCAATACGTACCAAAAATTGTTTCTTTATCCATTGTACGTGAATTGGGGCCTGCATTTACGAGTCTGGTTGTCGCAGGTCGAGTAGGAGCTGGATTTGCTTCTGAGATTGGATCGATGGTTGTTACACAACAGATTGATGCGATTCGAGCCTTAGGAACTTCGCCCTTACAAAAAATTATCGTTCCTCGTTTTTTAGCACTATTGATAGCCCTTCCTATAGTTACTGCTTTTGCTACCTTGGCTGGAATCTGGAGCAGTATGTTGATTGGCATGGTAGAGCTTGGTCTTGATCCATTGTTTTACAATAGAAAGGTGGTCGATACAATTATCCTATCTGATGTAATTTTAGGAACCATCAAACCGATTCTCTTTGCGATGCTCATTGCAACTACGAGTTGTTATTTTGGTTTGAATGTTGGTGCTGGTACAAGAGGTGTTGGAATCGCCACAACCAAAGCCGTTGTGACGAGTTCGATTTTATTGTTTATTTTTAATTTTATCATCACTAAAGTTTTTTGGATTGTGCTGCGATGGAAGTAATTAAAGTCAATAATTTTAAAAAATCATATGGCCCTAAGGTGGTTCACCGCGGAGTCAGCTTTACTGTAAATGAAGGTGAGTGCCTTGGCTTAATCGGAGGATCTGGTTCAGGTAAAAGTGTGATTCTACGCAGTTTGATTGGACTTGAAAAAGCAGATGAGGGAAGCATAAGTATCAAAGGAAGAGATATCACCCGATTTGAAGAAGAAGATCTTATCGATATTCGCAAAAATGTATCTTATGTATTTCAAAATGGAGCCCTTTTTGATTCAATGTCAGTTTATGAAAATCTAGCCTATCCATTGCGAAACCATACAGATTTATCAGAAGAAGAGATCGAGAAGAAAGTCTTAAATACACTTAAGAGTTTTGGTCTCGAAGGAACAGAAGGTCTTTATCCTTCTAGCCTTTCAGGAGGAATGCAAAAGAGAATGGGCTTATCTCGTTCAATCATCATGGACCCAGAGATTATTCTCTTTGATGAACCCACTGCAGGCCTAGATCCGTTCAACACCAAAAGAATTCAAGAAAATATTCTGAAACTGAAAAAGTTGGGAGTCACTTCGATTTTAGTGACTCACGATATGCCAAGTGCCTTTGCCGTTTGCGACCGAATTGCGATTCTCAATGAAGGTCTTATTGCCGCGATAGGTACTGTGGAGGAGCTAAAAGAAGGAAAAGCTGGTTTGATTCAACAATTTATAGATGGGGAGATCGTGCAACATGGATACAAATAATAAAGGAGTTAAAACAGGAATCTTTTTGTTTGTTGGCCTGATCGCCTTCACACTTGTTATTTTTGTTATTGGTGGCAACCAAAGTATGTTTGATTCGACCTATATTTTGAAATCTAAGTTTAAAGATGTAAAAGGTCTAAGACCTGGTAGTGTAGTACAATTAATGGGAATTCCTGTTGGCAATATTACTAGAATCGATTTTGATGATCAAAGCGAAAAACTAATACTTTCAATGGAGATTCTTAAAGAATTTCAACATAGAATTCAAGATACTTCTCGTGCAGGTGTACGCACCCAAGGCGCTCTGGGAGATAAGTATATTTATATCTCTCAAGGCACAGATGCTGGCTCCGCTCTTCTTGATGGTGAATTTATACAGCCAGAAGAAGGTGGCGATTTGTTCTCAACCATCACAGAACGTGCCGATGAGTTAAGCCGAGTTTTTGATATTCTTCAGCAGGTAAACAAAATGCTCTATGATATCAATGGCAATGGCGAACTCAAAGAAATCATGAGCAATTTAAAACTGGCAAGCTATTCTCTGAAATCAAGTGTAGATAGCACCGATAGTTTGATGAAAAAAATCAATCAATCTGAAATTGATGACTCTTTACTTCGTGTTAACAGTATCTTGAGTAAAATCGACAAAGGCACAGGAACACTAGGAGCACTGATCAATGATCCAAGTCTACATTATGAACTCAAGAGACTTCTTGGCAATTCCGGTAACAACAATCAAATCAAAGGCTTGATTCGAGAGTCTATTCAAACCACAGAAAAGTAGACTTGAGACTCTGAAATTTTATGTTACTCTAAAATTATGCAAATCAAGAAAGTCCTATTCTTCGCACTAGTGCTATTGTTGGCTCTACCCCAACCTCTTTCTTTTTTTGATATTCGTGAAGACAAAGCGATTTTTCCGCAAACCAGTTTTCGCTTGGGTGAAGTTCTTTTCATTTCCTGGGACCAAAAAACCAGAATGTTTTTAGATGGTAAAGAGTTCACTTACATCAAAGACAAAGCTTTTGCTGGGGCAGGACTCTATGGCAGCCGCTTTCGCTTGATTCACCAATTTTTAGAGTCTAAAAACCCTTTTTTCTCTTTTTGGGGACAGCAAGAAATTATCTGGCAAAGGCAGTATGTGGTTTTAAATAAAAAAGAAAACAAGGTTTCTGCAGAACTTCGTATTCCTGCCAGTCGATGGAAAAAACTCGTGGCAGATGAAGAGAGAAAAAAGCAGGATAGGTTAAAAATTCAAAAACTCTATCAAATTTCAGAGGGCAAACCCGATCTCGATTGTTGGCAAGCTCCTTTGAAATCTTTTCGCGTATCCAAATTTGCCGCCAAAAGAACTCTACCCAATGGTAAAATCTATCACCATTCGGGAGTTGACCTAAGGGCTCGCTCTCCCAAAAAAATTCGCAGTGTCGCTAGTGGTAAAGTAGTACTTTCAGAAGAACTCTTGGTGCCAGGAAACACGCTTTTAATTCATCATGGAGGGGGGTTCTTTTCTCGCTATTTACACCTTAGTAAGTTTTTGGTTCAAAACGGACAAAAAGTAAAAAGGGGCCAAGAAATTGCTCTCACTGGTGGTACAGGTAGAGTGGAGGCCCCGCACCTACACTGGGAAATTATTTGGAAAGGAAATTACGTAAATCCGGAGAGCTTTCTGAAAGTTTGGGAACGGATTTGCGATCCAGTGTAAAGCGAACCTGCTTAACAAAGGCTTCTCCCACATGTTGATTTACTTTGTCACAAATTGGTTTTTTGATAAATTGCAATTCTTGCATCCACGTTGAATTCTTGACCCAAACCCAGAGAGTATCATTGTAGAGGCCTACTGGCTCAGATACATTCGCGAGATTCTTTCCTACTATTTCGGGCCATTTGTGCCAAAGCTTCCATCGTTGAAACTGCCTTGCTAAGGGGTGCTTGCTATTTCCTAAGATCGCTTGTAGGACTGTGTCAGAAGTTTGTAAATCAGACTTTCTTTTGTTTTTTTTGGCCATAGGAGTAGATAGCATGAGCTTAAAAAATTTGCCAATTCATATTGTCGGTGCAGGACTAGCAGGATCAGAGTGCGCTCTTCAGCTGGCATCTATGAATTATGAGGTGCATCTCTACGAAATGCGAGGAAAGAAACAAACTCCTGCACATAAGAGCTCTAATTTTGCCGAACTGGTGTGCTCAAACTCTTTTGGCTCGACGATGGATTATGCAGCCCCAGGTCAACTCAAGTGGGAGGCTGAAAAATACAATTCTTTTATATTAAAAGCTGCTTATGAAGCCCGAGTTCCTGCCGGTATGGCCTTGGGAGTTGACCGTGAAGTCTTTTCTGAACTCGTCACCAAAGAAGTTCAAAATCATCCCAAGATTACTATACACAATAAAGTCGTGGAGAGCTTAGACCAAGTCCCCCGTCCTACGGTGATTGCTACTGGCCCACTCACTGATGAGTCATTGGCAAAAAGCATGCAAGAGCACTTTGGCGGTGAGTTTTTGTATTTTTTTGATGCCATTGCTCCGATTCTCGATGCCGATACAATTAATGATAAGATTGCTTGGAAGGCCTCTCGCTGGGATAAAGGCACCGCTGATTATTACAACTGCCCACTGAACAAAGAGCAATATTACAATTTGATTGAAGAGATCAAAGCAGCTCGAGTGGTTGAGGCCAAAAACTTTGAACAAGATACACCTTACTTTGATGCCTGCTTACCGATTGAAGAATTGGTTCGGCGCGGAGATGAGACTCCACGTTTTGGTCCAATGAGCCCGAAAGGCTTACGTAATCCAATTACAGGTGAAAACGAATATGCAATCGTGCAACTGAGACAAGACAACAGAGCAGCTACTGCATTTAATATGGTCGGATTTCAAACTAAGATGGCCTATGGCGAACAAAAAAGAATCTTTCGCATGATTCCTGGCCTCGAGGAGGCAGAGTTTTTAAAACTTGGCAGTATTCACCGCAATCTCTACATCAACAGCCCCAAACTATTGAACTCAGATCTCTCAAGTTGCAAAGATCCAAATCTGTATTTTGCCGGCCAAATCACAGGTGTAGAAGGCTACTTTGAATCCACCTGTACAGGATTTTTGGTAGCCCACTTTTTACATCAAAAGATGCAAGATATGCCGATGAAAGCCCCTGCTAGAGAAACGGCTCTTGGTTCGCTGTTGTTTGCAATTACCCAAGAAGAGAAAGAAAATTTTCAACCAACCAATATCAATTTTGGGCTTTTTCCTCCTCTTGAAACCAAAAGAAAGATGAAAAAGGCAGATAAAAAAGAAGCCCAAATTGCTAGAGCTCAAAAAGTATTCAAAGAACATCCGTTTTTAAACACGAGTAAGGTCCAAACACAAGTTCAGACCCTTAGCTTTAGTGAATGAAAAAAGATGAGATTTAGACCTTAGTAGAAGACGAAAACTCAAACATCTTAAGATGCAACTTGTTGGGCTGAATGAGAATCAGCTATTCCTTCTCTTAAAGGGTCAGGACCGTATTTGTTTTGACCTTCTGTTCCCTTCATTACCATTCCAATCAAGAACAACACTGCACCTATAAGTGGTACCAAGGTAATCAATACCGACCAGCCACTGCGGTTGATATCATGAAACCTGCGAACTGCTACTGCCAAATAAGGAACAATCATCGCAATAATAAATAGGCTATAAATAATAGGAATTCCACCTGCTTCTCCCACATTTCCCATTAGTACATCTACAAACATTGCTCCAGCTGCACCAAGAACATAAAAAAGAAAAAACATCCAAAATTCATTACGACTGGCGCGACCACTAAATTGAGCATACTTTTTAAGTGCTTCCATTAAGCTCTCCTTGTTGAGATTTATTGTTGGCCATTTGTTCGGCTAGACCTAAACAGAACTAAACCAAAAAAATGAAGTCTATTCTTATCTTAGTATGCGTGACTCGCTTTAAAGCGAATATTCAGTTGAAACAAAAAAATCAATCGATAAAATCTTGAATTGGGAATTCTCGCAACAGCTCTTCATATCTGGCGTAGGGATCTTTTAGAATTCCATCTTGGAATTCTTGAAGAAGCTTTGAGAAAAGAGGCTTCATAAAATCATTTTGAATCGCTTTTTGAGTTTTTTGAAAGAAGACAGATAATGCATCTGCATCTTCTCCTTTGGCTATCCATCGCATAGCTTCAACAAAGGTTAAAATGACATCGAGATCATTTAAAACATCTCTTCTAGGTGAAATACCATATTTAAATTCAATCAAAAGATCATAGAGGATTTCTTTTTCTTGACTCCCTCTTCTTAGTAAAGCCAGAAGATTTTCATGTTCCGTTTTACCATTTCGAGTCGATTCACCTATATGATGGTATTTCGACATCAATGCCGACTCTTCTAAAAATTCACGATCGACCTTTTTGAGCTTCTCCCCTCTAGGATGGACAAAGGCCTGCACTTCAAGTCTAGAAAAGAAAATTCTTGTGAGATGCTCGAGGCGCAGTGAGTGTTGCCCCAGGGTCTCTGGGTGGCGCACACCCAGGCTGAAAAAGTCGGGGCGCTCTTTGTGCATCAAAAAATCCCAAGCATTTCGAAAAGCCACATCCTGAAACTCGTGGCTACAAAGATCTGCATAAGAAACAGAGGAAAATATCAATAAAAAAAACATCTGTCGCATGCAGTTCTTATACGAGCTGTTTGCTAGAAATCCATGAGTAACTCAAAAAACATAAAAATTACTCAACGGTCACAGACTTTGCCAAGTTTCGCGGCTGGTCTACATCAAAGCCAAGACTGTCTGCAACATGGTATGCCATCAACTGCAGTGGGACCACTGTCAAAATCGGATTGAGATTCCATGAGCTCTTAGGCAAGGAGAGATAGTGCTGACTGAGCTTCTCTAGTTTTTCATTTTTACCTGTGCCAATCGAGATGATTTGCCCGCCGCGTGCACGAACTTCCTCAAGATTGCTTAGAGTTTTTTCGTAAACATCATCCTCAGGAGCAACAACAACAATTGCCATTCGCTCATCGACAAGGGCGATTGGGCCATGTTTCATTTCACCTGCGGCATAGCCTTCGGCGTGCATATAAGCCAGCTCTTTGAGCTTCAGCGCTCCCTCAAGAGCCATAGGAAAACTCACTCCACGGCCGATATACAAAAAGCCTCGGTATTCTTTGAGCGTATCTGCAGCTTGCGAGAAATATTTATCATAAGCCAAAACTTTTTCAATTTGCGATGGCATGGCTTGTAGAGAGCGCAAATAGTCTTTCTCTTCAGCTTCAGAAAGTTTGTCTCGCAATCGTCCCAGTTTGAGTGCGAACAAATTTAAAATTGTCATCGTCGCCGTCAGAGCCTTGGTTGAGGCAACCCCTATTTCAGCATCTGCATTCATATAGAGTTTGTATTTGGCTTCTCGATCTATACTCGAATTCTTTACATTGCAAATACTCAATACATCAGCGCCTTGCTCTTTTGCCAAACGAAGTCCTGCCAAAGTGTCTGCTGTTTCTCCACTTTGTGAAATCACAATTACCAGTGAATTCTTTGGCATCACAGGCTCACGATAGCGAAACTCTGAAGCAAACTCGACCTCTACTGGAAGTTTAGCGAATTTTTCAATAAGATACTCTCCATAAAGAGCTGCATAGTAACTGGTACCACAGGCAATAAAAAAGAGCCTTTCATAGTTTTTGAGCTCTTGTTCTTGAAAGCCTTTTAGAGAAATCGTCAATTTTTCTAAATCAATATGTGGGTCCATTGCCGCAGCAACAACTCGAGGCTGCTCATAGATCTCTTTGAGCATAAAGTGAGGAAAGCCATGCTTTTCTGCCGACTCATGTGAGTCATCGAGTTCTTGAATTTCAGGTTCAATCGGAAAACCATTGGCAGAGAAGACATCGACTTCGTTTTTACGAATATAGGCGACTTGCAAATCTTCTAAAAAAACAACTCGATTGGTGTAGGGTAAAATGGCTTGAAGATCTGATGCCACAATTACTTCGTTTTGTCCCAGCCCAAGAATCAATGGCGGCCCATTTTTAAATGCGACCATGTTCTCAGGTTCTTTTTCATTTACAGCTACAATCGAGTAAGCCCCTCGCAAATGAGGAATGACTTCATCGACTGCTATTTTTAAATCTTTGGCCGTTTGCATTTTCTCTTCTACTAAGTGTGCAATCAGTTCAGAGTCTGTATCTGAATCAATATTGGCCCCCAGTTTAAGAAGTGCATCGCGAATCTCTTGATAGTTTTCAATAATGCCGTTATGAACAATGGTTGTTTGCCCTACATTGTGAGGATGGGCGTTTCTCTCAGAAGGAATCCCATGAGTAGCCCAGCGAGTGTGGCCAATTCCGATCGAGCCATCAAATTTTTCATCTTTCAATTTTGATTGAAGATTTACCAGTTTTCCCTCTGCTCGCAGTCTACGAAATTTTCCCCGGTCTAAAATAGCTACGCCTGCACTGTCATAGCCGCGGTACTCTAATTTTTTTAAACCGGTAAATATAACATCTTTTGGATTTTGCTTTCCAAAGTAACCAATGATTCCACACATATTAATCCTTTAGGTATTTCTTTGCATATGCCTCTTTGATAAACTGCTTGCCGCGAGCTACAGCCAAAGCATCATCAGGAACATCTTTAGTAATGGTAGAACCAGAACCAATAATTGCATTTTTGCCAACAGTAACAGGGGCCACAAACTGTGTATCACTCCCCACAAAGCTGCCATCGCCAATCTTAGTTTTGTACTTCTTTTTATCTGCGGCGTAATTGCAAGTGATGGTTCCACAACCAATATTTACGTTTTCACCAATTTCTGCATCACCAAGATAGGTCAAATGATTTGCTTTGGACTCTTTACCGAATTTTGTTTTCTTCAACTCAACAAAGTTACCAATTCTTGCTGACTCACCAATTTCAGTCTCTGGACGCAAACGAGCATAAGGACCGATAACAGCCTTCTTGCTCACCTTTGCATCTTCTAAATAAGATCCAGCACGAATTTGCACGCTGTCTTCTATGTCAGAATTGATGATCTGAACATTGGGCTCCAGTACACAAAAACTGCCAATATTCGAAAGACCTCGTACATAGGCTCCAGGATAGACTACACTGCCCGTACCGATTGTGGCTGTGGGCTCAATATAGGTGTTGCTTGGGTCGACAATCACAACACCTTCTTGCATCAAGCTTTTGCTTTTTGCTTGAAACAAAGACTTTGTCGCCTTAGCCAGCTCTTCTTGAGTGTTCACTCCAAAGGCCACTCTCGAATTTGATTTATAGGCCAACATTTTTAAATGATTCTCATGAGCAATTTCAATTAAGTCGGTTAGATAGTATTCTTGCTTTTCTGGATGCATTTCGATTTGCGGTAAATACTCTTTTAGCACTCCACTTTTTAGCAAATAAATTCCGGTATTGATCTCTTTGATTTTTAAAGTTTCAGGACTAGCATGTTTTGCTTCGACGATAGCTCGAAGTTCAGTTTTGTGGCGAATCACACGGCCAAAAGCTCCAGGCTCTTCCAAATCAGCTGTCATCAATGCTAAAGAGGCTTCGCTTTCTTGAAAAGCAGTATAGAATTTTTGTAGATCTTCCATCTGAATCAATGGATGATCTCCGTTTAAAATCAAAACATCACCATCGAGCTCTTCAGGCTTGGCAGCCGATACAGCGTGGGCAGTTCCAAGTTGCTCTTCTTGCAAAAAAGTTTGTGCTCCCAGTGGCTCAACATTTGATTTTACCAAATCCGATCCATGGCCAACGACAACCCGAATCTCTTTGGTCCCCATAGAACGCAACGCAGATAATACATAAGAAATCATCGGCACGCCAGCAACAGGGTGAAGAACTTTCGGTAGAGGAGATTTCATTCTCGTTCCTTTTCCTGCAGCGAGAACAATTGCGTGAATACTCATAGAAACCACCTTATAATAAAAATATGAAATCTATATCTAGCATAGCCATATGGGCAAAGTCAGCCGGAAATCGTCCTATTGCCCTCTACCACAGCACAGAGTTTGAGTTTCACAAACAGCAAAGACCCTTGCTTTTTATCGGCGGTGTGCATGGAGATGAACCCGAAGGGGTTGAACTTGCCATGCGACTTTTAGAACACTTAAAACTGAGTCCTAAGCAACACACTTATACTCCCTGGATTCTCATTCCTTGCTTAAATCCTGATGGCTATGAGAATAATAGCCGAACCAATGCCAATGGAGTCGATCTGAACCGAAACTATCCAGCTAAGAATTGGCAAAAAGAATATGAAAAAGATAGATATTATCCCGGCACAGAAGCAGCCAGTGAGCCCGAAATCAAAGCTCTGGTACAGTTGATTGAAAGCGAAAGACCAAGGCTTTTGATTCATTTTCACTCTTGGAAACCTTGTATCATTGCTACCGGTGACAAAGCTCTGGTTGACGCAAAGCGATTGGCCGATCAATCAGGCTATGAATTGCAACATCACATTGGCTATGAAACCCCCGGAAGCCTAAGCCAATATGCTTGGCATGATCTTGGCTTGCCAGTGATCTGCATTGAAGAGCAAGAAAAATCAGATCTCTCGCTCGTCTGGCCACATTTTGGTGAGGCCTTAATTGAGATCTTGCAAGATAATAGTATGAGAAACTAGACCCAGTCTTTACAAGTTCGCAAAAGCAAGTTTTGATATCTTTCATGAACCCAAGTCTCTTGTACGTGGGGACGAGAAGTGACTTCGAGATTGGCGCCGATTTAGCCCCTGATTATAGTTCTGCAAAAAAACTTTTAGCTCGCAATCCCTATTCGGTGATTTTATTTCACTTTGATGCCAAAGACTCTGAGAGTCGAGATTTTATCAACTATCTCGAAGAGCTCGATCATGAACACTACAATATAGTGATTGCAGAGAAAAGTTCAGCCTATGAGATTTTAGATCTATCCGAAAAAATTGAAATCTTTCATTTGCTTGAAAGCGAAAACAAAGAGGATGTTGTTCATAGCTGCCAAGAAGCCCTTAAGAAAGTAGCCCTGCGAAAGCAGAACAATCAAATATTAAAACTCTTCCATCAACAAAATTTGCAGCTCGAACAATTGTCCGAAGATCTCGAAGACAGAGTAAAAAAGAGACAAGATCACCTTTTAAACTCAAGAGAGAAACTCTTAGAAACCAGCCGTAAAAGTGAGGCCATGCATCGTGCTTTTATTGCTGTAGAAAAGGCAAAGAGTATCAAAGAAATGGAAAGTCTGTTGCTCGAAGCTTTGCGCTTTGCCTTGGGCTTAACACAAATTAAGATTAGCCTCAATCACTCCGAAATTTCGCAATCACAATTTGAAATACAAGCTATGAATTGTTTTAAGAGCAATCTCAAAAAAGAGCAAAAAACCATTGGAGTTTGCTACTTTTTTCGCAACAAGTCTCATAATTTTTTGAAAGCTGAAAAAGAGTTTTTAAGTCAAGTATCAGAAGCTACATCTCTTGCAATTGATCGTCTTCACTCTATGCAAAAATCTCATGAAAGAAAAGAACAGTGGGATGCCACTTTTCATGCCATATCTCACCCATTGGTGATCATTGATGAGAACTATAAGATTCAACAATACAATCACAGTTTTTCAGAGAGACTCAAAGGAGAAGAGGTAAAATCAAGAAAATGCTACGAAGTGCTGTTTGCGCGAAAGTCTCCATGCAATCATTGTCGTTTGGGTGAGAACTTTAATGTAAGCTCGCCTTCAGAGCTCAACCAGAGAATTCGCAACTACCATGTTCGAAGCAAAGAACTGTCAACAAAGTCAGACAAAAAATACTACGTACAAGTCTATCATGACCTTACCGAGAGACAGAGAGTTGAAAAACATATATTAGAGTCAGCAAAATTAGCTGAACTGGGTTTGGTAGGAGGTAGTATTGCCCATGAGCTCAACAGCCCACTGGCAGGCATTATCTCTTTTCTACAAATCATGAAAATGGATCTCACTGGCAAAGAAGACTACTATGAAGATATACTTGAGATGGAAAAAGGCGCGCTAAGATGCAAAGAAATTATTCAAAACCTCTTACACTTTACCAGAAAGCCAAGTAACGAAGTTGAAGAAAGCCTTGATCTTAAAGAAGTCATTCAAAGTGCTGTGCAAATTCGAGATTTGCAATCAAGATCAATGGGAATTTGCATTCACAATTATTTGCCCAAAAAAGCTTGCCGAGTGAAAGGCAATCGAAATTTGTTCACACAAGTAATTTTAGCGCTCTTACAAAATGCACATGAGGCCATAGAAGAGAAAATCAAAATCAATGAGCAACATGAAGGACAAATTCACATCAAACTCAGTTCATCAGATAAGTACTACCTGATTGATATTTTAGATAATGGTGTGGGTATCTCTGGGGATATCTTGGCCCGCGTGACAACCCCGCTCTTTACAACTAAAAATCCAAACAATCATAGAGGCTTAGGTCTAAGTCTTGCCTATCAAATTTTAAAGGATTATAGCGGCGATCTGGAGATTTTTACCCGTGAGGAGTCGGGGGTCCAGGTAAGAATTAGTTTACTTCGCGAAAAGACTGCCAGTAAGTCCAATTCTTTGACGTGCTAAATTGACAGTGCCAAAAACTCCTCATAGCCTAATATCTGTAAGTGGCTAGCAAAGTGGCTTCTAGATGATTCCTCGCTAGCCAATCGGGACAAATTTCAAACCAAGAAGGTTCATTCGTGTCCAGGGAAGGGAGTTCTATGCAGGCTCGTCGTATTTTAGTAGTTGATGACGAATCTAGCTTGAGAACAGCATTGTTTCGCGTCTTAGATCGTAAAGAGTATCAAGTTATTACCGCCAATTCGTTTCAAGAAGCTTTGTCTTTTAGCCAAAGCGAACAACAAATTGATCTAGTACTATTAGATTTACATCTGCCCGACGGCGATGGTCTTGAATTGATGGATCGCTTGCGGCAAAAGTTTCGCAGCCTACAGTTTATCGTAATGACCGGCTATGCCAGTATCGATAATGCAATTCAAGCCACACAAAAGGGCGCTTTTCATTTTGTTACTAAACCTTTTGAAATTCATGAAATTGTAAGTCTCGTTGATCGCGCACTATCTCATAAGAGCTTAGAACAAGAAAATTTAAGATTAAAAAACGAACTCCATCAAAAATACCGATTCGAAAACATCATTGGCCAAAGTGATGAGCTGATGAAGGTACTTGAAATCATTGAGCGAATCTCTGATTCAGACTCTACCATATTGATAACCGGTGAGAGTGGAACCGGAAAAGAGCTCATCGCTCGTGCTATCCACTACAATTCTCCTCGTGCCAACCAAAGCATCATTCCGGTCAACTGCGGAGCCATACCTGCTGAACTCTTAGAGAGCGAAATATTTGGTCATATCAAAGGTGCTTTTACAGGTGCGATTCAAAGCCGGATGGGCCGCTTTGAAATGGCCAACAAAGGAACTTTGTTTTTAGATGAAATCGGTGATATGAGCGCGCCATTGCAAGTGAAACTATTGCGGGTTCTACAAGAGAGATGCTTTGAGCCTGTTGGCAGTAATAAAACCATAGATGTCGATGTTAGAGTCATCGCTGCTACCAATATCAATCTTGAAAAAGCGGTTGAAGAGAATCACTTTCGCGAAGATCTTTTCTACCGCTTAAATGTGATTCCGATTCGCATCCCTTCACTTCGTGAGCGAGTTACTGATATTCCTTTGTTGATGTATCATTTTTTACAAAAATTCAATCAAGAGAAGAACCGCAATATTGAAGGCTTTAGCCCTGAAGCACTCGAGCTTTTGATGAAGTATCCATGGCCCGGAAACGTACGCGAACTCGAAAATTTAATGGAACGATTGTCGATTTTAAAAGGCCAGGGAATCATCGATATTGAAGATCTGCCAGATCGCTACCGACAAAATATTGTTATCTCCAGGCCCGAGGCGACCAAGCTTCCTGATTCGGGTGTTGATTTTAACTCGGCCGTAGAATCGTTTGAAAACAACCTTATTCTTCAGGCTTTAAAGAAAACCAACTGGAACCGCAACCAAGCCGCAAAACTATTAAAGCTCAACAGAACGACCTTGGTTGAGAAGATTAAAAAGAAGGGTTTGCGCCAACCCGAGATGTGATTCATGAAAACCTTGGATCGCACCCAAGCATACTATAAGAAGTTTCTCTTTCAACTCTCTCCGAGATTTATTCGTATATTGCTGTTGATCGAAATGCTAGCCTGGATTTTTCCCCCTTGGGCATGGCTCTCTTACCGCAGGTGGACTGGCTCCTGGCCTCAAAAACCTATTTCTTGGTGGATCAATGCCGCCATATATTTCTCACATCATATTTTTTTCTCACCCAAAGGGGTAAGCGCTTCTGCTGTTGAATGGTCAATCGGCCCCATACGCTCAGCGCAAGCTTTAGAAAGAGAAGACTACGAAAGCAAAGGCTCTTGCGGCAGCTGCCAAAGGTGCTGCTATTCACAGTGGATGAAAGAAAAAGCAAAGCCCTGCCCCTTTTTAAAGCTCAATGTTGGTTGCAGTATCTACGCCTCTCCTTTTTGGGACTACTACAATTGCGGACGCTTTCCGCAAACACAAAAACAAATCGATACCTATGGCTGCCCAAGATTTCGCATCTCTACAAAAACAGATGAAGATCATTAAGAGCTTGGTAGCGCTGAACCATTTGATTATAGGCGGCTTGCTCTTGGCTTGGAGTATTGGGCTTTAATAAGCCGTAATATTCTTTGAGAAGTACATAAATCTCTGTTGCCATCTTCGCTTTGAGTTCTTGAAATAATTTGGCTTCACTTTTTTTGAGCGCCTCTATTTCTTTTTTTTGCAATTCGCTTTGAGCTTTATAGGTTTGCAAAAGAAAGTCTTGTTCACGCATTCTCTCAAAGGGCTCTAACATGGCTTCAATCACTGCTCTCTTCTTTTCGATTTCATTTCTCGGCAAGCTTTGATTGTCGAGTTGTGCTGCCCGCACTCCCGTAGATGAAAGAAGTACCAAGCTATCGATGGATCGAATTGGAGTTTGAGAAAGAATTTGTTTAAAACAGTCCAGCTGCTTTTGTTCTTTCTCGCAAGCTTTCTTAGAGTATAAGTCTTGCCTTAGACTTTGAATCTGTTGTTTCTCACTTTGCAAATCTTCTCGGTACTTTACAGAAAGCAAGGGCTGTGGGTTGGCAAAGACAAGCGATGAAACGAAAAGCAAAAATAAAGTTTTCATAATTTAATTTTTACAGAAAAATTTGAGTTCGAACAGGCCGAAAATCGCAAAATTTGTGACAGCAATGTAAATTACGAGACCAATGTCTTAAAACAAGTACTACTGAAAATTGAGCGAAAGGTTTTTCGAATATTCGAGTTATGGGTTATCACTCATTGTTTATTGGCAGTGATCAAATACTATTCCCCGCTGTGATAGTACGATACTTTTTTTATCTGATGGAAGGGTCTGGTTTTCCTGACTATAAAGGAGTTTGGGAAGGCTACAAAATCATTCCGAATATGAAAGACAATCATGAACGTGATCGTCTTAAAGCATTAAGAAAAAAACTTGATCTTGTTTGCAAGGAACTGTGGGACCTAAATTGTATTAGAGCTAAACATAAATGACTTGAGCTCAGCTTTTTGTGTTGTGCAAATCACTAAGCCCCAGCTTTGAATCAGAGTGAGTTTTGACTGACAAAATTTGGCAAATAATTGACCTAGATCTAGTCTTTTTAGATTGAATTGCATTTTAAGAGCTCTCTAAATGGTACAAGACTTGCTCAAATATATGCTGAAAATCAAAACAGTACAGGAGATTTTATGAAGTTTATTTTAGCCATGGCATTGGTTGCCACATTTGTAGCTTGTTCGAGTGATAAAAATGAATCCAATTCAGAAGCAAACTATCCCATTAAAGGTGTTTGGAACTCATTGAGCCAGAACAATTGTGTAGCTCTTCCCCCAGACAAATCGTCTAGCAAGGGTGTTCTCATTGAAAGTTCAAACTTTAGCAATACAACTTACATCTATGACAATACCACATGTGAGGGTCTTCCTATTGCTTTTCACGATATAGATCAAAATCCAATTTCGATCATTCCCTTGAGCAAACAGGTCTTTTTTGAAGCTTCATCCAATGTTTCTACTTACATTATGCTTACTGAGAATCAGTTGATTCTAAGCAACGAAGACAATATCAACTCGGGTGAGTTTACTCGTTATCAGCTCAACATTTCGCGAATCACTCGTTTGTCTACTCAAGATTATGAAGCTCTTATTGCAGATCCAGTAGCTTTTACTACACTTAGAGCCAATCCTGATATCTTAAAAGCCTACCGAGATGATCTGGCTCAGGTCATAGATGAGAAGAAAAAAGCTCAAGCTGCTACATCTAGTGCAATCATCGAAAAAAATGATGCCATTTTAATTCGAGATGCTGCTTTACAAGAGCTTGCACAGGCTCGCGATCTCGAACAGCAAGCTATAAATGCTGCTCAAGTCGCAGAAGCACAAAAAGAACAAGCCGAGCAGGCTGCTGCTGCTGCTGAAGAAAAACAAAGAGAAGCAGAAGAAGCATTGAAGGTAGCTGAAAGTAAAGAGCAAGAAGCCATCAAGGCAGCTCAACAGGCTAGTATAGACCGCGATGAATCACTTAGTGAAATGGCAGCTATACAGAATTTGGCAGAAGAAGCCGAGCAGGCTGCTGCTGCTGCTGAAGCACGAAAACAAGAGGCAGAAGCTGCAAGAGAGCGTGCTATAGAGGCAAAAAATGCTGCCGAAAAAGATGCTACTACAGCTAGTGAAAAGCAAGCTAAAGCTGAGATGGCCACTGCAGCTGCTGAAGCACAACAAAGAATAGCAGAAGCTGCCACTGAAGCTGCCATAGCAGAGCTAGCTCAAATCAATGCGGATATTGCTGAAACCAGTGAAACTCAAACTCCTGCTAACCCAGCCTGTAACAATACAGAGCAGACTACTGTATCTAACACATCAGAGCTTGGTTTGAATGACAATTGGGTTCTTGATGAGGAAAAGTGTGAAGTACTTTCTGATGGCATCTTTAAAATGAAAGGCTTAAGAATTGTAGGTACGAACTTAATGGAATCCTTGTTCATTTTTTCTGACCCTCAATGTAAGTGTCAACTAGCTAATGCTAATGTGAATGTAATTCCAATTGTTATCGACCATTCAAATAAAAGCTTTAAGATTCAAGGCAGGAGCGTTACATTTTCTATTGAAGAATCACAACTACGACTCGAAGGCTTTTTGCTAGATGAGTCCGGCCAAACACTAAAATCTCATTACAAAAGATTAGATTAAATCTACCATTTATTTTCTTGAGACCCACATCCAAGGATGTGGGTTTTTTGTAAAAAAACTCTAGATACGAGCCTCAATTCTTGCTCTAATTTTATGGCGCTTTTGCTTTCATTCGAAAGCAACTTCCCATTCTGGAGGTCCAATGTCTTTTTTAGCAAGAATCTTTCACTCCAATACCCCATCTGCGAGTCGACACACTATTGAAAAACTGATTGGCTGTTGGGTAGAAAAACAAATCATAATTGATGGCAAAACAAAATCGAGTTTGTATCACAAGACCTATATTAATTCTGATCAAACAGAAACTGCTTGCAGCTATCGAAAGCTTTTAGAATTTTCAGAAAATCTTCAATTGCGAATGGGCGCTCTTCAATACAAGTCTTCTTTCGGCATCGGTCAGCCCGAGAAAGTGATCAACCAATTCGGGTTTGGAGTTTCTTTTGAACTTGAAATGATGGCTAATTCTTTTTGTTTTGAGCACCAGGGGCTACATAAAATCTATCGTTTTCATTTTGAAGGTGAAGAACTCATTTGCCATCATGAAGATGGCAGTGTGGGGATCTATCAAAAAATCGATCAAAGCCCGCTGGAAGAGCTTGAAAAAAAACGCCAGAGACTACAAGAACAATATCCTATCAACCCCTTGATGCTGGGCACTTGGCTGAGTCAAGACTCTATTCATAACCAGCGCGCCATCCTTCACCTTAAAAAATCAAGCATCCTTTATTCAGAGTCCTACTATTTGTGTTCTGACTCCTATGGTAGTCCCAAGCTGTTTCATGAAGATCTGAGCGAGATTCAGGAGCGCCCTATTTTTCTTTACTCAAAGGCCTTCTGTTATGAGCAGATTGGCTCTCCTGATTTTCATCATCTCGAAATACAAAATAAAAAGCTTATTCTCAAAGCCGAGGGTCTTGATAGTGTCAGGCTGTTTGAGCGGGCCGATATTCAACTTGAATACTAATAGCTGCCCCCTTTTACTTCACTTCGGACGTCCGTCCGCAAGCAATAAGTATTTATAATGTTTCTTGTATTCTGTCCGAAATGCTTAAAAAATTACTGCAGCTTCAAGCAAGCCTCCTAGGTCATTGAAAGCAGAATTGAATTCTGCAAAAAAAGTGAAATAAAAGGGAGCAGCTAATGAATAGTAACATTTTTTGTCATTCGTATTTCTTAATTTCAAAATGGGCTTTTTTAAAAGAAATTGAGGCAGAATAAAGCTAAAATTGCATTTATGAAAAAACTCCTTTTTATTTTGTCTATCCTATTTTTATCTGCCTGCGGATCTGAGCCTGAAACCCAAGAAGATCCACGCTCTTTAAGAAACGTATTGAACGGCAATCTCTTTGCTGACTTAGAGCTTTGCAACAATGGAGAAATCTACCAGGCACAGAAATACGATATCGAAGCCGATCAAGGTATCTACACTCGTTTTATCTTGGTTTTCAATGAAAGCGACTGCTCTGGTGACCCAGTAGAAGTAATAGAAACCGAAGATAGAGAGAGTTTTTTCTTTGCTGCCAATGGTATTGCAACTCAGCTCAGTGGCAGCACCGAACAGTCTTTTAAAGAAATGCGAGTTCTCTCAATAGAAACCATCGAAATGAATGATGAGGGCCAAATTTTTCTGTTAAACAAAATTGCCACAGAGCAAGCCGATGTCTACTCAATGAGCCGTGAAGAGGTGATTCAACGCTTTGGTATGGCCGCTATCTAAATACTTGATATTCCTTGCCCATTTTTGGCACTATTCGTAAGGGCCAATCTATTTCATTTCAAATCAAATTAAGAGCATTTTAAGCCTTAGTTTTGGCCTTCAGCTTGCTTTATTATACAGTATGAGAGAGAAGTTTTATTGCATACTGGGTGTATTGCTATGCCTGAATTCTTGGGCCTCACTGCCTGAATCGGATGCTTTGCAGGTTCCAGACTATAAGTTTGAGAGACAGAATTTCGATGAATTTGGAAAAAAAGAAGCCGAAATGATGATTCCTTATCATCGTCTTCGACAGGGAATGAACCAAGAGCAGGTAACGCAAGAACTCTTAAGTCACAATATTCGAATGTTCAGTAAGGGGCAACTCACCCCCAATATGCGTGTTTTTCGCGCCTATCGAAATGCCAAAAAGGGCGTTCGCGTAGACTTTCAAAGTTTTGAGCTCGAGTTTCGCGGCAAAAAAAATCAAGCTGATAATAAAGTCACCCGAGTCAAAGAGCCAAAAGACAGATCGCAAACCACAGAGAGCCCGCGTGCTGAAAAAGCTGCTTTTTACCAAGAGCCCGAGGCCATCAATCATAAATTCAAAGTCAAAATCAACCCCTTTCGCCAAGATGCTCGCTTAAGTTACAAAGGCTTTGTTGAATGTGACTTGCGCTATGATGTCGAAGAACAAACATCTCAAACCCGAGTGGGAACAAGCCTATGGGAGAACTTTCAACTGAGTTATTCACATCAACAAAGAGATGATATCAATGAAATCAACCTTCGTTGGAATTGGTAATTTGAATTTGTGCTGCATCCTCGATTACTTCTTTCGAGTAGCTGGCCTCTTTGAGTAGTATGTACTGCTCATCTTTTCGCATCAAAATACTACTCTCTTGCTTCTCTTCTGCATGATCTGAAACTGGTAAAATCGAATCAAAATTTTCAATCGCTTCCACTGCCTCAAAAAACAAAATGGGCCGATCTAATTCGAAAAAGATTTCTGTACAGAAAGGACTTCGAGGAGAGCAAATTTCTATAGAGCCTTGTGCTTTTGAGCGCGGTAAAACCAAATGCAATGCTCCCGGCCAAAATATTTCGGCGATTTGACGGTCTTTTCCATAGAATACAGCATAGTCCATTGCCATTTTTAGATCTTTAACAAAAAGTTTTGGTCTCTGTTTTTTTAAAAGACCTGATAGATTATTTTCATGCCCAAACAAACACCCCAGTCCCAATGAAAACTGAATCACGCCAGATTGCCTCAAGTGAGCGCAAATATCTTGAATTTCTTGTTTGTCATAGAACATTGAAAATTGACCTCTCTGTGAAATCCACTTAGCCTTTCGACATGGAAAATATAGTAGTTGTGGCAGCAAAACGCACTCCTTTTGGAAAATTTGGTGGAACTTTAATCAATCACACCGCAACCGATCTTGCGGTAGAAGCTGGTAAAGCTTGCTTGCAGCAATCGGGTCTCGATGCCAAAGAGATTGACCATGTGGTTATGGGCAATGTGGTGCAATCGGCAAGTGATGCGATATACCTACCCCGGCACACTGGACTGCGGCTGGGAGTTCCGCAAAATGTTCCTGCTCTTGGCTTGAATCGATTGTGTGGAAGCGGCTTTCAAGCTTGGGTCACAGCGATGCAGATGATTCAACTGGGTGAGGCCAATATCGTATTGGCGGGCGGCAGTGAGCAAATGTCACAAGTTCCCTATATTTTAAGAAATGCTCGTTGGGGCCAAAAGATGGGCGACCAACAAGTGGAAGATTTTCTCACAGCATCTTTGTATGACTCTTATGGTAAAGCTGCCATGGCCATCACAGCCGAAAACCTTGCCGAAAAGTATTCAATCTCAAGAGAAGAGATCGATGCCTATGCATTGCGATCGCAAGAAAAATTTCACCAAGCCGTCGAATCGGGAGCCATTGCCACTGAAATAAGCCCAATGGAAATTAGCCACCGAAAAGGCAATTTTACTTTTGATAAAGATGAACACCCCAAACCCGATGCCACTTTAGAAGGACTTGGAAAGCTCAAAGCTGTCTTCAAAAAAGATGGAGTGGTCACAGCTGGAAACGCATCAGGTATCGTAGACGGAGCCGCCTGCTCTATCTTGATGAAAGAGTCTGAGGCGCAAAAGAGAGATTTAAAAATATTGGCCCGTGTTCACGAGTATGCCTCTGTAGGTTGTGATCCTACAATTATGGGTATTGGCCCTGTGGGTGCCATTCGAAAATGCCTCGATAAAGCGAATAAATCTTTAGAAGAAATGGATCTAATTGAAGTCAATGAAGCTTTTGCGGCTCAATACCTTGCCGTTCAAAAAGAATTGAAACTTCCTGATAAGCGAAGCAATGTCAATGGCGGCGCAACCGCTGTGGGCCACCCTCTTGCAGCAACCGGAACTCGCATTATGAATCATCTTTGCTATGAGCTTGAAAGACGAGATGCCAAGTGGGCTATTGGCAGCGCTTGCATTGGCGGCGGTCAAGGCATCGCCGTCTTGATTGAGAGGCCTTAATGCTTTCTGAAAAAACGGTTCTTCTCTATACGAATCCCGATGACTTAGCTGTTAGCTTGAGCCAAAGACTCTGTGAACAAGGTGCAAGTGTTCTCTTAGTAGGAGAAAATGTAGAAAGACTCTCGTCTTTTGTTGAAAATGTAAATGACCAAGCCCAGGTGAATCGCGACAGAGGCCGAGCGGCAGTGTTTTCAATGAAAGATCAAGATACAACCTCGGCCATTCAAAAAGCCTCTGAGCTATTTGGCGGCGTCGATATCTATATCGACAATCATTTTGAGTATCAGAGATATTTGTTTCGCAACAATTCAGAAAAAGTGGATTTTTCAAAGTTTGTAGAAAAAAACATTTTAAATTCGATTGGCTTTGCGCAAACTCTTTTGCCTTTTTTAGAGAGCAAAAGACACAGTCGAATTTTATTCTTGCTCCCCGACAGCTTTCAAATTGGTCTAAAAGGCGATGCTATAGGCAGTCTTAGATCTGCACTTATTGCTTTTTCGAAAGCCTTGGCAGCTGAATATTACAAAACAGAGACCAAGATCAATTGTTTGGGCATTGGTCCGACCGAGTCTTATCTTTTGCAAAGATCAGATGGAAAAAACATCAATGATGCTCTTAAAGAGCTTAAAGAATACTCACACCAAGCTCGAGTAGCTAAGGCTGCCGATATCGCCGAGGCCATTTGTTTTTACTGCAGTCCAAATTCTGCAGCTGTAAACGGCCAGTATATTTTGCTCGACAGCCCCTTTCAGCGCTAGTTCAAGACTTCTTCAACTTTTTGTGTGAGCTCAGCAGATAGGGGCTCAACACCTGATTTAAAGCGAGAGACAACTTTTCCATTTTTGTCGACCAAGAACTTTTCAAAGTTCCATGCAATGTCTTCTTTTCCGGTCTGATCGACAAGATAAGCCACCAAAGGAATTTTACTATCGCCCTTTACGACTTCTTTGTTCATTACTGGAAAACTCACATCATAATTGAGCTTGCAAAACTTCACTACTTCTTCATTCGACTCCGGAGTCTGGCCACCAAAGTCGTTGCTTGGAATGCCAACAACTTGCAAGCCTTTTTCTTTGTATTTATCGTGCAATTTCTCAAGACCTTCCAGTTGCCCAGTATATCCACAGCGAGTGGCGATGTTCACCAAAAGAACTGGTTTGCCTTTGAAATCACTCATTTTCACTGTTTTACCTGCTGAGTCTTTCAACTCAAAGTCGTGAACTGACTTTGCTTCGGCTACGGTTCCGGCTAAGATTGCTAACATTAATAATTTCATATCTGCTCTCCTTTAAACAAAATGATTGTTAGTAATATTGTTTTTGTAGTCCATAATAGAGTTCGAATCCAATTGGTTTTGACGAGAAACTGAATCAATTTTTCATCGCGAGCTTTTGCCAATTTACCGTGAGTGGGGCCTTGCAAAGTTGCCGTACTCAACCATAGCAAAAGAGTTATAATGAAAATTAGGATGTATTTATCAACAGCGTAGAGCATTAGAATGCTTGCGGTGATCAGCTCTAAAAACATAAAAGGAATCACGATCAACGAAATGCGCTGGCCATGAAAATTCACAAATTCTGTAAAAGCTTCTTTCTCTACCCATGCAAAAGTGGGGTAATGCAAAATCTGGCAGTACCAAATGACCGTAAACATGACCCACGATGAGACAAATTGCAGGTAAAAGACCTGATTCAGGTTGGTATTTAGGCTATTGAGCAGCTCTAACATGTACAAAACCTATATAAAAGAGTTGTCTAGTTTTCTTATACAAGATTACGCATTAGTATTAAATAATCAAGGGAGATTATTTGATGAAAACCTATTTGTTAATTGGCGGCACCAGTGGAATTGGAAAAGAACTACGTGAAAAACTTTTGTCTCAAGAAGCAGAGGTTTACTTGCTTTCAAGAAGCGCAGAAGAGCTCGATGCACAAGAGAATCTTTTTACCAAAAACTTTGATGTTTTAAATGATGAATTTCCAATTGAGTTTTTACCCGAGACTCTCAATGGCATGGCCTATTTACCAGGGAGTATCAACCTCAATGCTTTCAAGCAATTTAAAGACGAAGACTACATTCAAGACTACAAACTCAATGTACTTGGAGCTGTAAATTGTGTGAAAGCTTGCCACACAGCTCTTAGAAAAGCAGATACACCAGGAAGCGTGGTATTCTTTTCTTCTACTATTGTACAAACTGGAATGCCATTTCATGCAATTGTTGCTGCAAGTAAAGGAGCTCTTGAAGGTCTTACCCGAAATCTTGCCGCAGAGTTTGCGCCAAAGATTCGAGTCAATGCCATTGCTCCCTCATTGACCGACACACCGCTAGCAAGTCGTATAACAAGCAATGAAAAAACTTTGAAAAACTCCATCGAAAAACATCCTCTCAAAAGAATTGGCCATGCACAAGACATTGCCCATGCTGCAGCTTTCTTACTAGGAGATGAGTCGGCCTGGATCACGGGGCAGATACTAAAAGTTGATGGTGGAATTTCATCAATAAAGCTTTAGGAGATTGAAAATGAAAACCAAGATTTTTTATGACGGCGCCTGCCACTTATGTGCAAGAGAGATTGATCACTACAAAAAAATCGATACAGAAAATAGAATTGAATATGTCGACATTGCCGACCCCAATTTTAATGCCCTTGAAGAAGATTTAGATCCGAAGATGGTCAATAAGTACCTTCATGTAAAAGATAAAGAAGGAAATCCGATCACTGGAGTGGATGCCTTTATTGAAATTTGGAAGGAACTGCCTCAGTACAATTGGCTGGCAAAACTGGCAAAAGCACCGTTGATCAGCCCGGCAATGAGAATTGGCTATAAAATATTTGCAGAGATAAGACCCCACTTACCCAAGAAAAAAAATCATTGTTCAAGTGGCGCCTGCACTCGGTAGCAGGTTTAGATAAGATTTTTTTATGTAAGACTTTTGTCATTTTTTTGATTTAAAGAATACTTTTCTATTTTTTGCGGCCTTGCTGAATTCTACTCATAAAAAAAGCATAAGTTCTTCATCAACAAAACGGGGAACTTATGCGTTTTTTTCTATTCTTCTTTTTTATGCAAATTCTTGCTTGGGCTGGTCCTATTTAAGATCTAAAAGATTTAGATCGAACTCCATCACTAGAAGATGTGATGAACCTAAAAAATCTATCTGCAGCAGAAAAAGACGTCGTTGCTTGGCGCTTGGTTCATGAAATCGAACGCTATCGAAATGGAGCTGACAATGCTTTTTTTGTTGAAGTATTAGTGCAAACCTATTTGCGCGGAGCACACAGCCACCCCAACTTAGCGGAGATAAAGTTCATGCGAAACATCGTGCAGAGAGATTTGTACGACCACCCAAGAATGATGCAACTTTGGATCTACCAATTTCAAAGACTACAAATGATTGTAGAAAATCAAGTTTTGACAGATACGAGACCTGAAAGAATGCAAGCTCGAAGTGTGCTATTAGAGATGATGGATAGTCAAATTGATAGAGTGGTTACGCTCAGTGATTCTGGCCCAGTAGTGGATCGCGAAGAAGTTCGTCGCAATCAAGCGAATGTTCAGACATACAATGAAACCCGAGGGGCAACTGCAGAAATACTGCCGCCGCAAAACTTTGATCGTGCAATAGCAGATATTCGCGCCAGAGCCAGAGAAGGTAGCTCGCTCTTGATTGCTGAGACATACCGAACTAGGCCTAAGGCTCCTAAGAATTGTGCCAAATTGTTTGCTGGTGCTGGTTTATAAAAAACGAACTTCGGTATGAAGTGAAATCGACTTTTTTTCTTTGACCACAGCTTGCACTTTTTCAATGACTTCTCGAATATCAGAGGCTGTTGCATTGCCAGTATTGACAATAAAGTTTGCATGCTTTTCAGAAACTTGAGCTCCACCAATTTGAAGGCCTTTGAGTCCACACTCTTCAATCAAACGACCTGCAGAATTCCCTTCTGGATTGACAAAAACAGAGCCGCAACTGGGCTTATCGAGGGGTTGTTTTTCAACTCTTAGCTTGTTCCAAGCTTCTACTTCACGAACAACCGATTCATTTGCCTCTATCAAAGGCCAAGACAATTGCGCACGTAAAATAATACCTGGCTGCCAAGCTAGGGTTTTGCGGTAAGACCAAATCAAGTCGTTCTTTTGATATCTTTTTATTTTGCCCGCATTCAAGACATCAAACCAATCTGTGATTTCAACAAACTCACGCGGGGTCCATTTTTGGCTCACGCCTGCATTCATCGCAATGCCGCCGCCGATATCACCGGGAAGTCCCGACAAAAACACAGCTGGAGGAAGCTTTTCTTTTAAAAAAGTCTTCATCACAGTCAATTTCGACTCCCCCGCAAGAGCAAGTACTTGCAGTCGGTCTTGGGTTTTCTGAACTTCTTGGCCTTTGAGTTTTCGTAAACATATCACAAGACCTCGAATGCCCTCATCGGGAAGCAGTACATTGCTACCCCCACCAAGCACCGTGATTGGCAATTGCTTATTAAGTGCATAGGCCTCGGCCTCTACAACTTCTTCAATGCTTTTGGGAGTGCAAAGGTATTCGGCTCTTCCTCCGACACGCCAAGAATTGTATTTTACCAAGGATTCTTGCTCTTTAATTTCCATGAAGTTTTGCCCACTCATCGGTAAACTGCCAAATGTCTCCAGCTCCAAAACTGATCAATATATCTCCGGAGGGAATAGTAATGTTTGATACAGCCTCTCGCCAAGAGCCAATGGCTTTGGCATTGGGGTGCTTGATTTCTTTTGCTAGAGTCTCTGCATCGATGCCAGCAATTTCTTTTTCACCCGCCGGATAAATATCGGCTATATAAACATGGCTTGCAGCTTGAAAACAATCTAAGAATTCAAGCCATGAGTCTTTGGTTCTTGAGAAGCGATGCGGTTGAAAAACCAGATGTAAGTTTTGCTTAGGATATTTTTCGCGAAAAGCCTGTAAGGTGGCCCGAATCTCTGTGGGGTGATGAGCATAATCATCATAGAGACGAACACCATTGATTTCGCCTTTGTATTCAAAGCGGCGGTGAACGCCATTAAAATCTTCGATTCCTTTTTTTGCCGTTTGAAAATCAAGACCCAATTCAATTCCTACCAAAATGGAAGAAAGTGCATTGAGTGCATTGTGCTTGCCAGGAATAGGCATCTTAAAATCACCGATTTTTTGGTTTTGAAACAAGACCTCGCAGTTGTACAAATCTTTTTTAAGAACAAAGTCATTGTCTTCATCAAAGCCATAAAAACTAACTGGTTTTGAAAATCCTTCTAGAACTTTGCGCAACAATAGGTTGTCACCACAGGCAATCACCTTTCCATAAAAAGGTACTTGATTGGCAAAACGCTCAAAGTGCTCTAAGAGTGACTCTTCACTACCAAAATAGTCCATGTGATCGTAGTCAATATTGGTAATGACAGCAATTTCAGGGCGAAGTTTCAAAAAACTACCATCACTTTCATCGGCCTCTGCAACCATCCACTTTCCCTCGCCCAAAAGGGCATTGCTCTTTAGGGTCAAAAGCCTGCCACCAATCATATAGGTTGGTTTGAGTTCAGCATTCACCAAAACCGAAGCAATCATGCTGGTGGTGCTTGTCTTGCCATGAGTACCAGCAACAGCAATTCCTCTCTTAAGACGCATTATTTCGGCTAGAGCCTCTGCTCTGGGTATACGAGGAATACCCAAATCTTTTGCTGCCTGCAGTTCGACATTGTCTTTGGCAATTGCTGAAGAATAAACAAGTACATTGGCATTTTCTACTTGCTCGGCTCTTTGGCCAATAAAAGTTTGAATACCTAATGATTTTAGATATTGTAAACTCGTTGATTCGCGCACATCGCTTCCTGTAACTGTGGCGCCCAAATTGTGTAGGAGCTCGGCGATGCCGCACATGCCTACACCGCCAATTCCAACCATATGAATCCGAGAATTCAGTAAATGCATTTGTATGAAATAACTCGGTCGAAACTAGGGGGCAAGCAAAGTTTGGTAGATTTTATCGGTTGCATGGGGACTGGCAAAAAATTCTGCTTTCTCTGACATTGACCGGCAAGTTTCTGGTGAATGCAAAAGCCTTTTCACTTCAGCATATAAGCTCTCGACACTTAGATTTTTTTGCTCAATCATTATTGCAGCTCCTGCTTCTTGAAATCTTTCGGCATTTTTTACTTGATGATTGTCTGCTGCTGTTGGCAAAGGAATCAAAATACTTGGTTTTGCAAATACTGCGATCTCAGCCAAGCTATTGGCTCCGGCACGTGATATAATAAGGCTGGCTTTTTGCAATTGAGTTTCCATATCGTGAATGAACTCGCGGCATTCAATGCCTTTGAGATTCTGATACTTCTCTTCAACCCAAGAAAAATCATAAGCCCCACATTGATGAAGCACATCCATTTTTTCTAAGAGTTCTGGATGCTTTTGAAAAAGCTCACTCACGGCTTGGTTAATGCCCCGAGCTCCACTACTTCCCCCTATCACTAAGAGAAAGAATTTTTCATTCATGCTTTGTTTTTGCAAAGGAGGAACTCGAGTCGGTACCCCCACCAATCTTTGCTTCTCTTTGGGAAAGATTCCTGTCTTGTCAGTAAAATTTAAAAGGCAAAGATCGACATATTTTGCCATCTTTCGAGAAACCATTCCCGGGTAGGCATTGGGCTCCCAAATGGCCGTCTTAACACCTAAAAGTTTTGAAGCCAATAAAGCAGGAGCCGATGCATAGCCACCGAAACCAACACAAAATTGAGGACGAAAACGAAAGACAGCCCAGATTGCTTGTAAAATCGCGATAGGCAATAAAAACAGAGTTTTCAGTGATTGCGCAAGGCTCGTTCGATTGAGCGGACCGATTGGCAAGAGTTTATAAGAAAATTCTTGTTTACTTAAAATCCTTTTATCGAGAGGTCGATTGGCGCCAAGAAAAAGAATTTGCACCTCAGGATTTTGGCTCTTGATGTAGCGGGCGACAGCCAGTCCTGGATAAATATGTCCTCCGGTTCCGCCACCAGTGAAAAGGATTCGATCTATTTTAGACATGTCTTCTTTGAAAATACTCTTGATGTCGGTCAATGTTTAACAATACTCCAAATAAAATACTCGTGGCTAAAAGAGAGCTTCCCCCATAACTTAAAAAGGGAAGCGTAATACCTTTGGTGGGAAGCATTCCCATCACCACCCCAATATTGACAAAAACCTGCAAAGCAAAATTAATAGCCAAACCTAGAGCTGCAATTTGTGCCATTTTATTTTCTGAAACAAGGGCAATTTGAAAGGCACGAAAGCAAAGATAGGCATACAAAAGCAGAACAAAAGCGATACCTATAAAGCCCGTCTCTTCACCCAAAACGGCGAGGGTAAAGTCTGTATGAGCTTCAGGAAGAAAGAAGAGCTTTCCCTGACCTTGACCAAGGCCCACTCCAGTAGTTCCGCCAGAATAAAAACTCAGCATAGATTGGATGCTCTGAAAGCCTTTTCCCATTGGGTCTGACCACGGATCTAAAAATGACAACAATCTTGCTTTTCGGTAGGGAACAAACCAAATCAGAGCCAAAAATGCAGTCAAGCCAATCGCTAAGTTGGCAAAGAGATACTTCCACTTTAATCCAACCACAAAAAGCATGCTCATCAATACTAAGTAGCATAAAACAAAATTACCAAAGTCAGGTTGTTTGAGCAGAGCAAGAATGGGCAGGGCAATCAAAATGAAACTCAGAAGCCAAAACCAAATTCTTTTGAGTTTGAGCTCTAGGCTGACCCAATAGGCAAAAAAGAGGGGCAATAAAATTCGTAAAAACTCTGCCGGCTGAATACGAAGATACTGCAAATCAATCCATCTGCGTGCACCGTTGACCTTTACCCCGATGCTCGGAACAAAACTCAGAACTAGCAATGCGATAGCAACTACCCACATCCAAGGAGTAAGTCTTTTCAGCCAAAGCCAAGGCAGTTTTGCTAAGATCAGTAAACAAAAAATCGAGAACACTGTGAAAAGCATCTGCTTACGAAAAAAGAATAGCCCATCTTGGTAGTTTTCAATCGCAAAGATATAGCTTGCACTATAGACTTGAACCAGGCCTAGTCCGTAAAAAAAGACCAAGCTCAAAAGCAAAGCCTGGTCTAAGTTCTTGAGTGGAAATCTTACTTTCCACCATTTTGGCAAAAAACTTTTAGTTGAATTGGCTGACGAGTTTCTTGAAGTAGTTTCCACGCTCTTCAAAGCTATCAAAAATATCAAAGCTTGAACAGCCCGGACTTAGCAATATTATGTCACCTATCCTAGACTTTTGATAAGATATCAAAACAGCCTCTTCAAAGGTGCCAATTAAAAAGGTCTGGGCATAGTCTCCTAAGTCTCGATTGATTCTCTCTTTAGCCTCACCCACAAGAATCAAAGTCTTTACTTTTTGTCGAATCAAATTTCGAAGGGGCTCATAGTTCAGTCCGGTGTCTTTTCCGCCCATAATTAAAATTACATTTTCATCAAAAGAATCCAATGCACGCATTACAGAGTGAACGTTGGTTGCTTTAGAATCATTGTAAAAACGGACCCCACCTGCTTTTCGCACATATTCGATTCTGTGTTCAAGCCCAGGGAATTCATCAATCACTTCTTGAATGACCTCTGGCTTGGCTCCAAGCTCACGAGTGGCTAAAATTGCAGCCATCAAGTTTTCAATCGAGTGCCGCCCCACCATCTTCATGCGATCCACTTGAAAAAGTTCAATTTCAGGTCCAACACGAAGACGAATTTCATTTTTAATATTAATAGCCCCACCAATATTCATAATTTGTGGCTCGAGAGCTGGTTTTCGAGAGAAATAAAGAATTCGTCCTCTTTGCACAATCGGATCGCGCGCAATATCAACCACGCGCTTGTCATCGGCGTTTAAGACACTGGTCGTGTATTGGTTGGTGTTGCGAAAGATTCTCTTTTTACAAGAAATATAATTCTCCATCGTGCGGTGACGATCGAGATGGTTTTCAGCTAAGTTCATAAAGACAATATTCTTTGGATTGAAATACTCACAGTGCTCAAGCTGAAAGCTAGAGACTTCAGCAATAACATAATCTGCTTTTTCAGGACTGCGAACATAATCGATCAGTGGCATTCCGTAATTGCCGCCCAAAAACACTTTCACTCCCGATTTTCGGAGCATGACCTCCATCAAACGACAGGCCGTGCTTTTACCATTGGTTCCAGTGACACCAACGATTGGCTCTTGAATTCGAGTTGCCGCAAACTCAAATTCTCCCGTTACTTGAACACCATTGGCCTTAGCATATTCAAAAATCTTTAGATCTGGAGAGATCCCTGGACTGAGAATAATCAAATTTTGCTCAATAAAAGTTCTTGGGGTATGGCCTCCCAAATCATAAGAAATATCCAGTGAGTCGATTTCATCCAAATAATGAGCAAGCTCAGCTGGTGACTTGTGATCACTCACAGTAACCTTAGCACCCTGTTCAACCAAATACTTGGTTAAAGATACCCCTGTTCGCGAGAGTCCCACCACCATGATTTTTTTATCTTTGATCTCTGTCATTTCATTACCTCAACTTTAATGTACTCAAGCTTAGGATTGCCAATAAAATTGAGACAATCCAAAAGCGAACAATGATTTTCGTTTCTGTTAAGCCTTTCAATTCAAAGTGATGATGCAAGGGCGCCATTCGAAAGACTCTTTTTCCTGTTAACTTAAAAGATGCAACTTGAGTGATTACCGATAGAGCTTCAGCCACGAAAACTCCTCCAACCAAAACCAAAAGAATTTCATTCTTGGTTAGAACGGCAAGAGTACCCAAAAAACCACCTAATCCTAAACTTCCCACATCTCCCATAAAAACTTGAGCTGGGTAAGCATTGTACCATAGAAACCCAAGACCTGCAGCAATCACAGTTGCAGCAACGGGTGCCAATTCACCTGCATTTGCAATGTAGGGAATCTGTAAATATTCAGCATAATCTTGTCTTCCAGCTATATAAGCAAAAATCAAATAAGTTGCTGTCGCGATCATAATAGGTACAATCGCCAGTCCATCAAGGCCATCAGTAAGATTTACCGCATTGGCACAACCAACAATAACCAGAGAAGCAAATACAATATAGAACCAGCCCAAATCGAAAATAGCATTTTTAAAAAACGGTATCGCTAGCTCTGTAGAGAAGCCAAAACCATAAATGAGCGTTGCAATCACTCCTCCGGAAATCGCAAACTCAAGTAGTAGTCTTAGTTTACCATGCAAGCCCTTGGTATTCTTCTTAGCAACTTTCATATAATCGTCGGCAAAACCAATAAAAGCAAAAGAGAGAGTCACTATTAAACAAGCCCATACCAAGGCAACCTTCCAGTCAGCCCACAAAATACTCGGAATGAAAATGCTCATCACCATTAGGCCACCGCCCATTGTTGGTGTTCCTTGTTTTTTTAAATGAGTTTGTGGGCCATCATCGCGAACCACTTGGCCGTATTGATTTCTTTTGAGTCTGCGAATGAACTTGGGCCCCCAAAGCCAACAGATTAAAAAAGCACTAAAGAAGGCCACAAAGGTTCGAAAGGTGATGTAGCGAAAAACGTTAAAACCACTCAGTTGATCTGAAAAGGAATACAGCCATTCATAGAGCATTTTAGGACTCAGTTCTCCTTCTTAAAGTCTTTTAGGCCAATCGCGCGCACTGCACGTTCGAGTTGCCAGGCTCGTGAGCCCTTTATAACAAGAATATCTGAACCTTTTAACACAGATCCTATTTTAGATGCAAGAGAATCTTTATAAGTATCTGAAACAACTAAACTTTTAGAAATCCCTGCAGACTCAAAAGCAGCCTGAAAAGCTTCTCCTTGTGAGCCAAAAAACAATGTTTTCGTAGGTTGGAGTAAAGCAATTTCTTCAGCAAGAGCTCTGTGCTCTGCTGCGGATTGATTTCCAAGCTCCATCATCTCACCTAAAATCAAGTAGGTATTCGAGGCCTCTTTATAGAACTTTTTGTAGTGTTTAAGAAGAGCTTGAAAACTCTCAGGATTCGCATTATAGGCATCAAATAGAATTTTAGCACCGCTTTGGTGTTCAAGAATTTGGTTTCTTCCCCAAGAAGAGCGTACCTCAGGTAGTGCCTGCCAGATTTTATCTGCTGGCATCCCAGCAGCGAGTGCCGCGGCGGCGGCAGCGGCCAGATTTTCGACATTGTGCTCGCCAATCAAAGCTACTTGGCTCTCTGCTTTTTTGTCTCCAATATGTCCTTGAATGTGCAAGGAACCAAAATCACATTTTACCAGTTCTAAAAATATATCGGCTTTTTTCTCTTTCACCGAGAAACTCAAAGCGCGATCTTTTCTTTGATAGTCTTGTTTCATTTGAAGAGTATAGCGGTTGTCGAGATTAAAAATACGAATACAATTCGGGTCAGAGTACTTGTAAATCTCAGCCTTGGCTTCAGCGACTCCATCAATGCCATTCGAAAAGTTTTCAATATGGCCTCGACCAACATTGGTCACCAGTACGATATTCGGTTCAGCAATTTGTACCAATTGTTCAATTTCACCGCCTCGATTCATTCCCATTTCTTGAACGGTCCACTGATGCTCGCTTCTCATCTCAAGCAGACTCAGAGGAACACCCCAATGATTATTAAAACTGCCTTTTGATGCGTGAACACGAAAGTGCTTTGATAAAATCACAGACAAATAGCTTTTGGTGGATGTCTTGCCATTGGTTCCAGTAATACCAATGATAGAGGTTCCCAGCTGTCGTCTCCAGGCATTGGCAAGGTTTTGCAGAGCAAAAAGTGTATCTTCAACCAAAAGCACAGCAATTTCTTTTTCTTTGCAAAGCATTAAAAAGTCTTCTTCAGGTTTCTTGTGAACGATCAAACACTTGGCCCCGCTTTCGATCGCTTTATCAAGATAATCATGGGCATCATAGGAATCGCCCTTCAAAGCAATAAAAAACGCATTTTGATTCTCTTGCCTGGTATCAGTACTAATGCGCTCGAAAGCTTCAGCCCCCGAAACAAGACAAATGGCATTAGTCACATCTCTTAAAAAATCAAATGAAAACATATTCGCCTCACTGAAAGTATTCTACCACTACCTCACGGTCACTAAAATGTTCTACATTAGAACCTATAAGTTGAGTTTTTTCATGACCTTTACCAGCAATTAGTACCACATCCCCAGGCGCCGCTGATTGAAGAGCCAAATGAATAGCCTCGCGACGATCTACATCACTCATAGCCCGCTCTTTGTGAACCACTCCTTCTAAAATCTCGTCAATAATTTGCTGAGGGTCTTCATTTCTAGGATTGTCGGAGGTGATAACCAATTGGTCTGAGTTCAAAGAGGCGATTCTACCCATTCTGGGTCTTTTGCCCTTATCACGATCCCCGCCGGCACCAAAAACAGTGATAATCTTACTTTTTAGATTTTCTTCCTGGCGAATACGATTTAAAAAACGCAGTACATTTTCAAGAGCCTCTTCCGTATGCGCATAATCGACAAAAACGTGCAAAGATTTTGGATTGTCGACTGTTTCTAACCTTCCGGGAACACCATTGAAGTCTTTCAATGCTTCAATGGATTGATCGATCGAGATTCCGTAACAATAGGCTGTGGCTATAGCGGCAAGAGAGTTATATATATTGTGCCTTCCTGGCATTTTCAACTTAACTTGGTGGTGGCCAATCGGACTGTGTAAATCAAAAACAGAACCCGAGTAGTCTTGACGAATATGAGAAAAACGAAAATCTTCTGAAAGCTCGCCGTAACGATAGATTTGAATCTCTTCAGGAATTTCAATCTTATAACAAGCTGGTTCATCTGCATTAAGTATCGCAAATCTTCTTTGTTTTTCTGAGCCAGATAAAATTTCTGTAAAGAGTTTCGCTTTTGCAGCTAAATAATTTTGCATCGTCTTGTGGTAGTCGAGATGATCTTGGCTAAAGTTTGTAAATACCGCAACATCAAGTTGCAAATCAAAAACTCTTTTTTGGTCAAGTGCATGACTTGATATTTCAATCACATTCGCCTTTGCACCTAGATCAAGATATTCTTTGAGTCGACCTTGTAATTCGATAGGCCCAGGACTGGTTAGTTTCGTATCCCAAATTCTTTTTCCTAAATGATGGTTGATCGTACCCATAACTCCAATGGGAACTTGTGCATGCTGAAAAATTTGTTCCACTAAGTAAGAGCTTGTGGTCTTTCCATTGGTTCCTGTAATGCCGATACTAAAAAGCTTTTCGCTTGGCCTCTCAAAATACAAAGAAGCAAGTTTTGCTAAGACTTCTCGTGAGTCTTTGGCAAGCAAGTAAGCACAAGGACAATCTTTTGGTATAGAAGCTTCATCTTCAACCACAAGTAAACTGGCGCTTTTTGCTGCCTCTGCAACAAAACTATGCCCATCCCAAGTATTTCCACGTATTGCCACAAAAACATCACCTGGTTGAAAATCATGCGATGAGCGCGAAATCGAATGAATGGGCAAGTGAATTTGCTTGGTATTCTTTAAGCCAGGAAAATACTTAATAATATCATTGATTGTCATTCTTAGAATTCAAGTACAATATAACCTTTTGATTCGCAAAAAGTTTTTTACCCGCAGCTGGCCAGGTTTTGCGAACCTGACCTTGTCCCTGAATCTGAATTTCTAATGGTAAAAAAGATAAACTCTCTATAGCCTCTCTAAGGCTCTGCCCGGCAAGAGAAGGCATGTCTGTTTGATCGAGAATACTCTTTTGAATTTCTTTAAGAGCTTTTTTTTGAATTTTTAAGTTT
Organism: uncultured Pseudobdellovibrionaceae bacterium; assembly: GCA_964653235.1. Lineage (GTDB taxonomy): Bacteria > Bdellovibrionota > Bdellovibrionia > Bdellovibrionales > UBA840 > CAZZCP01. The sequence continues at coordinate 44,730 of CAZZCP010000002.1, read as the reverse complement.
TTGCGTAATTTTAGCTTTTGACTTGTTGTGGCGTTGTTGTAGAGAAGATCCTTGTTTTCAATTTTCACTGGTAAAATTCCTTCTTTTAAAAGCGCATAACTGGCAATTCTTGAGAATACGGGAGCCGCAACTTGAGAACCATAATAAACATCTTGAGGGTCATCCACTGCTATATAGATGACAAACTTTGGGTCTTGAGCTGGAACAAAACCGGCAAAACTTGAACTATAAGCTCCAGGCATATAGGTACCTGTAACAGGGTCGATTTTTTGTGCTGTACCTGTTTTTCCTGCTACTAAAAAACCGGGTACGCGTGCATTTTGTCCGGTTCCATCTTCGCTAGTTACATTCTGAAGCATCATTGTTAGTTGTGAAGCCTCTGTTGCGCTAAGCACATTTCGAATCACTTTTTCTTCATTCACAACCAGGTCGCGAGACTCCGCATCCCAATAGGTTTTTACAATTTGCGGCTCTTTCAAATCACCACCATTGGCAATACTTGCATAAGCATTGGCAATTTGGAGAGCGGTCGCAGCCATTCCATGACCAAATGAAATATTCGCAATTAAGTGGTCATTCCAATTCGGCTTTGGCAAAATACCCTTCGATTCACCCGGTAATTGAGATTGTAGCTTTTCGCCAAAGCCAAATTCTCTTAAATTCTTATAAAGTTTCTCGGAACCCAGTTCTAAGGCAATTTTAGTTGTTCCCACATTGGATGACTTGGCTAAAATTTCACTCACAGTAAGCCACCGATGACTGTGCCTTGAGTCTGCTTCTCGAATCCATCTTTTACCAATTCTCATCTTACCGTCTTCGCAAAAATATTTACTATTGGGCTTGGCAATTTTTTCTTTTAAAGCAGCGGCAATAGTAAAAGTCTTAAGAGTCGAACCTGGTTCAAAGGGATCAGTAATACTACGATTGCGCCTTAGATCAGCATCATGTTTGAAAGCTTGATTGGGGTCAAACAATGGAGCATTTACCATTGCTAAAATCTCTGAGCTTTGTGCATCTAAAATAACACCCACTGCACTTTCGGCATTAAAATCTTTGATTGTCTTTTGTAGCTCTTGCTCAAGACTATATTGCAATTCAATATCAATACTCAATTGCAAACTACTGCCATCGGGGCTCTCGCTAAAGACTCTACCATTTTGAATCAAGGGCCTACCCCTTGCATCTCTCTGTAGCCTGAGTTTCTTTTTCTCTCCACTTAAAATTTCATTGAACTTGGCTTCGATACCATCCAAGCCCTGACCTTGAGAACCAACAAAGCCGAGTACTTGTCCAAGAGATTCCATATTGGGATAGACTCTTTTGGACTCTTCAACAAAAGCGATTCCTTTGAGCTCTAAGGCTTCTATTTTTTTCTTTAAATCAGGAGATATCCTTCTTTTTACCCAAACAAATCGTGTGTTTTTTTTTATTAGTTTCTTTTGCAGTTTCTTCCAGCTGCCGCCGAGATAGTAAGCCAATTTCTTTGCCGTTTGTTGTGGATTTTCGATCCATTTAGGGTCAGCAAATACAGAATATGCTGTCACTGAAGCAGCTAGTTCAACTCCATTTCTGTCAAGAATAAATCCTCTACGAGGTGAGAGAGTAATTGCTGTATGAGACTGCTTCGATTGTACTTTGGCTAATTTTTCATTTGGCAAGACCTGCAATTGTAAAGCGCGAACTACTAAAAGAATCCACAGGCTACCCACAAAAAGAATTAAAATTAATATTCTACGTTGCGATGCTTTCATTACTGTCTTTGAAAAGCAATCGAGTTATTGTCCATTTGAATAATTTGCTTTTTCTCTGCCCTATGAAGAGCAAGATACTTTTGCGCATATTTTTCAACTCTCTCTGGGCGTGTCAGCTTTGCAAATTCCATCGACATACTTCTTTTGTTATCTTCTAATCTTTTTGCTTGTTTGGTAATCTTCCATACCTCGTAGCCCATTCTTCGTACTTCCATTTTGCAAAATACGATACTAAACAAAGCTCCAATGATGAGCAAGACACTAAGAAAAGCTCTAAAATCAGTATTTTTTTCTTTCATCGTACACTCCTTTTTGAAAAACCCTTAGTTTCGCACTTCGTGCTCTTGGATTTTCTTTTTCTTCATCCCTACTGGGTTGAATCACTTTCTTGGTTAAAATTGTTCCTTTGTGTTTTTGTTCTCTCATTGTCCACTTCACGATGCGATCTTCAATAGAATGAAAAGTGATTACCAGAAGCCTGGCTTGATCTGCTAAGAGGTCAATGCATTTTTGAATTGCGTTTTCTAGTGGGGCAATTTCTTGATTTACTTCCATTCTAAGAGCAAGAAAAAATTTGGTTGCAGGGTGGCTGCCTTTTTTTCTCCAGCCTAAAAGCTTTTCAAAAAAATCGGCAAGCTCGATGGTACGGGAGAACTCTTTTTCACTTCGCATCTCTAAAAGAGCTTTTACTATTCTTTGTGGATTGCGAATTTCGGCATACTTTTGAAAGATTTCAATTAAATCTTCTTCAGGCCAATGATTGACAATATCAGCCGCTGTTAAGTCTTGCTCTGTATCCATTCGCATATCGAGTGGACCATCATGATAAAAACTAAAGCCTCTGCCTGCTTGATCGAGCTGTGGCGAGCTCACTCCTAAATCAGCCAAAATCAAATCATAAGACTCAAATGCAAGCCATGACGAATCTTCGGCAAGACTCATAAAATTTTTTTGATAAAACTGAACTTCATAATCTTGAAAGTTTTCTTTTCCATAGGCTATGGCTTCGGAGTCCCGGTCGATAAAATTACATTTTAGATGGGGATAGAGTTTTAAGATCTCTTTTGCATGGCCACCACGACCAAAGGTGCAGTCTAAATAGGTTTTGGGTTGATACTCCCACTGACAAAAAGACTTTACTTCATTAAAAAGAACAGGCTTATGCATCACTTGTTCTCCCCTTCTAATTCAGCAACCCCCGCAAGTATATCTTCAAAGTTCTCACTCAATTCATTGTGAATCGAGTTCCAACTTAATTTATTCCACAATTCAAACTTCTCTCCCATTCCGACTAGTATCACCTCAGTATCTATATTTGCGTAGTCTTTTAAAGATTTTGGAATCAAGAAACGATTTTGTGCATCAGGCTCAACAACCTGAGCGGCAGAAAGGTAGAATCTTCGAAAAGCTTGAACCTTTGCATTGAGTTTTGGTAGCGTATTCATTCTCTCTTCGAGTTCAAGCCAAGCTGCATAGCTGTAAACATCAAGAGCATTTTGCTTTTTGTATTGCGTGTTGGTTATCACAAGTCTTAGATCATCTTCTGGCAAAGATTGGCGTAAACCCGCAGCGAGTGCGACCCGTGATTTTTGGTCGACCTTGGCCTCGAATCGGCCACGAAACAAATTTACCATCCTAGTCCTTTGCCCAATGGAGAAAGTCCTTCCCTAGACTCTCTAACCTCTTTTCGAAGTTCAAAAAAATGGGGGAGGCAAGAAGTAAATCAAGCTGCATATCTGCCCCATATATCCCCACTTATAACCACTTTACCCCACTTTTTTATTCTGCGTCAATGCTATAAATTTCTTCAGGCATTAGGTCGCAGGTGCTAAGATTTAAAAAAAGTCTAGGTATTTCAGCAAGATACCTTGAGGCCCAGCAATGATGATTCAGTGCCCGAAATGTGGGTTTGAACAACCCAAAGATCAGTTCTGTGCTAAATGCGGTGTAGACATGAATCGCTATCATGCTAAGGCTCCCCCTTTATCAAAGAGAATTGGCAACAATTCAGCACTCTATCTGGTTTTGATTCTTGGCTTTATTCTAGGAAGTGTTTTCTATCTTCGCTCCAATTGGGAGAGCCCTATGGATGAAGAAGAATTTATTCCAAATGACTATGTTGAAGAAGTTCGTGAGAAAAAAATAAAAAAAAGAGTACAGAAAACAAATGCGGTTCAGGCGCAAAAAGAAGAGGTTCCCGAACCAGCTAAAAATCTCTCCTCTACTGTTGTTGAAAAAGTAAGTTTTTATATAGTTCAACTAGAAGATATTGATATGGACAATTTAATGGGAGAAGAGTCTTGGCCAGGGGATTTTCAAGAAGCTTTTCAAGCCGTTTTTCAGAATAAAGACAAGAGGGCAGAGAAGATTTCAAAGAGCAATATCAAAGAGCTAGAGAATTTAGAAGAGCTTAGTATCGAGGTTTTAGAATTAGATCCAATGATCAATGAAGAAGTAGGTCATGTTATTAGCATTCAAAATGTTGAAAAAGGCGACCAGAACTATGAATTCGGCGTACTGATTCGAGGACAGTTTGCAAATGAAAATACAAACACTGAATTCATTGAGTTCTTTGATCGAATTAGCTTACAGCAAGATCAGTGCTGGATACACACAGGTCTAACACCAAAAAGAGCTCCTTATGAGTATGAAAGTGATATTTCTCTGAGTGCATTTAAAACGATGAGCTCAGAGGGCTATCTGGAGTCCAAATCCGATCTCGGTCTAATGATTTGCCGAGATTAAACGTGACAATTCCTTTCTATATGCCTATAAAACCCACTAGGAGAGATTATGGAACAATTAAAGCTTGCCCCACTGATTAGTGAATCCAAATTGCAAACTCGCATTCAAGAAATTGGTAAAGAAATTGAGAAACGATTTCAGGGTGAAGAGATTGTTGCGGTTGGAATTTTAAAAGGCTCTTTCATGTTCTATGCTGATCTTCTTCGAGCGATTGACCTTGAAGTGATTTGCGAATTTATGGGAACATCCAGCTATGGCGATTCTACAAAATCATCAGGCCAAGTTAAAATGACTCTCGATCTCTCCAAGCCCATCGAAGGCAAAAATGTTTTGATCATCGAAGATATCGTCGATACCGGTTTGACGATGAATTATTTAATGAAAAACCTTCGCTCTCGTCAGCCAAAGTCACTGACTACGGTTTCATTGCTTTCAAAACCAGAGGCTATAAAAGAGCCTTGCGAGTTAGATTACGTTGGTTTTGAAATTGGCAATGAGTTCGTTGTTGGCTATGGGCTTGATTTTCAAGGCTATTATCGTAACTTACCCTACATTGCTACCGTTCAAGACATGAACTAAGGCTTATAGACCTAAGTCGAAGCTTTTTAAAAAGTTTTCTCAGTCCAGGTTTTAAACAGGATAATTTGTTGAGATCTTGTTTGAAAATCGTTGGAAAATTGTTTTCAGACAATTTAAACCAAGGAGGGCTCATGAAAGGCTTAGCTACGGCTTTACTTATTTTTTTCTGTTTAAACACATATGCGGCAGAAACATACTGGATGAAAATCAAAGCCACCAACAAAGTAGAAAGAACTGAAATTGCAAATACTGGTGTAGTCATCGAAGCTGTATACGATGATTCTGTTTTTGCTCTTGGCGGAAAAGAAGAGCTTCAGCAGCTGGGTGATAAAGTGATTGTTAGCTACCCTTTTCGTGCAAGCCTACTTGATTTTCCAAACCGAGATGAAAAGTTTCACAATTACAATGAGCTAATCGAAATCTTAGAAACACTCGAAAGAGAGTATCCCGAGATTGTACGACTTGAAGACATCGGACAAAGTATTGAAGGAAGAAGAATCATAAATATTCGTATTTCAACCGACTTAGATTCTTCGCACGAAAAAGCGGGAATCATTTTTATGGGAACACACCACGCCCGTGAGCATCTGTCTACAGAAACCCCGATTTTACTCGCTCAATATTTGGCTCGTGAATTTAAGAATGGCAACACTAGAATACAAGGCCTTTTGCGATCACGCGAGATTCATATTGTTCCAATGGTCAACCCAGATGGGGTCGAACATGACATAGCAGGTGGAACCTACAAACACTGGCGAAAAAACCGTAGAAATAATGGCGACGGTACTTATGGGGTTGATTTGAATCGCAATTATAGTTTTCAGTGGAACACTGGCGGCTCAAGCGATAATACTCGAAGTGATGTGTATCATGGCCCAAGTCCATTTAGCGAACCTGAAACCCAAGCCGTAAAAGCTTTTGTAGAAAGCACTGAAAATGCAACAATTCTTCTCTCTTTTCATACCTTTAGTGAATTGATTCTCTACCCCTGGGGCCATAGCTACGATAGTATTGCCAACTCGCGTGACTATCAGGTTCACAAAAGAATGGCAGAGACCATGGCAAGATGGAATCGATATACTCCTCAACAGTCTTCAGAATTGTACATTGCAAGTGGCGACACAACTGATTGGTCCTATGGAGAATTGGGTTTGATTTCTTTTACTTTTGAACTCGATCCAAAAAGTATGTGGTCTGGTGGCTTTTACCCGGGACAAGATTTGATCGATGTGGTTTTTGAAAAAAATCTTGAGCCATGTTTGTACTTGATCGAACACGCCGACAACCCCTATCGTGTATTATTGAAAAGTAATGCACAAAAATTAGGACTTAGCTCTCCTCTTTTTTAAATCTTATAAAGTGCTCCCTTTTGTTTCACTTTTTTTTTGAACTTCATTGCTCTATTCGAAGACTTAGGAGTTTTGTCCGAGAATGCCTCGTATTTGAAGCAGCTATGGACAAAATTGATGAAGTATTTTGTATATTTAGCTGTTTCGGACGGACGTCCGAAGTGAAACAAAAGGGAGCAGTTTTTATATCTTAAGAGTCTATCTTGTAAGGGCTTTCTTTTTATGTTCTCATATTTTTATGAAGGTAAAGGTGATTCGAGATTTGCCAGAGGATTTTGATACTCTGCTTTCTGAAAGTGTAGAGGAAGGCTTTGAATTTTTGCAAAAATTGAAATCGGAGTGGGATGATAAAACCAATCGTTTCGACCTTGATGGAGAATTCCTTTTGGCTGTGTTTAAGAAGAAACAATGTATTGGTATTGGTGGGCTGAATCTGGATCCTTATTTAAATGATCCAATGATTGGTAGAGTTAGGCACTTTTATATACTCAGAGAATTTCGCGGCAAAGGGGCCGGTAAAAAACTACTGCAAGATATTATGAGACGTTCTTCATTTGACCGAGTTCGCCTACGAGCAATGACCGAGGATGCAGCAAAGTTTTACGAGAAAATGGGGTTTGAAATCTCTAATGAAGAGAACACAACACATGCTTGGCGCCCTCTTCCCATTTATTAAATTAACATAAGCTGCTCCCTTTTACTTCACTTCGGACATCCGTCCGAAAGGGATAAATATCGAAAATCTTTGGTATATTCTGTCCAAAAGGCTTGAAAATTGAATGCATTTTCGGACAAATATCCTAGGTCATTGATAGCAGGATTGAATTCTGCGAAAAAAGTGAAATAAAAGGGAGCAGCTTAAGGATTGTTTGAAGAAATCATTTTCATTGCATGAAGGATTTGATTTTTTTTCTGAGTTCCGCAGAATCTCAACAACTCGAAGTGTTTTGAGATTCGAGGATTGTTTGAAGAAATCATTTTCATTGCATGAAGGATTTGATTTTTTTTCTGA
>CAZZCP010000002.1:27089-37194 GCA_964653235.1 uncultured Pseudobdellovibrionaceae bacterium | reverse complement strand
CCGCAGAATCTCAACAACTCGAAGTGTTTTGAGATTCGAGGATTGTTTGAAGAAAAAAAATCAAATCCTGCTAATTGTCTAAAATAATCACCTGAGGCTTGGTGTTACAAATTTTGCGACAAGCTTTGCGAACTTTCTGCTGCATAAACTCTTGTAGGCTTATCCCTAAATTTTCATTATACTCTTGAAAGACTTCATTAAGAAAAAGATTACAAGTATCAAAAAGACTCTCACGCATAGTATTGCTAATCAGAAATCCGTGAAATTGAATTACTGGACTTTGTAAAAATCTTTCACCATCATGATAGCATTGCACTATAACCAGGCCATCACGGGCCACTCGCTTTCTCCAAACGAGTTCTGGATCATTCAAGGCACCCGTAACTAGACCTTTTGTCCACCTCTTACCAACTCCAGCTACATCTTCACTGCAAAAAAACTCATCTTGATTAAAGCTAACTCGAAATCCATCTTCGACGACTAAAGTTTTTTGTGGAATTTGAGTTTCTTTGGCAAGAGCTGCGTGGCTACAAAGCATCTGATAATCTCCATGAACAGGGAGAAAAAATTTGGGCCGAACCCACTCAAGCATCTGCCGAAGCTCTTCTTTATATGCATGTCCAGATGCATGAATGCTTGGATCATGAATAACATCCGCACCCTTGCGTGCAAGTTCGTTCATCAAATAGCGAATGTTGATCTCATTTCCAGGTATCTTAAGAGAACTAAACAAGACTCGATCTCCATTAAGAATTCCAATATCTTTATCTTCTCCATGTGCAATTCGAACCAAACCAGAAGTTTTTTCTCCTTGAGAACCTGTCGTTAAAATAAAAACATTACTCCTTTTTTGAGATTCAATCTCTGAGAGTTTACCTATTTCCTCATCTCTAATATCAAGATGCTTTGTCTCACGCCCCAAATCTAAAAAGCGATTCATTGATCTGCCATGAAAATAAATTTTACGATGCAGTTTACGGGCTAAGTCGATAAACATTTGCAAACGGTGAACATTGCTCGCAAAGCAAGTGACAATGATTTTTCCTGAACAATTCACCATGGCTTGAAAAAGCGACTCAAACATATTTTCATCGGTGTTTGAAAAGCCCTCTCTTTCGGCATTGGTTGAATCGCTCATTAGCAGCAGACAAGATTCATCTCCAATTTCTTTTAAACGAACAGATTTTTTAAGACTTGTCCTGTAGGCTTTCGGATCGAGCTTAAAGTCACCAGAATGTACTATCTTACCAATTTTAGTATGTATGCAAGTAGCATAGGATTCCGCATAGGAGTGAGTAATCGGAATGTACTCCACTTCAATATCTTGAACTTTGTATTTCTTTAATTCTTCAATTTCTAAAATTTCTGCATAGGATTCAACACCACGATCTTGCAGTTTGCTCATCAATAACTTAATAGTCATCTTTGAAGCAATTATTTTTGGAATATGAACTTCACTCAAAAGATGTGCAATTCCGCCAATATGATCTTCGTGACCATGGGTAAGAATCAAGGAGCGCAGCTTATCATGATGCTCTTTAATATAATCAAATCTTGGTACAATAAAATCAAAACCCAGCCAATCATTGTGGTTCGCCATACTTCCACAATCAATGAGATACATATGCTTCTCATTCTCAAGAACCATACAATTCATCCCAATTTCACCAAGTCCACCCAAAGGAAGAAGACTCCAGTTTTTCATCTAAACCTCAGAAAGATTTTACCAATGATATTTGAGCCTGAACTTGTTCATAAGAAGCAGCAGGATCAACAGCATCATTTTGTGTATTTCTAGCATCTGATGATGTGACGTCTAGACTTCCTTGTGCCACGAATGTCCATGAAGGTAAATAACTATATTCCATTCTTAGGGTACCATGGGCTCTCTGGTCTTCCCTACGAAACGGATTCGAATAAGATCGATAAATGTATTCCATACGAATATTAGCTACAAAAGAGTCTCCAAATACACGTGCATAAACTAAATATAAGTTTTGATCTAAAACCCAATTTGTAAAGTAAGAATCCTCAACTCGATAAATATAACCCGTTTTAATTAAATCTTGAGGGCTTAACTGCTCATCAAATTCTATTGAAAAAACAGGCTCAGCAAAATTAGATTCTCTTTGATAAGATCGAATCGCAAAACCAAACTTAGCATTTACATTTGAAAATTCTGTGAGCCGACCTTTAAACCCAAAATATCCTTCCGTAAAAAAATTACTGTATTTAACTCTTGTTGAGCCTGGATCAATATCTATATTTTCAGTCCCAGTTGGATAACTGTGAAGTCCTGCCTGTCCCTCAATAAACATTGCAGTTTCTGGCAAGAAAAGGTATGCATAGCGCATACTTCCGCGAACTCTCTGTGAGTTGAGATATTGTAAATCATCTCTTTGAAAGATTTCTTGATCTCCTCCTCCATTAAGATGCAATTTTCTTTTTTCATCTAAAATCCAGTCAATACGAGCTTCTCCCCCAACTAAATTACGAAAAACTCGTTCTCCTGTCTTCGATACTGGTGGATCAGAAATACTTGTATAAAAAGCTGTTGCTCCCATCGAAAAATCACTTTTAGGATTACTCGATATATCTACACCTGACGTAAAATTAAAAAAATCAACATTCGGGTTTATAAAGTATTTGTTGTACTCTCCATTTAAAAATATTTTCATAGGTACGCTTTCACTAGGAGAATGCAATGAAATATCTGGCTTTAAAAAATATGCAGAATCAAAAATATCAGTATCATCAAAATAAAAAACATTGGTCTCACCCTTAATCCCTGTCTCAAAGTCTCCTTGCAGAGTTTTAACATCTGCCAGCAAAGAATATGAAAAAAGAATTAGGAGAATATATTTCATCTAAAGTCAGTCCTATTTCTAATAAATAGTCCCCTTGATTTGATTTTTTCAATTCGACTACTCAAATAATCTGATTCAATTCGACCAACATTTAACTCAACCAAATACTTTTCTTTTTCTTTCTCTTTTAGGCACTCATTTAAAATACTATGACCAATTCGAATGCCTTTACCATACTGAAAGGTACTAACAAAAAGACGCATCAATGATTCTTCACGAGCAGGCAAACCCTCTTGAGTAAGTTCTTTACACATTTTTGAATATACAAAATGACTGGAAGAAATTTTCGTAATCTCTCTTGAGTAGCAATCAAGAGCTCCTTCGTTTTGATCCGCACTTGCTTGACGAAATTTAGCTTCTAATCTCTCTACTATGGCACCTTCAATTGAAGATACATAACCGCATTTTCTTGAAAAAGAATTCAAAACAGCAATTACAATTTTTCGATCTTCCTCTGAACGAAAATCAAGTGCTATTACGGGTATCGAAAACAATAAAAGAAATATACTACTGAGGGGAATAAAGTTTCTTGTCATTGATGATGGCTCTCCGTTGTCTATCAAATATGTTCAGTATTGGTTCTCCCACTTCAGATCCTATTTTTGCTTTTTTAATCAAAAATAAAGATTTAGGAACCTTTTTATAGTAATCATTTTTTTCTTTTTTTTCTTTTGCGGCGAGTGACAAACAAAATAATAAAATAAATATAATCTTCATTTGTTCTCCTTCTCTGAGGCAATATTTCTTTTTTCATAGATTCGATTTAAATCATTTAAACTTGGACTTAAATTACCCATTTGTTTTGATTGTCTTAAAAGTGCCAGCGCCTTATCATGACTATTTGAATATTCAAGGTAACTAGCAATAAGAGCAAGTTGAGAGCTCTTTGAGATTTTATTTTCATATGGTGGACGTTTACTATTAAAATAGATATGAGATATCATTTGAAGCTCTGTCTGCAAAACTTCATAGTTTTCTAATCTACTTAGATATTTCGAAAAACTTTCTCTATCGTTCGAGTTCAAACTTTGGATTGCCAATGCATAATCGATTCGAAGATCTTTCGATTCTATCGATTCATCTAGAGGTGAAGCATCTATCATTCTGTAAATAGATACAATTGCAGGATTATTTTGAGTATTCTTCAGTGCTTGATTCAACACTCTTCTGCTTTCTTGAAGCTTTTCTTGAGAAAAGTTAAGTATAGCAAGCTGTGCATATGAAGGTGAAAATTCAGAATTTTTCTCAATCGCTTTCAGTATCAGGTTTTTTGCTAAAGTGTATTTCTGCCTATCCATTAATCTTTTTGCTTGAGCCAAAAGGGCAAGATGTGCCGTACCATTAATTTCTTGAAAGTGTTTACGAAGTCTATTTTGAGGCACGATCTCTTCAAATCCTAATAGAACTGCCAAACTAATGCTATCAGCAAACCAATTGTTTTTTTCTGCCCAAAGTTTGAAGTCACTAAAAAGAAGATCATCCTCAGAACTAATTAAATTGTTCTTGATTCTATTAAGAAGAGCATTGCTATCTTTCGTTTCTTCATAAATTTTTTGAAATTTCTCTGCACATTTTTTAGATTGCTTTTCTTTACAGTCTACCAAAGCAGAAGACCAGTTCTTCACAGTCTTATTATCTTGCCAATCCACCAACTCAGATCTATAGAGATTCCAATTTATAAATTGGTCTCGATTGATTTTTAATACCCCTGCTTTAGTAAGATTATTAGATGCTCTTTTTGCCTGATCGATAATTAATTTTTGATTCGCAGATGACCAGGCTTCTTCATAATATTCTAAGGCTTTCTCCGAACCGGAAAAAGCTTCAATATATTCTCCAAGATCATTTAGGGCTTTAGCATAAAGCTCATATTGACCTTTGCTTCTAAGTAATTCTAGCTCTTGTTTTGCCTCTTGTGGATTGGAATATTTTTTCTCTTTTAACTTAGCTATAAAATTATAATAATGACAAAATAGAAAACTTTTTTCTGCATTTGCAGTATTCGATTTACTACTTGCGAAATTCTGCTGAATCAGGCTGCATATCTTATTAGCTGCATTCATTTTTTTGTTCTTCCAGAAAAACTGAGCGCGCAGACCATCAGCTTGTATTTTTCCCTGTGGATATGACTTTTCGTAAAGATTCAGTACCTTATTCATCTCTTTTTGGTTATTGGCTTTATAATAATAGTCGGCAACCTGATAGAGAATAAAATCTGTCTTTACATATTTATGATACCTTAAAAGTATCTTTGCAGCTTGCATAAAGTCTTCTTTTACTGCAAAGATCTTAGATAGAGAAAGTAAAACTTGTGGTACCAAATCATCTCTTGGAAAGCGTTTAAGAAAAGTCTCATACTCAACCTGAGCTTTGTCTCTTTGTAAAAGATCTAGGTAGTTTACTGCTTTTAGGTATTGCGCCTGAGCCTTGTACTTTGTCTTTTCAAGCTTCGGAATCAAAGCTAGCGAATCTTTATATTGATTTGCCTGCCAATAAATCTGGGCAGCTTTTAACAATGCATAATCTTGGTACTTTATCTTCCCTTCCAATAAAGCATACTCTTTGTATAAATTCGCAGAAGCCCTAAACTGAGATGCTGTTTCAAGTTGTTGAGCTGTTTTCAATTGCTTCACACCTAACTCTAAAACCGAATCAGCAATAGCCAAGTAATCTCCACTTGGACTCATCTCAATCACTTCTTGATTGATTCTTGCAAGCTTTTGATAGTCTCCTTGAATATTTGCAATTTCAGACTTTAGCTGAAGTGCTGAAATCCTACGAATATCAGAAACTTGTGTATCAAGAAGCATCTGATTGATAATATCTTCTGCAGCTTGAAATTGATTATGCACAAAGTACAATTGTGCCAATCTATAAGTGACTTGCGCCATGCGAAAACTATTCTTAGAGTTTTTTAAATAGATTTGAGCTGCATTTTCAAATATTTTTGCTTTTCCTGCCAATTCTTTTTGTGAAGCTAACTTTCCATCTTTCTCACGTAGTTCACGAAGATTTGATTGTGAGGCTAAGGAGATCTGATTCTCTTTTAGAACACTTAATAAAAATGAATAGGAAATCTCATCACGTACTTGTGGTTTTGTCTCTATCTCTAGGGCTTGTAAAAGGTATTGATTGGCCAGTTTATAATTATTATTAAAATAGTATAGTAAGCCAAGTTCATATCGCCCTTCATTGGCTCTAGGACTATAAAAGTATTCTTTGAGAAATTTTCTATAGTGAGACTCTGCCATTGCAAATTGCCTCTTATTCTTTTTTTGGTAAAAGAGATCTGCTTTGTATCTTGCGCTCTCTAATATTTGCTTTTCGAGTAAATCTTGTGCAGCAAAATAGGATTGAAAATTATTTTTATTCTTTTTCCACCAGGCTTTAGAAGTGAAAAATGATTGAAACAATAGCTGTCTTGCCTTCTCTGCCTCTCGGAGTTTTGCATCTTGCACCAGGCTCTCAATAGCCAAAGCGTAGAATTCGGGAACAAATGGGGACATTGGATTTTTTTGTATAAAGCGAAAAGCAAGCTTTCTTGATTCTTCGAAACGATTGTTTCTCTCTAAGACTTGAATCAGCTTTTTTGCAGCCTTTGCTTTTATTTCAGGAGCAAGTTTTATATCGACCCCCTTTTCTTGCAATAGACCAAGATATTCTAGAGATTCATCATAGAGTGTTTGCGCCTCTTTGCCGATCAAAAGAGAATTTTCTAAACGAGTAAATAATCTCCGAAACATTTTCGCAGACCACTTATAGAGCTTGTCTTGATATAAAGAGGCTCCCAATTTATAGAGAGACTTTAATTCAAAGCGAGAGCCAAGCTTTTTTGAAAGTTCAAGATAAATTTTTCTTGCATCTTTAGTTTGACCAAATTCAAATTTTAATTCGGCAAGACGCCATGAAACCTCATCTCGAAATTTTGAATATGGGTACCTCTTTAAAAAGAATTCGTAGATTGCTTTAGCTTTAGAAAATTCACCTGTTTCTTCATAAATATATGACAAAAGATATTCTGCCTGATCGGCAAAAGGGCTATTCGGAAAGCTACGCAGTAATCTTGAGGCAGTATTAAGACTATCTTTATAGTTTGGCTCAGGTAATTTGGGAGCTTTATTTATTTTACCCGCTAAATAATCTTTCATCTTTGCATTGTAGCGATTCATCTTACTAGTCAATTGATTGTTCGATCGTTCAAAGTAGAGTTGAGCCAAACGCATTAATGTGGCATCATCCAAATAGATTCTGTCATAAGACTTCTTTTGTTCTTTTTCTACAACTTGAATAATTTCTTTATTGGCTTGAATTAATTTTTTTTCTAAATCACTGATACTAGTTTGAAATTTTTCATTTATCAAAATGCCACGAAGAGATCGCCACTTAACTAAAGTCTGTTGAGCTTCATTTACGTAGTCTTGATGATGAGTATAGTAATGCTCCCGAGCAGATTGATGCAATTTATGCCATTCAGAGTTTTTTGCAAAAACAAGAAAGGGGACAAATAGCATGAGATATTTCATTGAGTATCTCCTAAAGCCTCTGCAAGTCTTCTTTCATTGCTTTTAAACTGACTGGTTGCCTCATCTAAACTTCGAATGCCTTTTGTTTTTCGAATCCATTCTAGTTCTTTATTTGCTGCAAGAGATTTAACACCGAGAGTTCCAACCAAACGATAGGCAAAGTCATAGTATGTAGCTAGATAATTCTTCAGTAGACTAAAATTGTAACTTCTTAATTTCTTTAAGCTTGTTATGTATTTAATATTCTTGGGTTGATCAAATCTTGTAATTTCATTTTGAAGAGCAATATGCCAGCGTAAACTATTTTCTAAGTTCTGAGATTGATAGGAGTCGGCCCAATCATTGATCGCAAATAAAATCTGACCCGTCGCAGATGTCAATGTCGATAAACTTTCGTAATTTAAATAGGAATCCTCAAGCTCTTTAAAACTTTTTTTAATCAGTTTTCTTTTTGGAAACTCTTTGGCTTGAAACTTTTTTACTTCCTCTTCTAGCAAAATGAATCTCTTGTTTAAAGTTGAGCTCTGAACCAAGACTATATCAAGGTAAGCTCTGAGATACTTTGATCGAAAATATTCTGCAGGTGTTATACTCAGCTCTTCAATATCTGTGCTTTCGTCTATGCTTTCAAATGATGATGCGATAACATTTAGAAGTTTCTCTGAATTTTGACGGTCTCTTAATTTAAAGTAAACCCAAGAAATTTCTTCAAGACCAGTAAAATAATACTCAGAATCTGAGGTTATAATCTGATAATTTTCAATGGCCTTTTCATAGTCCATCTTTTTGATATTACATCTTGCTTTAGTGAGTAAAAAGAGATCATAAAGCTCTTTCATTTTATAGTTTTCTTTTTCAGTGTTTTTTAATATATCTATGCAAGCTTCTGGATTTTCTAAACCTAAGTGATTGCTGGCAATTAAGATTTGAGCATAGTAAAATTCTTTACTTTTCTTTTTGATACCTTGTAAGTAAGCAATTGATTTTTTATACTCTTGCTGACCAAAACTAAATCTTCCACATTGATACCGCATGCTAGATCGATACAAGGTTGGAGCTTTTTTTGTAAATAAGGTGCAAAGCTTATGAAAAAGTTCTCGGCTGTACAATTGTCCTGCGGATTCAATAAAACTTGTTAATCCTTTTTCATAAAAGTATTTTGGATCTTTCAAACGAACAAAATGCAAAATCTTAATGGCTCTATAGTAGTCGGCTTGCTGTGTACTTCCAACTGCGTCTAAGAGGTAGGATTCTATTAATGGTGAATTTTGAGCATAAGAATTCGTTTCGAAAAGTATCGAAAATATAGTGATAAATAATAGAGCTCTAAACTTCTGACTCACTTAACCTCCTGTCAAATGGTCAGATTATTTTGAAGCGGGTCCCCTTCTGGTACCTGCCACTTTTAAACCTAATTTTGCTTTCTCTCGAAAACTTGATAAAATGTTTCCCTCTTCATAGGTAAAGACATCAACAAAAACATCTGTGCCGCGTATCACTTTAATATCTTGACTCTCACTCATTCGAACCTTGTACTCCGCCAAGTAAGAGAATACTCCCGAATCATTACCTATATAGGTTACAACAGTTTTGATTTTATGCTTTCCTGGAGATATACTACTTACAAAATCTTTCGGCTTTTCATCTTTTTCATTCGGCTTATTTTTCGCAATGGCACTTTGATAAAAATAGACTCTTAAACCATCAACAAAATATTCGATTGTAAAAATTCGATAGCGACTACTTAAACGATTCTCAAACTGAAATTTTATCTCTGGATACTTGGTGGTTATGCCCTCTACATCAACCATCTGCTGAAACATTTGTACCTGAGTCTTGGTATTTACCACAATATCTCTAAGTCGATTGATCTCCGCTTTGGTAAAATTCTCATCTGAATTGGCAAATCTTTTCTTATCTGCAAGACATGAAAGACTTAGAAAAATACTAAATAAAACTGCATAAGTTTTGAATATCATATAGATATTTTAAAACAGTCTGGTAAATACAGACAGTATTTGCATAGATAGAGTTATTTTTTTTACTTTTCTCTAGTTGGGGAAAAACTTGCCTAGGCAGCTTGTTCGTAAGCCTTGATCTTTGCCTCTAAAAGTTGATTCCACTTTCGCAGCTCTATCAAAATATCTTGTAGGTCTTTCTTTTGAAAGTCTTTCTTATTGTATCTGGCTCTTTTAATATATTCGAGCAAGACTTTCGCTATGTAATTCTCTTGAGAATCCCAATCCTCAGCGTAAAAATGTTGAGCTATCAAAGTACCCTCTACAAAGGTAATAGCGCCAATGCTTGAGTCAATTCCTGCCAGTACGGCAACTGTTGTGCTACCAATTAGTCCAGCTAAAGCTGTTTGTTTAATTAGATTTTGTTTCACAAAGTAACTTTTCATGTATACAGATGGATTTTTGTAAATAAAACGATACTTGGTAGTTGATATCATACCTATCATTGCCATCTCCCATGCAATTCTCCATGGCTCATAATTTGAAATATCAATATTCCCTTTCGCGACACCATAGCTGGCTATAACAGCAACAAAACCTACTATCGCTCCTTGAAGCATACTCACTGTCATTCTTGAGCCCTCTGCGGCTACTGCCAAGAGTAAATCAACAAAAACAAAAGATAAAAAGTTAACGAGTCCCATTTCATCTTCAGCCAAAAAGCTTATAAAATCTAGGCCATATCCCCTACTCGTTG
>CAZZCP010000002.1:14413-27079 GCA_964653235.1 uncultured Pseudobdellovibrionaceae bacterium | reverse complement strand
AGTGCTGCTAAAGTACTAAAAACCATATAAAAAAGCACACGAATATCACTTGATTTGAATTTTATATTTTTGGGATTAAAGTTTCTCATCGCAACTCGAACAGAGCTTGCTAAGTATTTTAAATTAAAGTTTTGCACAAAATTTTTGAAAAAGAAATTACTACCCCCTTGGGCTTTACTAACAGAGTTAAATACTTTCAGGCGAAAAACTCCTTTTACGGAGGCATTAAAGAAAGCAAAATTTCCAAATAAAAATCCAAGTGTAGCTTGTGTGAAAGCTGTAAAATAAAGATCTGAATCATCAAAATGCTCTGAGTAGATTGCTTCCGTATAAGGAAGTCCCCCAACTAAACTCGATGCTTTTAAAAGCTCACGAGCAAAAACTCTATATTGATAGGTTTTGTAAGTACTATAAGCAACATAACTTAAGTCAATAGCTATAGTAGTTGCAAGCCAAGCCCATGTACTTGATCTTAATCCACGAAGCGCAAAGTTTTTGGGTATTTTTTTAATCTCACTGATACGAAAGGCACTTCTAGGCGTGTATTTCTTAATCTTCTTTACTAGCTTATTACGCTCCTCTTGATTTAAATCTTTTCTTTTTGCTTCTGCATAAGCTTCATCCAATTTTTTTTCTTTTGCTTCTTGGTGAGCAATTATTCTATCGCGCGTAACTCGACGCTCGTTTAAGTCTTTTTGAACAGAGGGTATTTGGCGAATCAGTAAACTACTCGATAGACTTGTAAGAATCATTAAACCCATATCAGAATAGGTCAAATCACCAAATTGAATCATATCGAGGTCAAAACCTGTATCAAAAGACCAGTCTTTATCAACTACAACATAGCTTTCTGTTAAAGACTCTCCTATTCCAGCTCTAATTTTACTTAGCATTAAAGCAACTTCTTGTTTATCTTCATCACTGTAAGAAGCATAGAGATCAGACTTTAAAAACTTCTTAAGTGCATAGCGTTTTTGTTCAGCAGTAAGATCTGATCTCATTCTCTCCATTAGTTCTTCAAAGTCTTTATAGCTATGTTCATTGCCAATATAGTGACCCAATTTTTCATCAATCAATGTGCGTAAATCAACAATAGTAGCACCATATTTTTTTCGATCCATCTCACTGAGATACTCGAGAGTTTTTTGACGTATCAATGCCAGCGGTGCTAGAGCTCTTTGGCTAGCTAAGGTCAAGGTTGCAATATAGTCTAAAGCAAGTTCAACAAAGTAGAGAGATTGAGAGTAGAGCAAGTTTTGAATTTCAAGAACAGATTCAGGACTTCTATCTTTTTCTGCAACTATAGTGTAAAAGGGCTGTCCATCAACCTCTTGCAAAAGCACTGAAAAGTAAGATTGATTCGATAAAATCTGTGATTGACTGACTTTTAAGACTTGCAATCGTTCTGATAATTCTTGAAATTCTGCAACAACGCTATCAAGCTCATGCATTTTTTCTGCATAATAGGGATCATTCTCTTCAAGACCTTCTACTTCTTTACTCAGTTCACGTAGGTATTCAAGAGAACTTAAAAGTTGAGGCTCTACTCGATCGATTTCAGCTTGTATAGTGACCAAGTTTTGTGCTGGCAAAATCAGTGATTCTGCCATTGTATAAGAGTAGAGATCGCGAGGGATATTCTCTGCATACTGATCATGAGCCTGGATTTTTTTATAAAGACCAGGAAAGTAGTTTTTGATTCTGGCTAAGGGCACTACTTTTTTGACTTTGCGATCGTCCTCATAGCGATTCATTTCATTGCCAAAAACTTCTCTCTGATACCCCAAAGATTCTTCAATTTTTGGATTGTCTGTCAAAAGAGCCCATTGCATTAGATGATCTACTGCTGATTCAAGCGCCACCCTTGCCACCAAGAGTGGGTAGCGATCTTCGACATTTTCAGTTCTTTGTCTATAGGTGATTCGATCTAAGATTTCTTCTCTCTCGTAGGAAGATTTTAGAATCAGATCAATATCTTCTCTTAAAAGAGCATCCTGTTCATACTCCTGCATCAGAAGATCGAGAGTTCTTGAGTTCGTGTGAGCCCTTCTCAATTCAGGAATAAGTTCAGAGATGAGATCTTTGCCAAATTCGTTTTCAAGCTCTCGGATATAGGGATTTTCAGATGAGCTGCCACCTGGAGCAGGAGAGGAAGAAGACCGAGGACCACATGCACTTTGAAAAATCAAAATGTTGGTCAAAATGGCTATAATAAATCTCTTAAAATCCGTCCCATTCAAGTTCTTCCCCTGTAAAGAATTGATGAATATTATGCCGCATTTTACCAGTTGATCCTATTTCTAGTTCTAAGCCTTGAAATCATTATAGGAATATACAAAACTTAAACTTAAGCTCTCTTCAGGAGGAAATTATGGCTAATACAGCCCTAGTAACAGGCTGCAATCGAGGAATAGGATTAGAAATTTGTAAGATCTTAAAGCAAAAAGGCTATGATTTGATCGGTATTTGCCGAAAACAGAGCCCCGAAATGCAAGATATAGGTTTTTTGCGGGTTTTTGATGGGATTGATTTAACCGATACAACAAGCCTAGAGCGCATTTCAAAAGAACTTTCCTCCACAAAGATCCACTTACTTATCAACAATGCCGGTATGTTGGTAGATAGCAATCTTGAACATTTTCCGGTTCAAGAAGTTGAAAGAATGATTGCGCTCAATTCAATTGCACCAGTTTATCTAAGCGTTCTCATGCAAGATCAAATGGCTGAAAATGCAAAGGTCGTGATGATTACATCGCGCATGGGTTCAATGGCAGACAATAACTCTGGCGGCTCTTACGGCTATCGAATGTCAAAAGCTGCACTCAATGCAGCATCTAAAAGCCTTTCTATCGATTTGCGCGAAAGAGGCATCGCACTTTGTTTGGTTCATCCTGGATACATCAAAACAGGTATGACTCATTTTTCGGGCAATGATACCCCCGATCATGCAGCTCAAAAGATAGTAGAAAAAATTGAAGCCACCAACTTAGACAATGCCGGAACTTTTTGGCATGCAAATGGAGAGCAGTTGCCATGGTAACAAAGAAAGATGAGATGATTGCGATTTTTGATCTAGATGGAACCTTAGTCAAAGAGGGCCATGACTCGTGGTTTGCGGCCAATTTGCACTTTATTGATGATCGTCAATATTTTGTTAAAATTTGTGATCAGCTGCACGAAGTAGAAAGAGGTGACTACGACAAGCACTTTGAGGTGTTTCAAGACTGTCTGTTTTTATTTCGAAAAGAAATGGATGGAGATATGGTTTTTGCCTTTCTTTTAAATTTCTTTTTAGAGCGAATTCAAAAGCGTGAAATCCACTTCAGTGTTGTACAAAGAATCAATCAACTCAATGAGGACGGCTACAGAGTCATTATCTCGACAGCTAGCTTTGTTGAAGCGGCAATGGCACTAAAGACAGCTTTGATTCAAACTGATATTTTGTCTGAGGTTCATGGTGAAATTCTCACTCAAGGAAGCTTGGTTGATTGGCCAAAGCACAAGCTGATGCTCTTCAATATGGCTGAAAAGAAAGCCGAGAGCATTGCCAACTACTACGGCTGTAAAATCGAAGACCTTAAAGGCCGAATTATTGAAGGCTATGGGGATGATCCTTTTTTCAATGATAGGCCTTTTTTAGATCTTTCAGAAAAAGCTTATGTGATTCCGAATTCAAAAAATAAAGATTTCAAAGCTACTGGACACTATGAAATCTTTAAACTTTCAGATTCATCCCCTACCTAATAGGGGATTTATGATTTGCAATGATTTGAACTCACCGTGGTTTTGGTGGGCTCTTTTTTATTTCTTAGAGCTTGAATGTAGATCGATCTCTCTACTGAATCGAAAACGAAGTAAAACTGCAGTTAAAGAAGACAGAAAAAGCGCGGACATGAAGTGCCCTCCGAGAATTTCACGATAGATTTTATTAGCATGTATTGGGTGCTTTTTAACTAGAGTCAAATACTCTTCATAATTGAGATACAAACCAAATACGAAGATCATAAATGATATCAGTACATAAATTCTGTCTTTCTTACGCACGTAAAAGCTCATTTAAATTTCCAGTCCAGGAATGCCCAAAACCTGCTCCACAGAAATTCGCGAAGGATTACAACGAACCCCTTGTTCTTCTAGATCTAAACAAACATGGTGACGAAAACTATGATCGACCTCAATGGATGCACCCTCTGTACAGTCTATTTTGTTTAACTGTACTTTCAATAGGGCAAGACCACCACTTGTTAGGCCCACCAAAACACCTACTTTGGCAGTGATTGGAGTGCTACACAAGACTGCGGCACCCATGCCTAGAACAATCGAATAGGTTTCTAGATCATCACTTAACTCGCGAACATCTTCACAGCGCACCCCCGTATCTGCATAGATCAAGTATGGATTCTCACGAGAGAATTCATCCATCACTGCGCTAAAATGATTTGCGTCTTCGATCTGCTCCCAGCCTTCAACACAGACGTCTGAAAAGGCCGAGTGAGCAAATAGGACTAAAATAAGAATAAGACTTTTCATTTTTTCTTCCTCCTTATTCTTATTAAGCAATTCGCATGCCCGCCCAAAGCCATTCAAATTTTGTCTACATTAAAATTCTTATTTTTTAGAATAAAATCTTAGAAAAAGAAAAGCCCCCACTTGCCGCAGCTCCGGCAGCCACAAGTGAGAGCTCAATAAAGATGCCTTGACCCCCCAAGACTTAAAGATACATAAAGACAGGAGAACAAGTTTGTACCTGTTCTTGTTATGATATTTCTTACATGAGCAAGAGGTGTGCCATTTCTACTATTCATTGTTTTAAGTAAGATTTACGAAAGTAAAAATATGGATTTTTTTATTGGATTAAAAAAAGCAAGCACCCTGAGGTGCTTGAACTTTAATTCATTATTATTGTATTTGAAAATCCACAAAGTCTCTTAAGAATTCACTGGATTTTACTGAATAATAACCACCGAGATCTAGCTTCATTTTACAAATCGCATAATCTGTTGGGCGAAATGTAAAACCACGACTCCTACCAAAATGATGGCTTTCATATACTCTCTCAGGATTGGAACCTGCAGATCTCAAAACACGAAAATTCTCTCCTGACAATTCATCTCTTTCTGCACTGGGGAGTATTCGAAAACGAAATCTTTCACTATAAAATTGAAAGCCATAGTGATCATAGCTTAAGCGAGCTTCTTCTAATCGGTCATTACTAGCAAGTGAAATATTCACATTAAAAAGATAATTATTGTACTCTGACAATCTGCTCACCTCCCAATTTTCAATTCGCCCCGTATCTCGAAGTCTCTGGTACAACTCACAGTCTAATGAATTATTATCTACATTAACTCCTGCAACTTGTAGTTTCAGCTCTTGGTGGTATACATACACTTCTTGGCAATTGTCGCTAAAACTCATGTATTCTTGCTCATCGGTTCCGATCACTTCGTCTTTTAACCTACAATAGTCTACAGAAGGATTGGGGGGTGGTACTGGCCCTGGGTCAGGAGAGGGACCTGGATTCGGAACAGGATTGATTTCATTCTCTGCTAACCAAACTTTGAATTTGTTTAGCTTATCTTGATAATAAGAAAAAATATCTTCAAAATTTTTTACATTCACTCTACCTTCTTCACCATTAATTTCCAAAGGCATACTTAGATCATTTTCACAATCTAAACCCTCTGTCTCGGCGAGTATTTTGTAATTTCGCACACAAGTCGCTGCCTCATTCAAATCAAGATTCTCGGGTACAAAAAAGGCTAAGTTGTCATAGACATACTGACAAACAGAGCTCTCTTTTGATTCATGAGCAATTTTTTGATCTTGGCAGGTAAAGCCTTCTTTCTCGGGACCACCATCTCACTTTGGACTGCTGTTCTCACTACTAGAATAGGAAACAAGTATAAGAAGTAAAAGGCATTGTATCGTTTTCATTATCATCCCCTTTAATATGCAAATAGAAATATTTGATCTACAAACTATAATCAAGATAAGAATACAATAAGGAATGTTTAAGATGATCCATTTTTGTTTCTATCTCATTTATTAGATGTCTAATTTGTTCTAAGGGAACACTTTGATTTCTAATTTTTAAATAATTTTCTATTTCTTCATTTAAAAAAGAGTATCGCTGACGAAAGTTTTCTTCAAATTCCAAGTCTCGATATCCAGCTCGAATTCTAATTTGCATTACAGATTCTTTCATAGGAGTGCTTGTATTACTGATCTTCAAGAGCTGCGCATGCAATCCACGATCACTAAAAATATAGAAATAAAGACTTCTAAAGAAAGTTCTACAGGCATCTAGGTCAATTACTGAACAATTGTGAAGAGAATCAAATTCTTCATATTTAAGATTTAAAAAACTTTGAATATCTCCGCCTCTTTGTTGAACCGAGAACAAAAATTCTCTATCTTCTGATTCTAGAGAATCAAGAAATTCTTGATAGTCCATATTTCGATCTAGATTTTGAATATAATTCTTTTTATCCCTATAAGAGGAAAAACTTAATTGAAACTCAATCAATACATAAGCACCTAATTTAATCTTTTCGGTCAGCCATGAATTATTCTGAGTACATTTTGCAGAATCAATGGAGTAGCTTGGCCCATCTACTTTGGCTAAAAAATAAAGACGAAGCTGATTTGCCTGAAAACCTGGTGAATTTAATTTTTTATTTAAAAAGTTTAACCATTGCACGTTGGGTATATCACCTAAAGAATAGAATAGATCTGATAATTCAGATTCAAAAAAAACACGATCAAAAGCATGGCTTATCTGTATTTGATCATCAAATTCTATATCGACATCTTGGCAAAAATTTTCTCGATTCAAATTGTAAGGGCTTTGATAGGCTCCCAATTGGCTAGAATAGGGGCTCAATAAAATAGAAGCCCTTGTACACCAACAAAAACAATATAGCGCTATCGACAAACACTTACTTGAGAAGGACATTCTTCACTTATATTTCCCGATATATATATACGATCTAAATTATACAAAGACTCTAATACTCCAAAGTCTGCAATTTGATTATCATCTAAGTACAACTTCTCAAGGCCCTCTAAAGATACTAGTGGGCTAACATCTCGAATTTGGTTATTTCTTAAACTTAAGGAATTTAAATTCACTAATGAAGAAAGAGGGGCCAATGAAACAATAGCATTACCACCTAAACGAAGACCTGTAAGGCTTACTAGATTTTCAATCCCTGATATATTGCTTAAACCGGAACGAATTACAGATAGCTTTTCAATATTAGGATGAGCATTAATAAAATTAAGGTTATCTAGAGATTGAACTACTGAGAATTCACTAATCTCATCTTTATTTTCATCTATTTCTGTTCTTACAAACAAAGAATTCAAATTAGAAATAAAATTTAAATCAGTTACACTAGATAGTATAAGATATAATGAAAAATCATCTTCAATAAACCTAAGATCATCTAAGGAATCTTCAAAATTTAATATTGTTGAAACTAAAGAAATTTTCTCAAAATTTGGTACTAAACCAAGTCCCTCAATAAAATCAATCGATGAGTTTTTTACTTCTACTTCTTTTAAAAATTTAAATTCATCGGAAAAGCGCAGACTCTGATCTATTACATTCTGAACAACTACTTTTTTTGCTGTAGATGCAAATCTTAAAATTCCTGTGTCTCTTAACTTATTACCATCAAAAATAATTTCGTCAAAACCTTCGAAGCTACTAAAAGGATTTGAAACATCTGAGCAAAGATCAGGTAGACGATGCAACATTTTGTGAACAAAAATTTGTTCCTCAACAGTAAAGTAAGCTTTTTGACAATACTCGGCCATCGAAGAGTAATCCCATGCTGAATATTCATTTTCAGGAACTTCTAAATGTGGTACATCCAAGTATTGACTTAAGAAGCCAAAATGAGATTTAGCTATAGTAAATGAAATATCTCCAGCCTCGCAAATATCTGTCTCACCAATGATTACATCTACAACAATTCCACGAAATTGATCGTTTATTGTTTGAAACACTCCAGATGTATTTCCTATTAAATACCATTGGGAGCCAACCTTTGTAAAAACCCCGCCACCAGAGTCCCCCTTACAAGGTTGTGAACCTTCATACAGAACTTGTAAAAAACCATTAAAAATTCCTTTTGAATGAGCTCTTTTCACCTTCCCCTTACTGATTTTCATCGTTTTCCTAGCATACCAATCAGATGATAAATCTTTACCAAAGCCAAAACTCATAACATTCGAATTGACCAAGTTGCTAAGTCTTCCTGTATAAAATGGTACCGGCTTATAATTGCTTGGCACATCATTTACCAACTCAACAACTGCGATATCTTGAAAGGGATTTGTGATTGCCTCTTGCCATT
The DNA here is from genome assembly GCA_964653235.1 of uncultured Pseudobdellovibrionaceae bacterium. Taxonomy (GTDB): domain Bacteria; phylum Bdellovibrionota; class Bdellovibrionia; order Bdellovibrionales; family UBA840; genus CAZZCP01. Next base: position 18,713 of record CAZZCP010000002.1, on the reverse strand, counting down.
CAATCATTGGCCTCTCCCAATGATCGGGCATATGTATTTTTGATATCTTCATTTTTTTATCTAGTTTAACCGGTAAAGAAGCCCCATTATTATAGGCAATTCTTTCTGCATAGCTAAGTTCCCAGCTTTTTTTTGGCTTAGAAAGACTAATCTTGATTTCATCTCTTTGATCTAAAGGAAAACGCATAAAACAGTGCGCTGCTGTTGTTACTTTATTTGAATCTACCAATACTCCAGAACAAAAAACTTTTCCTTTAAAAGTAAAAGCAACTGTTGCATTTGTTAAATCTAGAAAAGCTTGTTCCCTCTCCTCTTGTTTTTTTGGATCTTCTTCAATTGCACTCTTTGATTGATCACAAGCAATGATAAAAGTTAAAATTATCAACAAACTAGAAATCTTCATCTTAATCTCTCCCGACTGTATTTCGATAAGTGGACGCTATTTAGAGGTGGACGCGTTGAGGCTAGATCTTTATCAAAGCGATATGAGTTTAAATACTCTGATAGTAGGTCTGGAATCAATAAGCACTTCGATAGCTCACTGCTTTCACATTCACCTTGTATTTTTTTCAGTTGTTCTTTTAATCTTGGTGCCTGAAAGCCCTCAATCAAAAAAACTGAGTCACTCCGTATTGCTTTTAAATTTATACTGAACCTTTGTCTTTCGGTGCGAGTAACTTCCTCTCCGAGAACTTCAATTTTAAATTTCATTGTCACATCAAATATATTCTTAAGATTAGCAAAGTCGTATCGAGTGATCATATGAATTTTTAAATCTGGAGTCCAAGATTGAATGTAATGATCACCACATAAAAATTGAAAACTCTGCTCATCAAAATAATTAAAAGCATGTTTACCAAATTCATTAAATCCTTCTTCACTTAAACTTCTAGTACCAGGATTAAAATCATATGATATTGCAAAATAATAGGAATATTCATCACGGTTGATTCGATTGCGAATTGTCGTCTCTAAACTACCTGCAGCTATCATTAAATTGATTCCACCTGTAACTCTTCCAGAAATATCAAGGTGGCTTGCTAGTTCTGATCTCTCTAAGGAATAATCTAATATCATCTGGTGATCCGAGTGATAATCAACTTTTCCTTCTACACAGATTTCTTTATATTTACCTGTTGCTGAGTCATAGCCTCTGCCCAGGTTTTGAGCAAAGACCATTTCGCAAAAAAGAGCCAGGCTAACTACAAAAAGCTTATTGAACATCCGCAGGTAACTCCACTTTCCACGAATCTCTTTCAACTATAAAGTAATAATTTTCGTTTGGAGTACACAAAACAACTTCGTCTCGAATCAGTGAATTATCTGGATTCTGGGGGGTTTCATAGGAAAAGAATCCATCGAGACTTAGTAATTGGACATAAACTGAGTAATCGATTCTTCCAGTGTTATGTAACCACTCTCTCTCAATATGGCAGAGTTGTTTACCTGTAAGAATTCGATTATCAATGCTGGTAACAAAATCATTGATATCTTGTTTGTCTAGATCATCTCCAAAGTTTGAATAAGGAGATAACTGAGATAGTTCATCATCATCATTACCATAGAGACGCAAAGTCTCTAGTTTACTTAAATTAAGAAGTGGATCCAATTTCATTATATCATCAATATTATTAAAACTTGCATCTAGGTAATTAAGTTGTTTGGCTCTTCCTATACCTCTTAAATTCTGAAGTATGTTTTCTCGTAAAATCAATTCTTCAAGATTTGGTAGATCTTCAAGAAAATTAAGATTCATTACATGGTTGTTACTTAAATCTAGTTTTTTAAGATTTTCAAATCCTTTTAGAGGACGTAAGTCATGAAGTCTTTTGCCTTCAGGATGAACTAATCTCAGTGATTCTTGATTTTTAACAACAAATTCATTGAGATAGTCGCAGTCTTCTAAATTTTCTAGTTCAATATCATTTGATAACTGAAGAAATAAATTACTTAAAATTGCTTCAACAGTATCATTAGTATAAGATTGGTTTTCAGGATATTTGCAATAATCTACAAATAAAAATTCTTTTTGTAGTAGGCTTGGATCAAATTGCGCAAGTTTGAGCTCTGTTTCAAGAGCAACTCTAGTGCAATTAAAAATATCTCTTTGACAAGTTTCTAAAGCACTTTGCAGAACAAGTCTATTTTTATCAATACTACGATTGATTTCTTCAAAAGTCGCTCTCTCCTCATCAGTAAGATCACTGCGAGTAAGCAGGTAATCTACAGTATAGTTATGCTTTGTTTGTGAGATATACTTTTCTATGAGTTTCTGTTTGGCTTCTTGTACTTGCAAAGATGCAAAGTTCTGAGGCTCAAGCATAGTAAGCTGGGGTACTCTTAAACCTTTTATATAACTAACATTAAACCCTACCGTTGCTGGGCCATAAGGTGAACTTGGATTATAAGATAGGTCTTCGAGTTGAGCTATAAAACCTCTCTCAGGATTTGCAATATACTTTTCAATTTGTTTGTAATACTGAATACACTTTTGCATCGCCTCTGGACTCTCAACACCACATTCGGTTGGACTTGCACCATTAAAGCCTGCAGAGTTTAAAACTTCATCAAGTCGATTAGGGTTTCCACCAATTTGTTTTGCAGAAATTCGAATTTTCAACTTTCTTTTATATAAATCTAACTTTGCTTGTACTTCAGAGTTCGCTGAAATTAAATCGGCAAAACTGATTTTTGCGTTTTGCTTAAAGTGTGTTTTCACCTTTGTGTCATCAAAATCAAATGAAACGCTTACTATTACCTTACCACTTAATTTAACTTCTGTAACAACGTGATCTCCACAAGCATCATAAAAATATTTTGATGGATTTGTAGTCCCCATTGCATCTGTTAAAATTTCTATTCCTCTTTGTGAAAGTTCTAAATTAAATAAACCATAACTTTTCGCATTAACATCGAAGACAAAATTGTTTTTGAACGAGAGGTCGTTGTCGGTAATAGAAGCGAAAAAATCTGAAGAGCCACTTGCACTCAAAATTTCAATCGTAAATTTGGCACCACTTTTTATACCTAAATCTGTATATAGTTTATCAACATTCTGTTCCAACTTTAATTTCAGCTCAGATTCTTGCGAGTCAACATATTTGGAATCTCCCTTGAAACAAATATTTTGAAGTTTTACTTCTTTGTTTGTGCTATAACCCTGCCCAAGAAGTGCCGCTCCACCTTTTTGAAATACTGTGTCGGCATGTACGTCATTCAAAAACAATGCTACACCGAATATAAACATTTTATTACATAGTCCCATAAACCATCCTTTTAAAGTTCTCAAAAATTATGAGCAATGATCATGCCATTCACTAAATACTCAGAACGCGTATACTTAAATAAAGAACCCCTATAAGATTTAAAAATCCAGTTTTTAGGATTTTAAATTCCAAAAATTTATAAAAAGAGTCTCTAATCCAAATTAAAGCTGCTAGATAATGGCATCGCTATTGCTATATAGAACTTCAAAGGAGTTTCTATGAGAAAAGTGTTTGCATTTTTGACGATATTTATACTTGCCTATTTTATTACTTCGGATCAAACAGAAATAAAAGAATTTAACAGATCAAAAAAAAAGCTATCAAGTCCAAATCAAACGAATCCCTTGTTAAGTTCATCAGCTAAGAAAGAAAGCATAGGTAAAGTTGAGATTTCTAACAAGAGGTCTACAGCTGTATCAAAACAAAAGATTATGGAAGACTATCTCCACTTTCAGAAGAACAGAGTCCCTCAGGAATTAAAAGAATATGTAAATCTTAGAAGAAAAGTTTTTAAATCGGAAGAGGAGCAAGAACTTTGGTATCAGACCTTAAAAGATCCAAATTTATATAAGTCTTCACTAGAACGATTATATCTAGAAAAGAATAACATTCAAAAATATGAAATTTTTCAAAGAATGAATACTGTAAACTACCTCATTGATGTCCTTAACTTATCTTTGGATGAGGGAAACGATGAAAAGGTAGTAGAGATTCTTAACTTTATTAGAAAAGATGTTTCATCTGAAAATTTACAGATGAAAAAAGCTATTGCAGGGGACAAAATGGAGATTTTTATGGCTCTTTATCAAAGAGATCGACAAATGGCAGAAGGTCTACTTGAAAGTATAAAAGGCAGCAAAAGTCACAAGCTTTTAACTTATGCAATAAAGAACATTTAATCGTTTAAGTTTAGGGAGGTTATATGAAACTTAAATTTTTCGTTCTGCTATCAATGCTATTATGTGGAGATGCAGTTTATGCGCAAGGCACACTGAATGGTAAGCCAAGAGTTTTACACAGATGTACTGCTGACA
>CAZZCP010000002.1:0-14403 GCA_964653235.1 uncultured Pseudobdellovibrionaceae bacterium | reverse complement strand
TGCTGACAATCTTGATCCTGAAATGGCTCAAAAAAGGCTGGGTTGGCTTTATAAGTGTATCAGAAAAAATGGAGGAGATTTTTTTGGGATCACTGAAGTAACATTTATGACATTGACCATGGATATTCTAAGTGATGGTAGATATGTTGCTAAACCAAACCCCTACTACCCATTATTTATCGATAAAGATACGCAACAAGTTGTAAAAGTTTACCCTACAGCTCCTGCAGAAAGAAATCAGCTAGAAAACTGTACGGTTCCAGGAAATGTAGAAATTGTAAAATATTGTCAATCTAGTTGTTATACTGCAGATCAAAGAATCAGCTTTACATCTGGTGATTGGCCGATTCTTTTCGCCATTGATGAGATGGTAGACTACAACAGTCTTTTGGTTTTGAAGTCTGGCTCATCTATCGATAATATTCAATTTAGATCTGCTTCTTGGACACCTGTTGTAGAAGCTGTTGATGTAGATCACGAACTTGTTGTAATTAAAACCATGAGCGGTGGAGTCCTAGAAGTTACTACAAATCACCCTTTAGTTAATCAAGATGGTGTAATGGTTGAGGCTGGATCATTAACTACCTCTGACAGCCTGGCACTCGTAGACTTAAACGAAGGAGCTCACCCTGATGATTCCATTCCTGCAGATCTTCTTTTAGATCCAATTGTAGAAATAGAAGAGAAAACTTTTTTTGGTAAGGTATACAATGTTCAACCAGAATTGAACTTAGCGCCTTATTCAAATGAAATCGATGCTACTGAGCAAATTGTAATTGCTGAGGGCTTTCTTTCAGGTTCTAACTGGTATCAAAATGATGGTGCCAAAAATATGAACCGAGAACTTGTGCGAATTAACATTCCAGCAGATCTTCTCTAATTTCAGAGGCGGCTGCTATTGGCAGCTGCCCCTCTAATTGTTACTTCAGAATTATACTATTAAACTAATTAATCTCTCTTTTTAACACCTCAATAAAAGTTTCTGGCTCTTCAAATTGTGGAAAATGACCCGATCCATAGAAAAATTCAACACGATCCTCATTTTCATAGTGCCAAGGAAGCATTAACAAGTCGTAATAGCCATTGTAGATTTTTGTGTAAATAGCATGAGAGGTATCTAAGATATTTTCACCCCTAAAGTCTTTGTACAATGCTTCTCGAATATGAAAAAAGAGCTTTTGATTTGCAGGGGGTGCATCCATTGAATTTACTTGTTTTCTCGCATCTAAATTCATCCAATAGAAATCAAATTTTCTGCTAGAGTCTTCTAAACATCCACGAATATCTGGTGCCAATTCCCATGAGTCTTTTTGCATTTTTCTAATCTTTGGGTAGAAATTTTCTTGAAAAATTTCAGGATGATTCTTTCTTAACATCCATGTTTCAAGTAAAAATGCACATCTTCTTGGCAAAGAGAGATCAGGACAAATGGATAACAAAAGAGTTTTTCTTTGCCACTCATAAGCTTTAAATGTGTCATGAACTAACCAAGAGCCATAACTATGCCCCATAACCAAATCAATCTCTATGGATTTCTCTTTTTCAAGATAATTCAACAGTGTATTAAGATCATCAATGTTGGTTTTATGATCTACACTTTCACTCGATGAATCTGATCTGCCGCAGGATCTGTGATCGTATAAAACCCAATTAAACTCAGAAAAGAGGAACTAGAGTGGAAAATAGAAGAGAAAATCAGTTTTCGAGAGAATATGAACGAAAGAACAGTTCAAATTGATCTAGATTACTTTGAACGAATTATTTCAAATCTTCTTAATAACTCGAAAGAATCAGGTAGTCCGGTTCATCAAATCCAAATTCATTCGCAAATCGATTCTGAAAAATTTTGAAGCATTGAAATTTCTGACAATGGTATAGGCTTTCCGGATGAAATGCTAGAATCTCAAGGTAACACTCGCTTTACTAACAAGAAATCTGGCAATGGTTTAGGTATCTTTGAGGCTAAAAGAAAAATAAAAGAATGGGGTGGAGACCTAGAAATTCGAAAAAAATCAGTTCTTATACATATAAAAATCCAAGAACAACATTGAATGAAATATTATGCAGAGCTCACTTCTATGAGCCAATTAGATTTCTATACAATGAATCCCTAAGACTACCGAATTCGGCCTGTAAAATTTACCAAAACCGACCTAAGTCCACAAATTTAGTGTATATATGGTTACGCACAAAACACTTACGGGACGATAGTATGAGTTTTCAGCTTCGAGATCAGAAATTTCTTAGTTTTTTCCGATACTTATTACGGATGAGTACACTCAGCTTGTTACTTCTTATTGTCTTTGTCTCTTCGGTATCCCCTGATCTTCAGGCGAAAGATGCTGCCGTTCGCGCAGCTCTCAAAAGCAAAAAGTCAAATCTTCCAAAACTCAAGTACAAATTCTTACAAATGTTCTCTGAAAAGCTGGCTGGCTTTGATTTTGATGAAGATGGTTTTGCAGAGCTTTACATTCCCTATGATAAAAAGGGCCGGCGGCCTTATTTAAAAGCCGATCTCAACAATGACCGTATCTACGACTACCAAAAGTTTTTTGATAGCGAGGGAAAAATCACTCGCCTGCGCCAAGATCGAAACTTTGATGGCAAACTCGACCGCATCATGAAAAAGTTAGGAGAGAAAAAAGTTTATCTTCTTGATGACAACTATGATGGAAAATTTGAGATCAAACAAACCGATGAGTTGATCGGTAAAATCATCCACCGCTATCTAGAGATCGATAGCAATGGCGATGGAAAATTTGATACCCGCTACTCACAGTTTCTTACCGCAGAACAAGCTCGAACCGAGGGAAGCTTTTGTCAGTTTGATTGCCCACAAGATATTAACTTTGAACAGCTTGCAAGACTTGCCAGTGAAATTGATGACATTGCCCCAGGGCAAATGAGGCCAGGTTTTTTGAGCCGCTACGACAGATATGGCTTTGGAAAAACCCAATACAATTTAAAAATTCACCGAAATTGTGTAGATAAGTTTTCAACTCGCTATAACCCCGATTACTTTGTCGATCATGTTAGCTACGGCTTAGAAAAAGGCATGCAGTGTTTGCAGCGCCTACATCATGAAACCCGCAGCCGGGTACCCCTTGAATTGCTGATGGATCTTGGAGAAATCTTTAGTAAAGATGATCCGAAAATTGTTTGTGAAGGAGATGGGCACGGTCACTATTTTGCTTCGATTGATTCATCAATGAACACATCAATTACTTTAGAAGGAAAAAGATTTCGCTTAGATCACCCCTATATGAGTATCGGAGGGGATCTTCCATTTAATGTGGCAACTTACGGTGATGCCCCGCTTGAACAAAAGATTTTTCATGAGGCTCTGCACTGGACGGGCGTGAGCCATGATGATGACCACGAACGAGCTTATGCCTGTGAATTTGCCTGCTTTCAAGAAAATCATTCCGAAGCCGAACGAGCGAAAAGACTCTGTACTTATGATGGAGAAATTACTTTTGCTTACAAAAGAGATATTTATGAATTTCTTACCGAAATTGGCTTTCACGATGTAGCTCTCACTCACTTAATTACTTATACCCCCCGAGTAAAACGCCCAAGCGGAGAGTCTATACGGCAACAAAGAGAATATAGAGGCTTTAAGGCTCTTGTGGCCAGAAACACTTCACCCAGAGATGCTGGTCTTCTTGGGGGTACACTCAAGGATTATGCATCAGGTACCAAATCATTAGATATTTTAGCTATGGGTTCTTATCGTGAAATACAAGACCTAGCAGATGAAATTGCGCAACCTATAGCTCTTTTGTTGGAAATTGATATAAATCCAAGAGAGATTGAGAGAAAATTAGAAGACTATGCAAAGATCGATGTCGAAAAAAGAATCCGAGACAAAAGAGATGCTATGGGTATTTCTTATTCTTCTGAAGGAGATGAAAGAATCGAGTCTTTGATTCAATACTATAAAAGAACCCATTTTTCTTTTGTGCTCTCCATGGCTGCAGTAGTTGCTGATGAAAATCCTAGTAAAAGCAAAAGACAGATTCTTGAAGATTTGGGTATCAATAACTAAAACGATTACTTATTTATTGCCCGAAGCATCTTCTATCTCTGAGACCGAACTGGTTTTGCAAGAGACAGCATGAATATAAGTATCTAGGTCTTTTAAAAGCAATCGATGATGATTGAAAAATTCAACTTCGCCCATAGCGGCAACTTTTGCATCTGAGGGATATTTTTTTTTGTAGTCAGAGAGATATTTCGCTAGTTTGTTTTGGATATTTCTATCTTTAATTTTAACAAGAATTTCATTATCATTTACTTCTAACTGTTCTTCTTGAATATCATCGACTTTGAATTTTAATTTTTTTCGAGCAGCTGCAATGGCATCAAAACTATCATATAAAACATCTACACAAGATGCATTGTCTTGCACTTTGTTTTGATCGGTTAAATCTGTATATAGAGTCATCAAAGCTTCATTCTGGTGATTGAAAAAGTAATCTTGATTGAAAAACAAAAGAAATTCTTGTTTGTCAAAAAATCTGGGTAGGCTCTTTCGACTTCCAGGCTCTCTTAAGCTCTTCAAATACTGGCTAAACTGAAAGCAATTCTCTCCAGTTTCAAATTTTGTTAAATGTAGCGATAAGATATTGAGTATATCTTCATTCTTATCATAAAAAACCTGAGCCAGGTAAGGTCCGCCAATGGTGGCATCTTCCATTACTTTTGCCACCTCTTTGCGGCAATCTTTTACCAAACGATCCATAGATGTATTTGCCTCAGGAACCAAATTGCGACAACTGCTAATAAACTCGGCTTCTACTTCTTGAATGCAAGTTCGATCAGACTCTGTTTTTTTCTGATGACACAATTTGGTCGAAGTAAAACCTTCTTTTTCATTGTAGACTTTTAAAGCGTATTCAGACCAAGCTAGGTTTTCACACTTAGTTTCTACGTAAACAGATTGGCCTCTTAAATCATTTGCCGTAGCAGGCATTCCCCCACCACTCGGCGGCCGCTTCTTAAGACTCGAAGTAGTCACAGCAGGGCTTGCACTTGTTTGAGCTGCTGGCGCAAAAGAAGACGTTCGCACAGTTCGACCACCGCCAGTTGCACTCACACTTGCCACACTACGCGAAGGGCGAGCTGATGAAATTCTTGGATTGCTGTAGTTTCTTCTGCGGTATTGACGGATTTCGGGTGAACCTGAATAACTGGAGCCTAAGCTTGCTAAGTTGACCCGAAGGGCTTCACCGTAATTGCTGGCATAGGCGCGGCTCTTCGACTCGAGAACCTTGGGTTGGCGATAAAAATCTTTAGCAATGGCTGGGTTCGAAAAGACCTGGGTCAGTGCGCCTAGGGTTTTAATTCTTTCTACACAAGTCTTCATGCTCTGGGTCTCAAGGGCTCGGTCAAATTGCCTTGAGAGTTCTTTGTGGCGAAACCTTCCCTCTTCTTTGGTGGCGGCATTGGCATAGGCAATTTTTTTGACTGAGTTTCTCACCTTCTTGATTCTCGGCTTGGTATAATCGCAAATCTGTTTGGGGTGAAAGATCGAAGTGTAGGCCAAGTTTTGCGGCGAGAGATTCTCATGTGTGTAGTTGTACTCGCTGGCTTTGACCCCTTCAGGAGGGTAGGGACTCACCCAGTAGGATTTTTGTTCTATTTCTCCTTCTTGCGCTGCAGTTTCACTAGCCGGTGCGCGGCCACCGCCAGTGGCACCCAATCCGGTGGCACCAGAGCTTGCCGTCACCAAGCCAGGTGACTGGGCGATTTGGCTTAGTATTGCCGCTTGCGTGCTGTCATAGTTGGCTTGGTAGTAGACCATGCCTCCGCTTTGTTGCAACAGGCTGGTATCGGCATACATAAGATAGTCAAGATACTCTTGGTAGGCAGCATGAATGCGGCCCTTTTCATAGCCGGTAATGCTTTGAAAGTCTTTTCGCGGCAAAACCGGTAAAATCAAATTGGCTTTGCGAAGTTCTTGAAACTTTTGTTTGCCTTGTGATTTGAAAAGCCTGCGACAAGCAAAGCCGCGCTCGAGCATGTAGTTAAACTCGGTGGAGCGCTCTTTGAGTTGATCGACCATCGGAATCAATGCCGAAAATCTTTCCATCTCTGGGTACTTGCTTGGGTCATTGCTGCGCTTGAGCTTGCTTTGAATCTTTCTGGTTTTTTGATAGCACTTGACTTTTAGGTTTTGATTGCGAAGTACTTCTCCGAGTGAGCCATAGAGAATTCTTCCCCCGCAAAGCATGCATTGGGTTTTTTTGGTGATTTCTCCAGCCGCCCAAAGGTCGCGGCTAAAGAAGACCAAGACAAATACAACAAAAGCAGTTATGAGTTTTTTGTGCAATTGCATGAAATCCTCTACATGAAGTCTATAACTAAAGTCTTAATCGGCGTCTCAGAACGAAAAGATTAGAAAAATCTCTTAGGATTTCAGTAGTTTGTCAGTGTCTCAAGCTGAAACAAATTCGCAAAATTTTATTTTAAAATGGGCAAAATGCCGGCTTTTTTGCCGAAATGAACTACAATATCTGCAGATTCAGACTCAAAATCAGGACTCACAAATTGGTTTTTGGATTTCGAGAAGTACAAACAACCTAGGTCTTTGGTTGGTGCTTTTGCGATAAAAATCTCTGCTTTTTGAATCGCAGCAAGCCAGCGTTTCTTTAAATCTTTTAGGTCTACATTTTGAGTTAAGTGCAAACGATCAAAATCTTCGGGGTGATACTTGCCTCTACGCTTTAACAACTCAAGCAAAGACTGCGGACTCAAACCTGGGTCTTTTCCACATGCAGCCCAAACTTGAGCACCTAAGCTTAGTATGTTTTCATGCGTATAGAGAACATCTAAATAATCTCGAGCTTCATCTCTTCCGGCAAGAGCGAGCAGTTTATTGATTACTAAATCGATCTTGTGCAGAACATAGCCAACATCTTCTATGTAATCTACCGGCATAAATCGCCATGAAGAATCTTGTGCCCATTCTACTTTGGTTGCACCATCAGCTTTTGTTACCAGCGCTCGAATATAGCCTGGCTGACGAATTTCAACATTTACCTTATATTTCTTATCTAGCAACAAGCTTTGATCTTCAGCAAAAGCGCTTGCAACACGTATATCTGAGTCATGAAAGAAGTCTAAATCTTCACTGTATCGAATCGAATCCGCTTCAAAATGCAGGGCGGATCCTCCTGCCAAATGACTGTCTTCTGTGCGATTTTTGCAAAGAACTTTTAACAGCTCTTTTTGAAAATGGCTTAGGGGCACAGTTTGACTCCAATTCTCCAAGTTTCGCGATTGCCATTTTTCATCAATTGCTCTGCCACCCATTCAATGTCTTTGGCTTCAATTTTATAATTCGGATCAAAAGACCAAAAGCATTGCGCATGGTATTTGCGAAATGCTCTTCTTGCCTCACGTATGCGAAGCATCTTTTTTGCCTGCTCGCTGCTCATATGGCGCCGGCTCTTTTTGCCTCCCCTTCGGCCTATTTCTGAAAGATAGTCTGATAAAGTGCTGTTTTTCATATACTTTTATCATAAGCGGCTTATGATAAAAATACAAGTTCAATCTCATTTTGAAAATCAACAAGACCCAGAGAATTCTCAACTGATTTTTGGCTACAATTAGTCTCTATTTTTCAAGAAGTTCTGCAGAGTTTTTGCAAAGAGCTCTGGGTTCTCAACGCCAATCACATGCGAGCAAGCCTTTAAGACCTTTACTTGGCTGCCTTTTACCATTGAGGCAAATTTCTTTAAGCTCTCTGGGTGCGACTCATCGTATTGACCACCTAGAAACAAGCTAGGTACTTTTATTTTTGAGAGCATGTGAACTCTCTCATAGTTCTTGAGAGTTCCTGTTGGAAAGAACTCATTCGGTCCCCACATATAATTGTACATATCTAGGTTGGAATATTGAAAAAAGTTTTTTGGCAATGGAACTCGGCAAATATGTTTTTTCAAATAAACTTCTTCAGCCTCTTTGTAAACCGCGGCATCGATTGCACCGACTGCTTGGCAGTGAAAGATAATGTCTTGGTACTTTTTAGGAAGTTTTCTGATATAGGTCTCTGCGTCTTTGGCCCACTGTTTGGCGCTAAACATAGGAGATTGAAAAATCAAGCTCTCTACTCTTTTGCCTCTTTTACGAAGATAGTATTCAAGGGCCAATGTGGTTCCCCATGAACTACCCAAAAGATGAAAACGATCTAAACCGAGTTTTTCGGCAAAAACATCGAGCTCATCAACAAAGCTTGTGATGTTCCACTTTGCTTTGCTCGTTTTCGAAGAGCGGCCTGTACCCAACTGATCATAGGCATAGCTGGGACGATCGGTGATTCGTTTCATTAGAGGTAAAAAAGAATCATGGCTACCTCCGGGACCGCCGTGCAAAAAAATCAGCGGAAGTTTTTTTTTGCTTTTGTTTCTTATCGAATAAAATGTTTGGCCTAGTTTGTGTGTTAAAATTGGCACTAGCGGGGTACCCTTAAGACTTGGCCCACATAAATACGGTGCGGGCTAGATAGGTTATTGGCTTCCATGATTTTTCTCTGTGAAATTCCAAAAGTTCGGGCAATACTGCTGAGTGTGTCGCCGCGGTTGACTTTGTACTTTGAAACTCCGCTCACTTTTGGTTTTGGCAGCTCTTGCATTGTAGCGAGAATCTCTTGGTAGTCTTTTTTAGGTACCCGTATGGTGTATCTTTTAGGTACAGCTGAATAGCCTTTAATAACATTGTAGCCAAAATGGGGGTTGTAGAGATCAAGCAGCTCTTTATCTCCCCCAAAGAGATCTAAAAGTTGTTTGTAGCCAATGCTTCTTTCGAGTTTTATAATTTCAAACTCAAGGCGAGGAGCCCATTTTGGATCTTTAAAATATTTGTCAGCATTTCGCTCTACTTCGAGAGCAGCCAAAAAACTTGCATAAAAGTTTTTGGAGGCAAAGCCCCAGCGCCGGCTCTTGGCATTGTTAATCAAGTACACAATATCATCGCTTTTGTATTTTTTGGCTAAGCGAGCAATTCCAGCAGGTCCATAATTGTAACCTGTTATCGCAAGTGGCCAATTGCCTACTTTTTTATAGTTGTAGCGAAACTTTTTAGCTGCCGCTTTGGTGGCACGTATCGGATCATTTCGCTCATCAACGGTATTATTGACCCGCATGTATTGACGACCTGTGGAGCGCATAAATTGCCAGATTCCACTCGCTCCAACTTTAGATCTTGCCTTGAGATTGAATGAGCTTTCGACAAAGACCAAACGAATTAATTCAATTGGCACTTCGTTTTCTTTAAAAATCTCTGTCATCGTTTCAATGTATCTACCCGACTGGTAGATGCCTTGTTGAAAATAATCACTTTGTCCAAGTTGAAAGCGAAGCCTGCCTCTTCTCGAGGCGCGGTAGAACTTACGCCTCTCATCGACATCGGCATACCAGTCCCAAACTTTCTTTTCTTCAGCGCTTAGGCGAGAAGGATCTTTGGTTTTATCTAATTTTAACAGTAGATCTCGATATTCTTTCTTTTTTCTTTTTACAAGTGCACGGCGAGCTTTCTTTTTTTGACCATCACTTAAACTATTGTCGGTCATGATAGGGGTAAAATCCACCTCAGCAAAGATATGGTCGATATGATCGGCATCGTGTATCACACCCTGCCAAGACGAGTACTTGGTGTAGATGTCTTTCCAAAAAATCACCTGTGTTTCTAAGCCAGTAGGTGGACGAAAGCCTTCTCCATCGCCATAACCAAGAGCCGACTGTTCTGAAAAATCGGTTTTTTGCCAAGGTCTAGACTCCAATTGATCTAAATCTAAAATCGGTGAACCAAAACTAACAGGGGTGTCTTCATCATCTTCGTCTTCATCATCTGAAAGCAGACTTTTTGTATCTAGTTTTTCTTTGCTTTCATCGAGCTGCTCCTCGGTTTCATTTTCTTCAAGAAATAAAAAAGATCTCCAAGACGCATAGGAGGCCATCGAAACAAACAAAACTATAGCAAATAAAGATCCTCTCACTTAAACTCCATTGATAATCGCTATTTCAAGCAGTTCATCCATCAGTGCTCGGGCATCATACTCATTACCACTAGAGCCACCATTGTAAATCATTGCAAAAGAATGGGCTTTTTCATCAATCATTACATAACCAGCAAGCCCGACAACACGATTGAGCAAGCCTGTTTTTGCCCGAACTCTTTGGCGAAGCACTCTTTCATTGAGTCGTTTTTTCATCGTACCATCAACGCCCGAGATGGGAAAGCTTGCCAAAAACTCCGGACCAAAATCAAAACTTTGCTCTAAATCTTGCAAAACCTTTACAAAATCTCGTGCTCGAAATGAATTTTGCCGCGACAAACCTGATACGCTCTCTAGCTGATATCCAGTGATTCCCAAAGATTTTAAGTAACTGTGAATGCGATCCATGCCTGACTTCATACTCGCAGGCTGCCTTAGCTCAGCCCCCATATTTTTGGTCAGCATCTCAGCAACAAAATTATTCGAAAACTTCATCATGTCTTGCAAGATTTGTGATATGGGTTTGCTTTCAATCTCAGCCATCACTCTCGACTTATCTAAACATTTTTTCTCAATCACTTCACCCTGCAATTTTATGTTTCTTTGGGCTAAGAATGCTTTTAAATTGTAGCCGGTCCATAAATTGGGTTGAGAAATATTTCGGTAGTAGACTTTTTCAGGGAGTGTACGAGCCAACGTACCGGTAACAATAAATTGATTCTTCGAATTTTTTAAAACTTTTCGAT
The DNA here is from genome assembly GCA_964653235.1 of uncultured Pseudobdellovibrionaceae bacterium. GTDB lineage: Bacteria > Bdellovibrionota > Bdellovibrionia > Bdellovibrionales > UBA840 > CAZZCP01. Next base: position 3,657 of record CAZZCP010000002.1, on the reverse strand, counting down.
CGATTTTAATATTGGTTTTAGAGCCAAGTTTCACATTCTCTTTGAGCTCGAGATAGTCACTAATAGGATCTAAATACACATCTGCTTTATCTCCCAAATTGCGCACATAGATATTGACCGAATTCCAATTGAATGAAGCTGCCGAAATGGGAGCATCATAAGCTCGAAGCACTCGCTTGTCTTGTCTACCTTGACCAATGAAATTAGCGTCAAAACGACTGGCATCAATCCAAAGATCACCCTGAATGCTTTTTACACCTGTGCGGTGAAAGTGATTTACCAAGACCCACATATTTTCAGATACAAAAGCAGGATCAGCTCCTGCGTGAAAGCAAAGATTGCCTTTTAAAACTCCGTCTTTAAGCTTTGCATCACTCTTCAATTGAGTAATAAATTTTGTTTGTGGATCCATATTCTTAAACACTGCCGCAGCGGTAATGATTTTGGTCAATGATGCGGGAATTCTCTTTTGATCGGCTTTATAAGAGTAAATCTCTTTAGCATCTGGAGAAACCAAGAGAAGAGAGAGCTCTGATTTCTTGATTTTGGATTTTTGAATGGCGCGATCCCATTTTTTTTGTAGGGAAGCCGCCGAAGATAGAAGGGGGATGCTCAATATAAGAATTTGCAATACAATATAGAATTTCATATAAAAAAATACTAACATACCCTTAGACTTTGTACAGAGCAAAGGAGTGTCTATGTTCAGAGCGATCTTATGTCTCTTATTTCTCACAGCTTGCAGCTCTTCGAGTTCCAACAAAGAAAGTCTTGTAATGCTGCTCGACGCAAGCCCTAAAACTCTCGATCCACGCTTTGCCACTGATGCTAGTGGCATGCGCATGGCCAATTTGTTATTCTCATCTTTGGTCCTTGTAGGACCCGATCTCAAAATCACGGGAGATGCTGCAAAATCTTGGAGCTACAAAGATAAGGTTTTCACTTTTCTTACTAAAGAGGGCTTGAAATTCTCTGATGGTACTGAAGTTACGGCCGAAGACATTCGATTTAGCTTTAGCGAGTATCAAAAAGCTAGCAATCCTTTTAGTGGCTCCTATAAAAATATAAAAGCAGTCACGATAAAGTCTAAAGGCAAGGCTTTTGAGATACAAGTTGCTTTAAATGAGTTTTCAGCTACTTTTTTGACCGATTTGAGTCCGCTTAAGATTTTACCCAAAAAACAAGTTGAGAAGTACAAAGAAGACTTCTCTGAGCACTTGTTAGGCAGCGGGGCTTATGTTTTGCAGAAAAAAACCAGCTCTGAAATTCAATTGAAAAAAAATGAGCATTATTTTTCAATTGCAAAAATGCCCAAATTGCTCTTTAAAGTGATTCAAGATGATAATACTCGCTATCTTAAAATGCGCAAAGGCAATGCTGATGTTGCCCAAGGAGTGATTCCCCCTCACCGAGTGAAAGATTTTGAGAATCGAGAAGATTTTCGTATTTTTACCTATCCAGGCTTATCAATGACTTACTTGCTTTTTAATATAAAAGATAAAAGCTTGCAAAATCTAAGACTTCGACAAGCAATTGCTCACGCATTAAATCGAAAAGCAATTATCAAAAATAAGTTTAAAGGCTATGCCGAGCCGGCGACTTCGATTTTAAGCCCCAGCAATCCTTATTTTGCAAAAGCTCTACCGATTCCTGATTACAATCTCGAAAAAGCAAAAAAACTGATTCAAGAGTTAGGAATGGAAGGAAAAAGCATTAGCATCAAGACCTCGAATTCTAGAAATGTGGTTGAAACTGCAAAGATTATTGCCAATCAACTAGAGCAAATTGGTTTAAAAGTAGAATTGAAAAGTTTTGAATGGGGAACTTTTTATGGCGATATCAAGTCTGGTAACTTTGAAATAGCAAGTATGAGGTGGATCGGTGTGACTGACCCTGACATCTACCGAATCGCTTTTCATTCAAAAGAACTCCCGCCCGAGGGTCGAAACCGAGGAAGCTACCAAAACCCTCTTCTAGACCAACTACTTGAAGAAGGTTTGAAAATTGCAGACGAAAACCAAAGAATTGCTCATTACGAAAAGATACAAAAAATCGTTGCCGAAGATTTGCCTATCCTACCCCTTTGGTACAACTCGCAAATTACTGTTATTCACAAACGTGTAAAAGACTATAGTCCATCACTCAATGGTGACTTTAGTCCGTTTTTGACCGCACACAAGTAAAGACCAGAAGTAGCTCTAGAAGTAGATTGCCTTTCAGTACTTTGATATTCTAAGTCTATGAAGAAAAGAGATTGGCTGATCATTACTCTTCCTCTTATTGCTGTTTGGTTGGTAGATCGCCTGACTAAAATGTGGGCGACCGATTTGATTGGCTATAAAGACTATGGCTTAATTGGTTTTGTTTTACATCACAACCATGGCGCCATGCTTGGGCTTTTTTCTGAACTCCCCCCTGTTCTCCGCGTGGTTTCACTTTCAACCGGTGGAGCTTTTTTATTATTTACTTATTTGATCATTCAATACTTACTGCCCATTCGCTCACTTATGCTTCGATGTGGAATGTCGATGCTTTTAGGTGGAATTCTAGGCAATGTTACAGATCGAATCATTTGGAACTATGTGGTTGATTTTTTGGTTTTTCGCTACAATCGATTTTTATCACCGGCAATGAATCTTGCCGATATTTTGCAGTGGGTAGGATACGGCATGATTGTTTACGCTCTTTTTAAAGAGGGAAAAATTCTTTGGCCCGAGCAAAACAATCGAAAATCTTTTTGGATCAATGCCAAATACCAACTCAAATATTGCTCGATATTGAGTCTTTTTGGATTTGCTCTTTGTACGATCATTGGCGTTTTCTCATATACATACTTACGTGTAAGCTTAGAGAGCTTAAAAAAACTCAGTAAAATTCAAATTGATCATTTAATGCAGCCCTATGTGATCACCTTTTTAATTATCAGCTCAGCCATTTGCTCTGTTTTATTTCTAGTTGGTCTGGTTCTTTCCCACCGCTCTGCAGGGCCGGTTTATGCTTTTGAAAACTTTTTGACCGATTTGATCAATGGAAAGTATCGCAAGTTAAAACTGCGTCAAGGTGATGAATTTACTCATCTTGAAGAAGTTGCTGATCAATTTGCTGAAAAATATAAGGCCAAGCTTGGAGTGGTTGAAAACCAGAATGATTCCGAACTTGACCCCGAGAATGACAACGAAGAGAGTGCCTAAGAAAATTCTCGAACTTTAGAGATTCTGTGCAGATAGAAACGTTTTCCTTTATTTTCTTTTCTACAAATCGCATACAAAAAATCGCTATCTGGATTTCGAACAATACCAATTGGTTTAACAGGTCTTTCTTTATCACCAGAAGACTTCGATTGATATTGCATTAAAACATCTTGATCTTTTTCTATCGCACGCATCAATAAAAAAATAGCTTCACGGTCTTTTATTGAATTCATACTAAAATTGGGCCAGAGAATTTTCTTTTTTTGTAAGTCTAAAAAATCTTTAATTTGTTTATCCGCACCAAATTGATGGGCGGTCTTTAAAAACACCTGAAGGCAGGCATGAGAGTCATCCAATGCCCTGTGGGCCTTTCCCTTGGGGATATTTAAATAATTTAATAGAGTCTGCAGTCGATGATTGGGGCTTTTGGTAAAAATCTTGCGAGCAAGCAAACTGGTACACAAAA
>CAZZCP010000001.1:77832-102612 GCA_964653235.1 uncultured Pseudobdellovibrionaceae bacterium | reverse complement strand
CTGCAGATGCATTTGAATCTTTATATGCACTATCACAATACGAAATTAGTAAAGACGTAGAGATCTCGGACAAATGGCTGCGGTTTCAAAATTAAAAAAAGTGAAACAAAAGGGAGCAGCTTTGAATTTATCGCGAGCAAAAATCGGCTTTGAATTGAAGTTTTAAAATTGTTTTGCTTTGAGAATCACAAATAGGTCCCATATCTGTCGGTTTTGTTTTTGTGAGGACTTCAATTAGAAAGGTAGAATCCTCTATTTTTTTAAATGCCAGAACATCACAGATTTCGTTTGTCGTGACAAGACGAAACCATTTTTCACCCTTACATTTTACATGTGTTAATAGTAAATCCGCATACGGAGTTGCAGGATTCACTTTATGATACAGCCTTAAAAGATGAGATTCTTTTGTCTTATACTCTAAGAGCTTGTTGTAGATTTTCAAAATATCAGCATAATAATCAGGATTGTCAAAAACATAGTGGTCTTCGCTTGCTAGGTAATTGACATCCTCATATGCCCATATAGAGAAAGAAAAAAATAGAACAAAGTACAAAAATGGTCTCAATAGGTAATTCATATCGTTGCGAAGGCTGTATTTTTGGGGCATACAGGAGCCGTTAAGTGTAAGTGATCATAATGTAAAGTATTATAGTCAGAAGTTAAAACTCCACCTCCACATCGATGCGGCAAATTGTCTTTTTCATTTGCAATACTTTTATTCATACATTGATTAAAATTTTCTTCAAAACGTGCGGATGGTGTCAGCCGTCTCCATTTTTTACCCTCTTCACAGGAGTTGCCACAATACTGAAATCCAGGTTTAATTCTACCATTTCTACCGGTTGCCGAAACGGGTAGTTGCATTGTTTGTCCGTTCACTAAATGAACTTTAATTTCTGAAATATCTAAAGACATGCCAATACTATGGTTACTCCAAGAACAAGTCTGGCCCTTACATTTAGGGCTATTGATTCGTCTAACATGATGTGCTCCGATATGCATAAGTTCAATTCGTTTTAAGTTCGTATTTTCAAAGCCTGCTTTTCGCATTGATTCTGTTGTGCATCTTTTGCTATGCCTTTCTAAAAATTCTTTCAATTGAGGATTGATTTGGTTTTTTGTACTGCATCCATACTCTGAAACTATATTCAATGTTGTTACTGTATTACAGCTATCAATTTCAACCAAATCATAATTCAAACCAAATTTTTTGCCTTGGTGTTCATATTGAAGTTGATGTTTGCTTTCTGAAATGACAGGAATAGGATGCTCTTCTGTGAATTGTGCTACTAATCCTGATATATTGTCTATTGAAGAAGTGTAACTACAATCTTTGCATAGTCCTAAAAAATCTCCTTCTGTATCACTGTCTTCAAAATTATAATGAAACTGATCGGTGAGAAGACCTCTATTCTGATTCGTTAACATTTGAGTGTAGACTCTCTGACAAGCACTTTTCACACTAGAATAGTCTTCTTGAACACGGTCCGGATTGCCGCAAAGATCTTTTAGATCACGAACAAATGGATCCCATTGATTTTTGTTCAATTGATCGAAAACAGGCTGCAAAAATTGATTTTTGCCCAAAACAGTATTTTTAAAGCACCATATAGTGGATGCAGATTGATGACAAACCGGCTGGTTTTTAGAGTCAACGCCAAATAAAATGGGGTTGCAAATTTCGAGTCCTGAAGGACATGAATATCCGGCATAGGATTGCACACCACATTTGCCATTCGATAAAATAGGAACTCCGCCGCCAATGCAATAGTATTGTTGATCGGCAAATGCGATGGACCAAGGCAGTAAATAATCATGAAAGCTATATTCTTTGGGGCCAAGTATCTTTTCTAGACGTAACAAGAGTCGAGTTAAGTCCTGAATGTAGTATCGTTTTTTATTAACACTCAACTTCTGAAACTCTTTGTAGTTAAGAAATTGAATATCTTGAGATCGCATCTTCTGAGTCATATCAGATTTCGCATAGCTATGATTTGGCCTAGCAAGTAAAAAAAATCCAGCAAGAAAATAGAATAAGATATGTTTATTCACATTACTCTTTCGGAAAAATACCAATAACTTTGAATTCGATACTCAAATAAAGCTGACAAACTTTAGTTTCTTGAATTCATGTGATGTACTCTCGACTTTAGTACAGCTTTAGTTTCCTAGACGATGTAATAAAGTGATCGCTTCATTTCAAAAAAATCGATTGTAACCTTAAAAAGAAAAAAATTTGTTTAAGGTTTGATGCAACCAACACGAGATTGAGCAACAACAACTTGATCGTAATCAACCCAGCCCTGGTGGTCTTGTGGATCTCCGGTTACATAGTGCTCGATGCTGAACCAGTTGAGACCAAGATCTTGGCTGCGGCGAAATCGAAAGCCCTCAAATGGTGTATGAGCTCTCTGAATTCCATCATAGTATCTTGGTGCTGGAAAGTAGCGATCGTGAAGCCAGTGACCATCGGCTAAAACGATCAACTGTAAGATCACTAGAGTAATAACGCGAGTTGATTTTAGAATTCCTTCTCATCTTTGCATATTGACTCATATTGATACAGTGAAGCGAATTCTTCTATTCTTATTTCTTTCTCAACTGGCATGGGGCCAAACTTCAGAGAGCATTGTCTCGGGCCGGCCGGGAGTATCCATTCCTCCTAATACTGTTGGAACAGGAGTCTTTCAAATTCAATCAGGCTTAGATTCAATCTCGACAAATTCTATGAATGATGCTGAATCTTTGCAGACCAATCACTTTTTTCGCTTGGGTATTACAGAAAGTTTTGAATTCAATACTTTGTTGAACTATCGCTCAGATGATTTTGATGCTGGGGATAAGAGCTCTGGCTTGAGCCATCTTGTTGCTGGTTTAAGACTGAATATCTTAAATGAAGATTCGGGTTGGATTCAAGCTTTGGGCATTCAAGTAGACTACAATAGCAATGAGCTTAGTGCAGACTATAAAAATGAAGATCCATTTCTTGCCTTTCGACTCTCGAGCATTCACCAACTCAGTAGCCGGTTCGGGCTCACTACCAATTTAGGTATTTCACAAAATGGCAAGACTACAGCCCTCAGTCATTCCTACAGTGTCGCTTTGTCATTTTCTTGTTTTGCTCGGCTAGGTTGTTTTATAGAGAGTTTCGGCGCAAAAACAGAGGGCAATGAGTCTCATGGTGTGAACTCTGGATTTGCTTATATTGTAAATCAAGATCTACAGTTGGATATCTCTTATTATTACCTAGAAGCCACGGACAGCGATGAGAGGCTGCTGAGTTTGGGTATTTCTTATCGCTTTTCAATGTTTTAAGACTGTCTAAATTTTTTGAAAATAACTTTGAATGTTTTTAGCTGCTCCCTTTTGCTTCACTTTTTCTTCAAAATTGAATCGAACTTGCAATCACTTAGAATACTTGTCCGAAAATGCCTCATAATTTCAAAAAATTCGGACAAAACTCACTAAACATTTTAGCTACTTATTTGCTTTCGGACGGACGTCCGAAGTGAAATAAAAGGGAGCAGTTAATAGATCTTTGCTTCAAAAAGTAGGGTCGAAATGCCCTGCTTTTTTTTCATTTTGTTTACACAGTAATCATTGAAAACTTCATTTCAAGATACTGCAGCGCTACAGTTTGATTTGCCTAGTAGTTTTGTGTATTTACTTGTCCAGGGTTCGGGGCTCTTTTTTTACTACGGGGGGATTATGCGAAATAACGCATTTTTATTATTGGTATTGCTATCTGCAATTGCCATCAGTTGCGCTGAAGAAAATAACATCAACAATGCAGGCCCGCCTGCAGAAAAAGAACTGGTACCTAATGAAGACCAAGTGGTCGAAGAAGACTTAGTACAGATCGAGCGTGAATTGATCAAACTTGATCTTTTTAACTATCCCGAACTCACTTTTTTGATTCAGGTCAAAGACGCACAAGCTGCGCGAGCTGTGGTTGCTCAATATGGCGGTGAGGTGATTTATGATCCAAATCTTGAAGTTGGTGCCGATATAGGCTGGTTGGTTGTCACTTTGCCACCAAAGACAGTATCAAATGCAGAGTTTCGCAATGCTCTCAAGGGCAATGCCAGAAAAATTGCATTGAGTGATTCTCGCGCAAGAAAGAACTACCAAGTCAATATGCCGGCAAACAAAGCGGTCGCGCTAGATCAGATCAATGTTCCCACCAAAGACATTCAGCTTGATCAATTGCAAGCTCGTTACCCGCAAAAAGTACTGGGTGAAGATACTGTTGTGGCTGTGATCGATACAGGGGTCGATGCTTCGCACCCTGCATTTCAAGATCGTGTTGTTTTTTGGGCAGATGCCACGCAAGAGGCTCGAGTTGTTCTTACCGAGCAAACTGCAAATGCAGGTCAGTTGAGTATTGCTTCTGATTTAAAGTTGGCTGTTCCTAAAACTTTTGCTGAGGCAGAGGTCGAAAAATTTTATGTCGGAGTCATTGAAGAGACCAAAATGTGGGCTCAATTAAATGATGCCGACAAAGTAGCTGGTAAAACAGGTTTAGATATCAATCGCAATAACAAAGAGAATGACCGATTTGGTTTGGTCATGGCTCAAGTCGATGGGCAATGGCTTGCTTTTGTTGACACCAATGGCGATCAAAAATGGCAAGAGACGGAGTCGGATAAAGCCATTGTCGATTTCAATTCACATAGAAATCAAAAGTCAGATCTAGATGCGAAGGCCTTTGTTCGTTTTCCTTCTCGCAATCGAAGCATTCAGTATCCTCTCTTGATCAATGTTGATGATGAAGGAAAGCCCGAGAGTATTGATTTGGGTATTGATTTTAATTCTCACGGAACTCACGTGGCAGGAATCCTTGCCGGAAATGGAGTTCAAGTGAAGGGGGCTGCACCTGCAGCAAAAATCATGGCAATCAAAGTTTGTTCTGGTTTAACATGCACAGGGGCTGCCATGCTTCGCGGTTTTGTAGAAACCTTCTACAATGAAGAGGGAATCGTTCCTGATATCATCAACATGTCTTTAGGGTCTCCTGAGTCTTACAACGAAGATCTTTTCAATCTTATTATTCGTGATCTCTCTGCAAAGTTTGGAACCACTTGGTTTGTTTCAGCCTCAAACAGCGGGCCGGGCTATCGTTCGCTAAATAATATTGGCTCCATCGGCCCTGCAATTCAGGTAGCAGCGCATGTGTCTAAGGCAACTTTAAGCCAACACTATCCAGTTGAACCCGATATCGAACTTGCAGATCAGCAATTGTTGTTTTTCTCCTCACTGGGCCCATCTTACACGGGAGTTTTGCGCCCGAATATCTCAGCGCCTGGCTCTGCGGTGTCGGCAACACCTTTGATCAATGACTTAGTTTCAATGTTCAACGGAACAAGTATGTCATCGCCTCTTGCTGCGGGTGCAGCTGCGGCCCTTTTGTCTGTGGTAAAAGAGAATGATTCTTACAAATGGATCGAAGAGCTTCGCAAAGAAAAAATGGCAGATCTTTCAGGTGCAAAGGGCAGTTTGATTGGCGTTCCCTTTTTATGGCGAGAGATTCTTGAGTCTTCTTCTGTAGAGATGCAAGATTATACTTTGGCTCATCAAGGTTATGGTCTATTGAATATGAATCAGGCTCATGATGATCTTTTGGCTCGCGTTGAAGCTCTTCGCGAGAGTCGCCTTCTTCCTTATTTTGATACCGAAGTTAACGACAATGACGGAGAAAAGAGACTCTACGATCGTCGTTTGCCAATTGCTCCTAGCAAAGCAATCAGTCTCTCGCTTCGCGATGATGGCGAACTGTTAGAAGATGCAATCTTGGCGGCAAAAACTGCCAATTTACAAGTTCGACTCGAAAAGGTCGAAGTTCAAAGTGCAGATGGTACAAAGATCACGCTCACTGAGAATTTACCTTTTGCCATTGCCAAAAGAGGCTTTGAAGAAGCTAGCTTGCGTGAGACGACTTTGCGATTGGCTAGCCCCTGGATGCGAGCTTTTTATAGTCGACGTTTTCTAGAGCAAATGGAGCCCAACAAAACCTATGTAGCACATTACACTGTGAATCTTGCAGGTCATAGATTGAATACTCTTCTCGATATTGTGCATATGCCCATCGAACTGAAGGAGCAAGTTACTCGAGTCGATATAGCGAGTCTTGGTGTCATTGAGCAGTCTTTAAAAAATGCATTTGTAGAAAAGGATGTTGAAATTCGAGCCAATGCGATGCATCGCTATCCCATTGCGGTTCGAGCCAATGATTCAATCTTAGATATTGGAGTGGCTCTATCGCCTGAGAGAACGGGCTCCCTATATGTACAGCTTTACAACCCAGATGGTATTGAGGTTGAATTAGAATCTATTTCTAGATCTCAACAAAATGCTTCAATCAAGCCTGCCGTAAAGTTTTCTCACTCCACCTTAAAAGCAGATGGCAGTGTACATACTGGTATCTATGAGTTGGTCATCAGTACGGGCAATCGCTCTTGGATGGGGCCAACGGCCTATGATTTGTTGATTCACTCTCATCAAGTACTTGCCAGTCATGCAAGAGTAGAGATGAAGCTTGGAGAAACAAAGAGTATAACACTTAAAAACTTGGATCCTGAGAAAACACTGAAAGTATCTTTAAATGGACTTGCTCCTGCGATGATCGAAAAGAAGGTTCCCATTCGAGCCAATCACTGGAGTTTTGTGCCACTCACTCTTCCTGATCAACCGATACTCTCTTTTTTGGCAACGGTCATTCGCCGTGGTGAAGAAGACGCTTTTTTTGGTAGAATTGATCATCGTCTATTTGTCAAAGAAGAAGGCTCTTTTAAAGCTAGTGATAAAAAGGCTTTTATAGGAAATGCAAGCATTCGCGGCTTTATTGGGCTTTTGAATGATGATCAAAGCTATCTTGCTCTTGAGACTTTCGGAAATGTACCAGAGGCGAAAGAATTTAAAGAGCAAGAGTCTGTAGATTTGATGATTCAATACTTATCGATACCAGTGCAAGGTCAACTGCAAATCAAAGCAGAAGCACAAGCGAATGGTTTTGTCTCAGTAAACCTAGATTCTACCACTTTGGCTAAAGAGAACTTTACCGATTCAACCAATGCAGTGGTTGCCAACTTAGAAGTGAAAAGTGGCGATAAAGTCCTTTTGACGATTCCTCTTGTTGTTCAATAAGCTTTTTCTAAAAGCTACAAGCGCCCTATGCATGGGGCGCTTTCAGTTGTCTGTTTTCAGCTGCTCCCTTTTGGTTCACTTCGGACGTCCGGCCGAAAGTAGATAAACACCTATAATGTTTAGGCAAATTTGTTCGAAAGCCCCGAAATTTTGATGCATCCTCGGACAGCAATTCTAGGTCATTGAAAATGCGATCGAATTTAGAGAAAAAAGTGAAACAAAAGGGAGCAGCTAATGTCTGTTTCAATTTGAAACAGGCATCTATGTAGAACTTCTTTGCAAATTTCGATCTGTTTATACTGCTTCTTTTTGAAGCATTGATAAGTACTTGTTATTCAGAAGGATTTATTCATTTTCTAAAAGCTCTCTGGGCATAAGATTTGTAATCTTAATTGCTATGAGGAGGAATTATGAAAAAAATTTATCTTACACTTTCAAGTTTATTTTTAGTCGTCTTTTACCAAAACTGTGGTGGTGCTCTCGAAAGCAATTCTGAGGCTTTAAATTCTGCAACAGAAGCCAGCCGATTGATCACCAGCAATAAAGCTGGTTTGCATTGTGAACACCCAAGGGGCAATCAATGCCAGCCCGGTTGTGTATTTGTAAAGGAAAGAGAGAGCACAGCATGCCTAATCAGACCGAATGAAAGGCTTTGCGCAACAACTACAATACCTGATCACTGTACAATCGCTGCTCTTGACCACTACTCTCCAGGTTTTGAAAACTCACGCAATAATTCTTGTCCAAGCTTTACTAGTAGCTATGTTTTACATCCTGATACCAATCGAGCTAATCGAGCTGTAAGAACCGGTGGTGCGACAAGCATACACAATTGCTTGCCCAAGCCAAGAATAAGTATACACCCTGGTGCGGTTAGTTGTCGAAATCCTGGAGGAAGTTTAACTCGCAGCTTGGGAAGATATGAGACTTTCACTATATGTATGCGTTATGCATTGATTGAAGGTCAAGACGCAATTTTTACAGCTTGTGCTGACTCGAATAAATCACCAACGGCTTGCCTAAGATCTCAATATTTTGGTCACAATTTCTTAATTGATAATGGCTGGAGTTTTGAAGATCGACGTGGTACCAGAACCTATTCTTTACAAATGGCACTTGCTGATTTTGGTTTGCAAAAAGGTGATTATCTTCAGATTCGCTCGCGCATTGTCTTTCCAGATTTTGACGGCTTTTCTCGTTCAGATGGATCCATTCGTATTAAAGTTCGGTAATTTATATAGACATTCAAATTCATAGAAATCCCGATAGCGGCTTTCTTTTTTTAACTGCTCCCTTTTGGTTCACTTCGGACGTCCGGCCGAAAGTAGATAAACACCTATAATGTTTAGGCAAATTTGTTCGAAAGCCCCGAAATTTTGATGCATCCTCGGACAGCAATTCTAGGTCATTGAAAATGCGATCGAATTTAGAGAAAAAAGTGAAACAAAAGGGAGCAGCTTACGACTTTTACGGACTCGGAGTTATCAAAGGAACCCAGCTCAATACAGGGTAGGGGTAGGCTGCCGATTCACCAGGTAAAATATAACCAGCACGATATTCCCATTCGGGAACTCCAAAATCAAAATTCACAAAATTGGCCTGAATCAGCATCTCAGCGGCGGTCAAACCATTGACAGCGACTGTTTGATCATCAGTATTCCCAGTAAAGCTAGAGCCCGTATTTTCATCAAACATCGGATTGTCTTCTAAGAAAAAGCTGCTCGCGCCTTCAACGGCATTTCCATCGACGCTTCCCCATAGGGGACCGACATCGGTTTGTGCTCCACCAGCTCCCAAAGCACGAACGACAGAGCCGACAAAGTAATTTCTTCTTGCAGCATCACTTTGACTTCTTTGTGAGACTTCTCCAGCTATGCCCCCAGTAAACTGACCACCGCGAACTCGGCCTGTTGCAAAATTATTTAGAAAACGATTGGCGCGAGTACTGATTCGACCAGTGATTCCTCCAACAAAGGAATTGGCTCCGCCATCAATGTCTCCGGTAGAAAAACTAAACTGCAGTTCACGATTGTTTTGATCCCCACTATTGCCTGTGATTCCCCCCACATAATCCCCATCACTCGTAACATCGCCTGTAGAAAAGCATCGATAGACATTTGCATCAGAAAAACCAATCACTCCGCCAACAGTACCATTGACAGCGTAGACATTGCCTGAGGCCCAAGAGTCATTGGTTGCGGCAGTGGATTGGCCAATCAGCCCGCCTACATTGAGAAGACCTTGAACATTTCCTGTCGCTGCAAGGTTCGAAGTATTACCAGAGTTTTGCCCAATCAAACCACCTACATCTTGTGATTGAAGAGCGATTACAGTCATTGTCGATGAGGAATTGGATATATCCATGGAATTGTTTCCAATCAAACCACCCACATTTTCATGAATATTCGCGGTACCCGCTACAGTAACAGTCAAGGTTCCACTCGATGTGCAATTGTCGCAGGTCGAAGTCTGAGCTTGCCCCATTAAGCCGCCAATATTTGTTACTGCACCGCTATCATCGCCGCTAATCACTGTGACATCACCATAGAATGAAAGATTCTCAGCTTTCACAGTTCCACGCCAATAGCCTACAAGACCTCCGACTTGATCGGCGGCTACAGAGGTATTGATGACTGGTCCGGTGGCATAAGAATCATTGAGTTCTTCTGCTGCATTCGTGACATAACCGATTAATCCTCCGGTTCTAATTCCGCTAGCGCTAACTGTACTCTCAGCAAAAGAGTCGTTAATGACCAAGCCAGTGCTTTCGCCTATCAAACCTCCAACATCATTTGCTCCAGATACATTGCCAGAGGCATAGCAAGCTTCAACTAGGGCAGCGTTACTTCTTCCAATGAGACCACCTACATTGTCTGCAGAGCTAGCATTGATTCTACCAGTTGAAAAGCAAAGCGAAGTGGGAGTACTTGTAGGTTGAGAATTTAAGCCGATCGCTCCATCACGAGTAGCGGCAGGAGTTGTTGAAATAACTTGCGAAGTAGCTCCAGCTAGGTGTCCAAAGAGGCCACCCAAATCGTTTACAACGTCTGTACTAGTCAAATTGGCACTCGAATTGACATTCGTATAACTTCCATGGGCATCGCCAATAAGACCACCAGCAATACCACCTGATGATTCAATATCTAAATTCGAAGAGAGGTTCGAGGCAATCGTATCAACTTCTTCAATTTCACCCGCAATACCACCTAAATGATCTGAGCCCGTAATGAGACTGCTGTCATTTACGTTAATGTTGATATTGCTTAAATTTAAAGTATTGATATCGCGTATTCTACCAAACAGACCTCCGCCAAAATCACTTGCCATTTTTACAGATACATCACCGCTGACGCTAATATCTGTTACTGTCAAATCAAGTGCTCCATTGTTATTTACCAAAGCGACTAAGGCACCAGCGATGCCTTGTGTATTGTTGGTTCTTGTTGATTCGATGCTGAATCCATCTAAGTGAATGTCATCAAAATCCAAATCGTCTACAGCCTTAGCAACAAAGATAGCGACTTGTCTTTGGCCAAGGACATCAGCATTTTCAATTCGAAAATTCTCTATGGTTTGGCCAGCAGAATTTCCGGCCTGTTCAAAGAGGGCAACGTTATCTCCGGTTGCATTTGAAATCAAAATGTTGCTTAAAGTAAAATCATTTCCATTCATATTTCCAGTAAAAACTCCTGGTATGGTAATGAAAAGACCAACATCAATGTCATCGTGAATTTCAAAGTCATCATTGAGATTGTTTCTTAAATTGCTCAATTGCCTTGCTGTACAAATAAACCAAGGGGGTCCTGAGTCTACATTCGCAAAGGTATCATTTCTTGCGGCTTCACTGTCACATGCATTAGATATACGATTGAGAGTCAGGCTAACAATATCGCCTTTGAGGTCTTGTGAGTCATCAATCATTCTCATATTCAAGGTAATGTTTCCGGTTGGAGCGCCAACAAAAGAGAGTGTTTTTGACCAAACTCCGCCAATTCCACAGACAGTAAAATCGGTGATCACTCCTGTGATTTCAATGATTTTTCCTGCCGTACCACAGGTTCCACTTAGTGTTTTCTCAAATCCGGTGGAGGTTAATGCTGCCGGAGAATCAATCGTCATCGAAAGGTTTACGGGCACAGGAACAGGTACCGGAACTTCAATTACTTCATTGTCATCACCAATACCAAAAAGATCATCAACTGTAGATCCATCGCTACAGGCAGACAAAAAGAGACAAAAAACAAAAAAGATCAATCTTTTTAAGGAAACCATAGTCTTTATATAAATCGGCAGAATCAAAGCTTTTTTCGATATTTTTTGCAAAAAAATAGAAATCGAGTATCAACTTGAGATACTTAAATTTCACTGCGAATGGGTTTGATAATCAAAGAGAGTGAGCGAGTGTTTCGCTTCATTTCTGCCGAACCTTTAGCTGCCATTTTTTCACTCGGAAAGCCAAGGCCTTGAACATATTGTAGGGCTCTGGTTGCTCGAATCACACTCAGGGCAAAGTTATCATTCAAGACCTGCGTTCTATTATTGACCAAAGGAGAGGAATCTGTGTGTCCAACAAACTCAATTTCGATATAATCAGAGTACTGATTTAAATTTTTCATCAACTCGCTAAGCTGCATCTTTTGAGACTCTGCAAGATCAATTTGTCCAAGTCGATATATATTATCTGGAAACATAAATACAATACGTCTTTCAGACTTATCTGTCTTAAAATCAAAATTCTCTAGCAAATTTTTCATTGCATCATCTGGAATGCTGGCTACAGCTCGTTTTGCGTTTTTGGGATCAATCCCTGGTTTTGCCGTACTAGCACCTGAGCCACTCATTCCAGATTGCACATCAGATGTACTACCTCCAGTATCTGCCGAGCGGATGATTTTTTGAATGAGTTCGTCTTTTTCTTCTGTTGAAAAGAACAAAATAAAAAAACTTAAAAGAACCATCAAAAAATCGGCATATGATACAACCCACATATGGTGAGAGTCGTCTTCGATATGATATTCGTCATTTCGATCGACTCGAGGCATTCTTGGTTTTATCTTGTTCATGCCACTTTCTCTTCGTGAAGTTCGCTAGAAATCAATGCCATTGGCTCATCTTGGTTGATCAGCAGAAGAATTTTATAAATATTTGCAAACATACGTTTTCGGTTTACATAACGAATTTGAATTCGATCTGCTACTGGGGCAATTAGAATATTCTGTAAGAAAAGTCCAAAAAAAGTGGCTGTCATAGCTAAGGCAATGTTTGCACCAATTGCACTTTTGTCATTGTCTAAACTTGAGAACAGGGCAATCATTCCCATCACTGTTCCGGTAATACCAAGGCCTGGAGGGTATTTTGATAAATTCTTTAAGGCTTGAAGAGCATCGAGAGTGTCATTTTCTATTTCCATCTTTTTTTGTGATACGAGAACTATAAATAGATTTGGATCTACCCCTTGCTCCCATAGTTCGGCCGCATAATTGATTAACTGATTGTTTGAATCTTGACTTAACTTTCTATTCTTTGCTAAATCTTGAAGTACGTCATGATAGTCCTCAAATCTTTCTTCTTTTTTAAAAAGTTTTAAAATGGCAAGCATCGTCATCTTGATACTTTTATCAGGAGTTGCAAAAAAGAAGATGGAAAAAGTTCCACCGATAACTAAATAGATAGAGTGCTTTTGAAAAAACTCTGAGGCATCTCCTTCTATAGAAAGAAATACCATTAAGCAGATCATAAAAAATCCAAAAATTAAGCTTCTCATACAAAGCCTTATCGTTTTTTATTCAAAAAAAATGAAGAAGTCTTTACAGAACTCGACTTTCGTTTGTTTTATCAAACCAAGGTCTAGTATTTGTAAATTTTCAGTGAAACTCGACCATAAAAGTTTAAGCCATAACTGATAAAAGTCGAAAAAGAGACAATGAAAAAGTTTAATAATACTTTAACTTATTTTTTCATACTTTGTGTAGTGCCAGCTTGCTCTACATTTGACTCAGTGTCTTTGAGTTCACCAGAGGGTCATATTGTTGAGTTAAAACACGATGCTTGGGTAAAAACACTGAATGCAGAGTCTTCTGAAAAGAAAAAAGGTGAAAAGATAACAGTAACAGAACCTGTTCTAATTGAATCCCCTGGGCGAGTTGGTGTTTTAGTAATGCCTTATAATAAGTCTGCGGCAAAGATTGATCTGACTCTTAGACCCATTTCAAACTGGTCTGGAGATGCAGCTAAAATTCAAGTTGGCAATCTTCTCTCAGAGATAGTAAGTGAATTGATTGTGGTACAGCAAGATTTAAACCAGGGTAGACCCCAAAGTGCTCTCGATAAGGTAAGAGCATTAAGAAAGCAATTTCCAAGTGTGGGCTATTTAAAATTTGCAGAAGCCAACTGTTTGGTAGTTTTAGGTCAAAACTCAGAGGCAATTTCAGTTTTAAATGAGGCTTTAGTAGAAGATCCAGATAATGAGAACGCAAGATCTCTTTATCGAAATATAGCAGGTGAGGAGCCAAAAGCAAAATGAAGAACTTGTTTTTAATTTTAGTTCTATCACTAACGAGCTTGCCAGCTCTATCAGCTCAGCAAGAGTTAAGTGATATCAAAGAAAAATTAAAAAAAGAAATCACTGAGGTGGTCAAAGAGTTTGACCCCAGTGCCTATGTTCTTTTAGAAGTTCAAGCAAAAAAAGTGGAACAATCTTTGCCAACTACTCCTCTATTGTTGCCCGATCTTGTAGTTCGCAATCGATTTAACCAAATTGTTCTCGATCAAGTTCGCGTTCAAGTCTATTCACAGGCAGAAAAACTACCAGATTCTGTCGAAGAAATGATTCAATTGATTGTCGCAGATCATAACGTTGAAGCCAAAATTGAGATGAAGATTCCGCCGCAAAAATTTACTTTGCCTATAACTGGTGATCAAGTCGTAGAAAATGTTTTTAGCCCCGAAAATATTGATAATCTTCTACTTTATGGGATGTTTATTGTTGCTAGTTTGGCATTTGTCATTTTTGTGCTTTTATTTAAATCTTCAGCCCAAAAATTAAATCATAGCTTGCTTAAAAGTGTTGGTGAGATAAAGGCAGCGATGGAAGAATCCTCACCGATAACAAATTTTCAAGAGGAGAAAGAGCTTCAAAGAGGACCTATTTCAGAAGCTGAGATGCAGCAAGAAGATAAGTTGATTGAGGGTTTGAGTTTAGAGTCAGCAATTGCTCTTTTGTCTGACTGCTATTGGGCCGAAGAAGATATATATGCAGCATATCTTTGGAAGAGATTTTCGGTAGAAAAGAGACAGGGTATTCTAAAATCTAAGCCAGACTTGAAAGTCTATTGCAATTCTATTAGTGAAATGAATCCTCGCAATCTCAATTTTCACCAAGATCCTTATTATATAGACCCCTTAAAGCTAGACCATATAAACAATGAGGATCTTACTCGCTTAGTAAAGAAGAACCCAGAGCTGTTTAATTTTTTACCAAGCCTTAGAACAGAAAACTTGAATTTGGAAGTAAAAGAAAAATTAAATTTCATAGCGAAAGACAAAGAAATCAATGTGCAGAATATTGAGATGCAACTGCAAAATATATCGCCATCAAAACCGCGAGTCATAGCAAAACAGGCTCGAATAAAAATTTCGACCACTGAAGAAGAAGAACAGGCCTTAGCTCTAGAAAATATAAATCTTCAAATCAAAGAGAATATTGTTATCTTGGGATGGGCTCTTGAACTCAATGATGAAGAATTAGATCAAATTTTAAACAAATTCACTGCTCCTGATCTTGCCTCCGCCTGGGTATCTACAGATTCTGTATTGGAGAAATTGAAAAATGTTCTTCCTGAGAAAAAGCAAAGCTTGGTAGCGTCTTATCTTGAAAGACAAAAACCAAGCCGAACCAGCCCTGCCTTTAAAAGACTTCACCGTGAAATCATGAATGCCTTGTACAGCAGAGAATCGCAACCGGACGGCTTAAATGAAGCGGCTTAGTTTTTTATTGTTTCTCTTTCCAACATTGGTATTTGCTCAATCACCAGTAACTTCTTCTCCCATCCTAGATATCGATACCCGTAGAAGTTTCTTTCAGTTTAGTTCAGGATTTACTCAAGTAAGCACCGAGGATGAATCGACATCGGGTCTAGATTTTGGGGTTTCCTACCTCTATGGGTTTCAAGACCAGGTCGCTGTTATGGCAAGTGTTCGACAAGCTGTCAATTTAAGTGGTTTCGGTACCGTTTATACCGAGATTGGGGCAGGTCTTGCATTTGCATTTGGTTCCTTAAGCTTTGTGAACTCTGTAGAAAAGGTCTCTATTGATGGGAGCACTGTTACTACTCTTGAGCCCTTCACAGCTGGAGGTTTTCTTTTGACAGGGCAATTAAAACAATTTTTGTTCAATGGAACAAGTTCTGTAATTCCAATTGTAGGTACTGGGATTGGCGCCTATTATATTTTTGGTTCGAGCAGTCTAATGAATATGCACATTGGCGGTAACTTTAGTTATGGTCAAAACGATGATACCGATATATTAAGTATTGGAATTCTTGTCGGTGCTCAATTTTGGCTGTAAAAAATAAAAAGGTCTGGCGCTTTTGCCCTTAGAAAACTCCGTTCTTCGATGATCTGCAAAACAATGAATTAAATTTAATTTTGCTTTTTCAAAAAGCTTGAAAAGTTCTTTTTGTGTATAAACTCTTAAACTGTATTCTTGGTGGCTAAGCTGATTGTTTTTTTTGTTTTTCAGAGTATGGACCGAGAAAATACGATCTTTTCTCCAGTGATTATTTACCGTACAAGTATAGAAGTCATTTTCTTCAAATAGTGTGGGTGAAAAGTGTGTTTCTATATAATCACGATCAATGATTTCGATGACTAGAAAGCCAGATGGAGTTAGACAAGATTTTAATTCTCTTAAAACATTTAGGTTTTCTTGCTCTGATTCAAAGTATCCAAAAGACGTAAATAGGTTGCAAACCAAATCAAAACTTGCATGAAAAGCTTTTAGATCTTTCATGTTTCCTTCAAGAAATTGCACCGAACTCGACTTAGATTGGGCTAAAGACAGGCAATCTTGGTTGATATCAACACCAGTAACATAATGTCCTTGTTTAGAGAATTCATGTGCATGCCTGCCAGTGCCGCAAGGAATATCCAGTATATGGAGTGATCTCTTAGCATTGATCACATCGAGAATAAAATCGACCTGTTCTTTTGCAATGTTTAACATTTCTTCAGAATTTAAAGTGAGTTGAGCGAAGTCTTTGTTGTACATAGTTTTATGCCATTCCACACCCTTTTTTAAGTCTTCGACCTTAGTCGGTCAACGAAAAGCCCATTTGCTGTGTCATAGAATTGCTTGTGCTTCTTAAAGATGGAAGCAAAGCTATATATTGAGAGGAGCAAGGATGCTTTTAAGATCAATCACTTTTTTATTGATTCTTGGAATAGGACTCTTTTTTTATAATCAAAAGAAAACAAACACGAACTCAAACTTTTCACTGGCAAAAAGTCTAGGAATTAAAGAATTTCAAAAAAACAATAAAGCTAAATTTGAAAACCAAAATCGACTCGAATACATGCTATTGCAAGACAAAGATGAAAGCCTTAAGGCCAAGGCCCTAGAGGCGCTTCTTTTACGACCTCCATCAGAAACAAAATTGCAAAAAATCATACAAAATATCCAGTCGAGTGAATCTGCCTTTATTCATCAAATGGCTATTCTTGAGATGAGAAAATACGACTCTCAATCTGCAAGAGCAATAATCTGGTCTTACCTTGCCAATCAATTAACAAGTGAGAACACTGATGTCAGTGAGCAAATTGCACTTGAGATCAATACTCTTTTAGATGAAGACTATCACAATAAGTTGATTCAACTCTTAAATGAAATACCCATCAATTCACGCCGAGGCCGAATTTTAAGAGCTCAAATACAAGAGTTCTCCAGACAGAATGGCATTGCTCTCTAAAAATAAGATTGAATATGTCCTACAATTTGATTTGTCGAATTGAAAATGCAACCATCTATATATGTCTGTAATTGTAGTTTTTCTTCACTCTCTAAGAGCTTATAGTGATTTAAAAATTGAGCAATTAAAATTTCCAAAACTCGGTGAGAACCATCATGTACTTTTAAAGCGATACCCAAAGATTTTTTTGGTATACAAAGAACAGCAACACCTTCAGCTCCGTCTTTGGCAAGGATTCGTCCTTTGGTGACTTCAATCAATTCTGTTACCAATCGACTTTTTCCTGCTAAATAATAACTTTCATTTCTTAGAGCCTTAAGAATTTTTTTCTGTGATTCAGTTTGTCCAAATTGTGCCATTGCAACAGCCATCGATTCAAGTGGTAATTTGTAGGCAGGAATACCACAGCCATCCCATCCCCATTCAGCTTGATGAAGATCATACTGCAAAAGTTCAGAAACTTGATCTCGAATTTGTATTTGCAGAGAGTGATCGTAATGAAAGTATTCTAGGGGCTTGTCTTTGGCAGCACACAGCATGGCAGTATGTTTACCGCTGCAGTTGTGCACCAACGAAGTCTTCTCTTGATTGCTTCGATAAAAGTCTTCTCTAAGTGATTCTAGAAGAGGAGCACTGGGACCACATCTTAGATCAGTCATTGAAAAATTTTTTTGCTGCAATATTTTATGGGCAAGTTCAATGTGTTTCTGCTCTCCATTGTGTGACGAGCAGGCCAAAGCAATTTCTTTATCTCCCACCCAATCAAAGTTTGCTTCGACAAAAGGCAGTGCTTGAAAAGGTTTGAGTGCAGAACGCGGAAAAAACATTTGCTTTGCATCTCCCCAGACATCTAAGATTTCACCGCTTTGCTGAGCTACTTGCAAAGAGGCAAAGTGTAAGCTCTCTAAGCTTGAGCCTCGGCTAACTTCTATTCGTATGGGATTCGACATTGCTTTTTCCTTAAAGCTTTTATAGTTTCAAAAGCATGATTTTCCAAGCCATTCGTAGCACAAAAGAGAATAAAAATATACTAAGTGAACTGATTCAGCGAAGCCGTGAAGATTTAGATCCTGGGAGCGTTTTGGTTCGTGTGCATTACTCTGGAATCAACTATAAAGATGCTTTAGGAGTGACAGGGCAAGGAAAAATCTTTCGCAAATTCCCCATTCAGGGGGGAATTGATTTTAGCGGCGAGGTTGTTGAGAGCCATGACAAAAATTTTTCTGTTGGCGATTGCGTACTGGTAAATGGTTGCAATTATGGTGAAGAAAGAGATGGTGGATTTGGTGAATACGTGATGGCAGAGCCAGAGTTCCTGATACCGATTCCTGAAGGTTTGGATGTGAAAAGCGCAATGGTATTAGGCACGGCTGGCTTTACTGCGGCCTTGGCAATTCACCGCATGCTTGCCAATGCTCAAAGCAAAGAGATGGGTCCGGTTTTAGTTACAGGAGCCACAGGAGGAGTGGGTGGTTTTGCGATACAAATTCTCTCGCAACTGGGTTTTGAAGTTTATGCAGCAAGTGGCAAGAAAGAAAAGTGGGACTGGCTCAAATCTATAGGCGCAAGTCACTGCCTTGATCCCGAGGAAATTAAAATTCCCAGTAAGTATTTAGATTCTGTAAGCTATGCTGGGGTGATTGACAATATTGGTGGAGACTTTGTTTCTCGATTGCTGCCGCAAATTCAGTTATGGGGAAACTATGCAAGTATTGGTTTGGCTGCTGGAGCTGAATTTCATAGCTCAGTAATGCCTTTTATTTTGAGGGGAGTCAGTATACTGGGTGTAAGTTCTAACAACTGTCCTATGCCCTTGCGTAAAGAATTGTGGAAAAAATTGGCTAGTGAGTGGAAACCCAAATATCTAAAAGAAATGCTCAGTGATACGATATCTTTGTCTGAAGTTTTAAAGTATTCAAAAATGATCTTAGATAGAAAATACAGTGGGCGCTGTGTGGTCAAATTAACACAAGACTTAAAATACTGATGCGTAAGAGACTAAAGCCGATCCAAGAGATCCATTCTCTTTTGTCAGACCACTCAAAGTTGTTTTTTTGAAGCAATTGATTCAATAAATTGTCTTCAAAAAAATTGATCAACATTCCCAAAATCAAATTCACCATAAAAAAGAGTATAAAAGAAAAGAAAAAGGCATCGGGGCATTCGCTCTTACTGCAAGAGGTGATTTCTAAAAATTTGCTATGAAAAAGGTATGCTAGCGCAATAGGGAATAGAATATAGTTTACAAGCCAAAGCATTTTTTGCAAACGAAATTTCATGCGTCTCCAAGAATATGGGACAAATCGAATCTTGTCTTTGTATGCCTTAAGAGCAGTTTCAGAGATCAGTTCTGGACGAAAACTAAAAATTCTTTCTAAAATCTGATCACTTCCTTCTAAAAGGCTGCTTATGCGAACTTTTATTCCACTCTTCATATAGAGAACAAAGCCACCAAAAAAACGAGGTGAAAGCCAAGAAATTTGAACTTTTTCGATCTGAGAGAAATGAAACTGTTTCTCTTTATTGTGATACTTTTGAATAAAAAGATTATCATAGAGCAGATAATCTGAAAAAAATTTCGGCCTCCAAAAAAAAATAGCTCTATAGAGTATACTCAAGGGAAAACTAGCTGTTATGATAAACGATAGGATTCCTAGATAAACTTTTTGCTTAAAATATTCTCCCGAGTTAATACGAAAGAGTATAAGTAGCGTAAGTAGGCAGACTAGGACTATTGTATAGTAAACAATTTTTACAAGCTTTCTTTGCTTTAAGCTTTGTGATTGCATAGTAAAAGCATAAAAGCGAATAGACCAAAGCGACAAGGTGTTTGATGAAAAAATCCTATAAAACAATACTTAGCTTACTTATTTGCTTGCATTTGTTTTATGCAATTTCATCACCCAATCAAAACTCTTTTCTGTATAGTAGGCTCTCTGATTTTTACTTTAAATATGGCTCTACTTTAGGTATCGCCTATTCTTGGCAGTTCTTTTCTCCTGATCCTGCACCAGCCGTATGGTATGAATATGAAACTTATAAAGATCAAGAATTGATTGATAAATCTAAGTATCCTGACCCGAATGAGAAATTTTTTTTCCGTCCAAATTACAATCGCCGTCATGCAGTCAAAAATGTTTTTAATCGCAATCAAGAGTATAGCCTTGAAGTTTTAGGAAAATTCATTTGCCGAAAAAAACCAGGTATAGATAGAGTTTTAGTAAGAAAAGAGATTTTGGGTGTACCGAATTTAGAAGAAGCTCGTGCAGGAATGGCCTTAAATACGGATGAGAAAAAAAGCTATGAACCTGTAGGAGAATATTACTGTGATCGAGGAATCCCTCTCGAAGACTTAGATCTGGATGTTTTGGAGGAGTTGTGAGAAAATTTATTTCTGCAGAATGGAAAAGCTTCTCAAACTCTTGGTCTCAATTTTGGTTTGAATCGGCATCAGATTACAAATTGGCACTTTTTCGCTCTGTGGTCGCTGGAATCGCCTTTGTTTTTTACTTTATTCGCATATTTGATTTTCATTTTCTATATTCCAATCAAGGATTTCTACCCTATTCAGATATTCAATCTTTGGTTCCTGAATTTGTTCATGGATTAATTCGCTGGGAATTTTTGTTACAAAACGACCAAGTTTCGTTTGCGCTACATATTTTGCTTTTGCTTTTGCTTTTGGCTTTGTTTTTGGGGGCTCTACCAAGGCCACTGTTTTTGCTGCTTCTTATTATACATTGGGCATTTCATCGTAGAAATCCCTATGTTTTATATGGTGCTGATATGGTATTGAGCTATTGGCTTCTTTATCTTTCATTTACAAAGACCAATCATTATTTTTCTGTCATTCCCAAAGCATTAAGAAAACTACCGAGCAAAAGTGACAAAGTTCTCAATTCTGTTGCTCTAAGGCTTTTGCAAATACAACTTTGTATTGTCTATGCCTATAGTGGCCTTGAAAAGGCAAAAGGAGTTACCTGGTGGCAAGGAGATGCGATTTGGTTTGCTCTTGCCAACTCACAAATTGTATCTTTTGATTATTCTTTTATGGCCTATTTGCCTGTTTTGGTAGTCTTTGCAACTTTTACGACTCTATTATGGGAGATATACTTTCCTTTTGCCGTCTGGATTCCAGCATTGAAAAGATATGTGCTTTTACTCGGGTTGGTAATGCACATACTCATTGCGGTAAGTATGAATCTTTGGGGTTTTTCATTTTTGATGCTATCGGTTTATATTTTATTTCTTAAAGAAAGAGACTTGCAATCATTCACAAGCCGTATTGGAATCACGTAATATACAGTTTTTGTATTTACTGTCAGTAAGATTTTCTTTGTTGGCATCAATTTTAATACTTTCCAATACTTCTAAATCTGCTTCTTGATACAAATAGGATAAATCGATCTGCCCTGTAAGAATTTGGTCATATTTTAGTTCTTGATTGCTGGCTAAACTTTGAAATTGAATCGAATAGACTTCGTCGATAAATTCCATGTAGAAAGGATAAGCGCTGCGAATTCGTAAAGCTTTAAAGTTGCTCGATATAAAATAATAAAAGTTCCATTGAATTTCTTGTTTTAATTTCAACTCTGCTTGATCACGAACTTGCCATTCTTTTTGTTGCTTGCTCTAGATATTTCAAATCAAATTGATGTTGTTCTGTTTCAGAATCTCCCCAGCTAAGTTTGGATTCTGCTGTCCATTTTTTTGAATTGACTCTCTCGTAGCGAATAAACCCCTTTGGCATATCACAAGCATCAAAACTGATCTCAAAACGATTCTCATCGCGCTCAAACTTTATACAGTCATCCGTGGGATCTTCACCTGATATCGCAAAAAAATGAAGGGGAGTGTAGAACTCAAGGCTATGAAAGCTATCTCGAAGTGAAAATAGCATTCGAGATCGCATTGTTTTTTCAATATCACTCTGAGGCTCAGGATTCGGTTTATTAGGACCTGGAACTCGGCCGTTACCTTTGCCCACTCTAGTTTTGAATTGATCTTCTTCTCCGCAGCCTAAAAGCAAGAGTACTAATATAAAAAACTTCACCTCATCAATTTAACAAATTCGATGAGGTTTATAAAGCAGATTGTCAGAAATTTAAGCTCGACTGGTAGATTTCGAAGTACCAACTGCCTTGTTGGAAGACTTTTTTAGAGAAAAATCTTCTTCATACTTCTTCACTTCTTGCCGTAATTTTGGAGTTAACAAAAGGTTGGCAATGATATTGGGTATGGCAAGTAGGCCAAATACGGCATCTGAAAAATTTAAAACGGGACCAAGCTTCCAAATTGCACCAATAAAGGTAAATGCTAAAAATACAACACGGTAATAAGGAATTGCTTTTTCACCAAAGAGAAAGACAGTCCCTTGCTCGCCATAATAAGACCATGAAATAATAGTCGAAAAGGCAAACATTACTACTGTTGCTGTAACTAACCAAGAGCCCCAATCTCCATATAGGGTGCCAAAGGCGTGTGCTGTGAGTTCTGATCCTTGAAGGCCAGTGCCTGCAGACCAAGTACCTGTGATCAAAATCACAAGAGCCGTAATTGTACAAACTACAATGGTATCGATAAATGGCTCTAATAGAGCAACGACACCCTCTTGAATGGGTTGTGACTTTGCGGCTGAGTGAGCCATTGCTGCCGAACCCATTCCCGCTTCATTCGAAAAAACGGCACGGCGAACACCTTGAATTAAAACTTGGCTAAACACGACTCCTGTAAATCCACCAGTCGCAGCTGTACCCGTAAAAGCATCGGTCACAATCATAGAGAGTAGACTGGGTATCGCAGAATAGTTGGCACCCAGAATGCCTAAAGCTCCAAGAAAATACAAAGTAATCATTACAGGAACAATCGCAGATGCAACATCACCGATTCTTTCGATACCGCCGATTAAAACCAGTGCGGCCATAAAACAAAAGACACCGCCACTAGCCCAGACTGGAATCGCAGCATTTTCTGAAAGTACTGATGCCATTTGATTGGCTTGAAACATGTTTCCTGCGCCAAAAGAACTCAAGATAGTGAAGAAAGCATACATGGCAGCCATTGCGCCAAAGACTTTAGCCATTGGTCCTTTTGCAACATCAGCTAGGCCATGTTTGATTGTGTACATTGGGCCACCATGGACGTGTCCACTCTCTCCCTTCTCACGATACATCAATGACAATGAAACAGAGGTAAACTTTGTGGCCATACCAAAGAGTCCAGCAATCCACATCCAGAAAACAGCGCCTGGGCCACCAACAGAAATTGCAACGGCCACTCCCGCAATATTTCCGAGTCCTACCGTTGCCGATAGAGCAGCACAAAGAGCTTGAAAGTGAGAGATTTCACCTTCATCTTCTTTTTTATCGTACTTACCTCTTACGACATCAATTGCGTGTTTAAAGAAGCGAAATTGGGGAAAGCCCTGAAGAATGGTAAATACCAATCCTGCCCCAAAAAGAAAAAACACCATGGGGAGGCTCCAAACTAAGCCGGCAAATTCTGCGGAAAAACTCTCGATCGCTTCCATTCAAATAACCTCTTGATTGTTAGAAATCATTTAGAATCAATAATATATATGCTGCATCTATGCAATATTTCAGCCCCATTGCGAAAGAATTACGGGTGGGGCTGAAAGAAATTTAGGACTCATGAAATTCATCCATAGAAGGACAAGTACACATCAAATTTCGATCACCATAGGCATCGTCCACTCTACCAACAGAGGGCCAAAACTTGCGTTGGCGAAGACTGGCAAGGGGATATGCAGCTGTCTCACGGCTGTAGGAATGAGACCATTCATCAGAAATTAAAGATTGCATCGTATGGGGGGCATTCTTTAAAGGATTGTCTTTTGGATCCCAATCGCCCGCTTTCACTTTCTCAGCCTCTGTATAGATACTTAACATCGCTTCACAGTAGCGATCTAGCTCGGCTTTGCTTTCACTTTCTGTAGGTTCAATCATCATTGTACCTACCACGGGCCAAGACATTGTTGGGGCATGAAAACCATAGTCCATTAAGCGTTTGGAGATATCAGCGACTTCAATACCAGCTTCTTTCTTTAAAACCCGAGTATCAATAATGCATTCATGGGCAACCAAAGCATTTTTAGCCTTGAATAATATGCTATATTTTTCTTCTAGTTTTTTCGCCATGTAGTTGGCATTTAAAATAGCAACCTGAGAAGCTTGTTTTAGCCCCTGATCACCCATCATTTTTATATACGACCAAGAGATCGTTAGAATAATAGCACTGCCCCATGCGGCTGAAGAAATAGCCCCTAGTGATTTTTCAGGTCCGTAATTGAGATACTTGTTACCAGGAAGAAACTCCTTCAGGTGGGCTTTTACTCCAATTGGCCCCATACCAGGACCTCCGCCACCGTGAGGAATACTGAAAGTTTTATGTAAATTTAAGTGGCAAACATCGGCGCCGTAGTCTCCTGGTCGGCACAATCCAACTTGAGCATTGAGATTGGCCCCATCAAGATAGACTTGACCACCAAACTCGTGAACAATATTGGTGATTTCTTTGATTTCTTCTTCAAATACACCATGGGTAGAGGGGTAAGTAATCATTAGAGCTGCCAAATTGTCTTTGTTGGCTTCGGCTTTGCTTTGCAAATCTTTAGTATCAATATTTCCATCACTATCACAGGCAACTGGCACAA
>CAZZCP010000001.1:71553-77822 GCA_964653235.1 uncultured Pseudobdellovibrionaceae bacterium | reverse complement strand
TACCAGCCATAACCGCACTAGCTGGATTTGTACCATGAGCCGAAGTAGGGATAAGACAAATATTTCGGTGCGATTCATTGTTATTTTGGTGATAGGCACGAATGCACATAAGGCCTGCATATTCACCTTGTGAGCCTGCATTGGGCTGCAAGCTGACAGCATCAAAGCCGGTAATTCTTTCTATCATAAGTTCTAGTTCATGAAAGAGTTCTTGATAGCCGCGAGTTTGAGAAAGAGGAGCAAAAGGATGAATTTCAGCAAAACCTGGCCAGCTCATTGCCAGCATCTCGGTTGTTGCGTTGAGTTTCATGGTGCAAGAACCAAGGGGAATCATTGAATGGGCCAAAGATAAATCTTTGGTTTGTAGGTGTGTAATGTAGCGTAAAAAGTCAGTCTCGGTATGGTAAGAGTTGAAGTTGGGATGAGTGAGATAGGATGTGGCTCTCAATAAATCATTACTTAAAATAGGAGTATTTGTTTTTTTAAAATGAGTTCTGTTGCCTCCAAAGACTTCAAAAAGACTTAGGATTTCACTCTCTGTAGTTGCTTCATCCAGTTGCAAGAAAATTTCAGTATCACTGCATTTACGGAGATTGATTTTTTTATCATAGGCCTTTTGATAAATTTCACTGGCTTTATCCGTTCGTATCAAAAGCCCATCAAAGAAATCACTTTGAATTTCAAAACCAAGACTTTGTAGGTTGTTAGCCAATCGGACTGTCTTTTCATGCAATTCACTGGCAATCTGCTTTAAACCATCAGGACCATGATAAACAGCATACATTGATGAAGCTATGGCTAAAAGAACTTGGGCAGTACAAATATTACTAGTGGCTCGGTCTCGGCGAATGTGTTGTTCACGAGTTTGTAGTGTCAATCGATAGGCCAGATTTCCATTGGAGTCTTTGGTTACTCCAACCAGTCTTCCTGGTATATTTCTTTTGTAGATCTCTCGAGTAGCAAAAAAAGCGGCATGCGGGCCACCATAAAACATTCCCAAACCAAATCTTTGAGAATTGCCAACAGCAATATCAGCATTCATTTCACCAGGACTCTTGACCAAACAAAGAGAGAGGGGATCTACTGTCATCGTTACTAAGAGATCTTTTTCATGAGCGCTCTGTATGAGACCAGAATAGTCGCGTATTTTTCCTGTAGTATTGGGGTTGGCAAAGATAGCCCCAAAAAAATCATCTGAAGCTTTAAAATTATCTACAGTGTCAATCACCAATTCAATACCGAGTGGCTCAGCCCGGGTTGTTAGAACTTCAACACAGTGAGGATGCAGATCTTTGGCGACGAAGAATCTATTGCGATTTTTACCCTTAACATTCTTGCTTAATGCCATTGCTTCGGCACAAGCAGTTCCCTCATCCAGCAACGAAGCATTGGCAAGTTCAAGGCCAGTAAGATCACAAATCATTGTCTGAAAGTTGATTAGAGCCTCCAAACGTCCCTGTGAAATTTCAGCTTGATAAGGGGTGTATTGTGTATACCAGCAGGGATTTTCAAGAATATTTCTGAGGATGACTTTAGGAGTGATACACTTGTTGTAGCCAAGACCAATGTAGCTGCGAAAGATTTCATTTTTATCGGCAAAGCTTTTTAGGATTTCAATGCTTTGTTCTTCTGTCATTGCATCACCGATGGAAAGTTTTTCACGAAATTGAATGCTCTCAGGTATTGCTTTTGCACTGAGCTCATCTAAGCTCTTAAAGCCCAAAAAATGAAGCATTTGATTTTGTTCTTCTTGGCTAGGCCCAATGTGCCTAGGGATTAAAGAATTGGTAGAAATATTTTTCATATTCACCTCACTATGGGCGTGATCGGTTATCGAGGTCTGCAACAGGCTGTCCTTTTCGAATAGGTCCGTTTTGTTTTAAGGGTCTCATTAAAGCATAGTTTGCACGATATTTGTAGTGTTTTCCTTGCCAGGATTGCTGTGCCCACATCTCGTCTATGATTTGTTGACGCATTTGCATTTTAAATCGAACCCAGTCAGGGGCAACGAGTTCATCCCATCGGCTGGCAAAAGCTCCTAAACGATGAACAGCAATTCTTGGGCTGAGATGCTCAAGAAAGATGCGACAACGACGAGAAAAGTCCTCTAGGCTGATAGGAACAAAATCACCCAAATGGTAAAGCTCTTCTAGCCCAGTATTCTTTAAAACATGAAGATTGTGAATTTTTACATTTTGAATTGGTAGTGATGAGGCTATTTTAGCACTCTCTATCAAGTGCTCATCGCTTTCTCCGGGTATGCCGAATATAAAATGCAAGCCAAGTTCTACCTTAGGACAAGCCTTCGCTATTTTATAACAAGCACTGATATTTGCCTGAGCGCTATGGCCACGTTTTAAAAATTCGATTTGTTCTTCATCAAAAGTTTGTGCTCCAAGTTCAACAGAAAAATAGGTTTTCTCAGCATATTCATTCCACAATTTAAAGAGTGCAGGAGAAAGACAGTCGGGGCGTGTACCAATAACAATTCCTTTCACAAAGTCATAGGAAAGGGCTGTATCAAAGCAATCTTTGAGATATTGAACACCAGTAAAGCTACTGGTATAGGCTTGAAAATAGACCAACCAAGAATTGGTGTTAAATCTTTTTGAGATTTTTTTGTGGTAGCCTTCTATTTGCTCGCTAAGGCTTTTTTGAAAACTATCTTCATAAGCTGCAGATCCCCAAACATCACAAAAAATACATGTCTCCATGCCTTTTAAGCCTTGGCGATTGGGGCAGTCTCCAACAATACTTACAGGAATTTTTACAGCTCTTTCTTGAAAGTGAAGTTTGTAATTTCGATTCACCGGGTGAAATGGAAGACCGAGCCAGTGTTGAAAATCTTTTTCTGTAAGTTTCAAGAAAAACCTCGGTGTGCAAAAGTGGACTCTCTTTTTTTGCCGAAGCCAGGTCGCTTTACGACTTGAAAGTCTTGTGCCTGTAAGGCACGAGTTAGTGAACCAGTGGCGGCATAAGTTGTAAATAAACATTTATCTGCAGCAACTCGGCCAATAAAATCGCTGAGCTCTTTTTCGGTCCAAAACTCAGGACTGCTGTAGGCGCTAAAGGGGTCAAAGAGAACACAATTGTATTTGTAGGGAATTTTCATTTCAAGATTGAGTTCTCCACCTATTAGCCATTGTTTGGTCTCTAACATTTGTAACGCACGTGCGCGTATTCTTTCAACTTTATGGCCAAAGTCACGAGAGTAGAGACCAAAAATGATCTCATAGGCCTGAGATAGAGGTGGATTTGCCTCAGCATTTAAGTAACGAATAAAGTTATGTCGCAAAACTTCTTCTTTTTCAAAAGAGTGAATCAAAACTTCAGGCTCATGCCAGGTTCGGCAAAGAATAGCTAGTTCTACATATCCGAGACCTAATCCAACAGATAAAAATCGAAGTGGGATCTTGTGTTCTATACATTTCTTAATTGCTTCAGAATAAATATACTGAGTCTCTTGAAAAGCACCTTCAAGCGAATGCATGCTCTCTTTTTCTTGCACACATAGGGTGGGACTTCCGTCTGCAGTCAACACCAGGTCAGCTAAGCCTTGTTCAAGTTGAACTTGATGAGAGGACATTACATTCTCTCCAAACTTGGTATGCCAAGAAGTTCTAGGCATTTACCGATGACTTGACCACAACTATCTACAAGAGCAGCTCGACTGAGTTGCAGCTCTGGGCTTTCAGCTTTAAGAACCGAACAATGATCATACATTCTTGAGAAATTCTTAGAGAGTTCATAGGCGTATATGCAAATTTGTTGTACTTGAAATCGACTTGCAGCTTTCTTTACAATTTCAGGAAAGTCTTTCATTTTATTCAGTAATTGAATCTCGTGAGGATCAGACAATAAAGTCCAATCGCAGTTTGTATAGTCTAACTTTTGTCTTTTCTCAACTTCTCTTAAGATAGAACGAGTTCGAGTATAGGCATACATTAAATAGGGGCCAGTATTGCCTGTTTGTGAGGTCCATTCTTCTAAATCGAAAGTAATGTTCTTATTATTATCTTGATTTAGCATCGAGTATCGAACTGTTGCTAATGAGATGTAGTGTGCCGCTTTTTGAATTTCTTGTTTAGACCAATCTCCCTCATATTGTTTGAGAAAATTGTTATAGATGCTTTTTTCAATACTTTCTTTCATAGTTCGAAAAAGTACAACTTCTCCAGTTCGCGAACTCATGGCTCCATCTGGTAAAACCACCATACCATAAGGTAAATGGTAGCTTTTTTGTGCTTGTTCGTAACCCATTTTCTCTAAACTGCGAAATACCTGCTGAAAATGCAAACTCTGCCGATTATCGACTACATAAATTGATTTCTGAATTTGAAATTCTCGAAATTTAAGTTCAGCCAAAGCTAGATCTTTCGTAGAATAAAGTCCAGTACCATCAGATTTTAAAACCAAAAAGAAGGGGAGTTCGTATTCATCGAGATTGACGCCAATAGCACCGTCATCCTTTTCAAAAATACCTTTCTGTAAATATTCTTGAACTAAATTTTTACCAGGCTCAGCGACTTCACTTTCATAAAAATAATGATCAAAGCGACACCGGAGCCAGTCATAGATTTTATAGAAATCTTGCATACTCCACTCTTTGGTTTCTTGCCAAAGTTGAGTAATAAATGAATCTTTTTTTTCTAATCTCTGCAATACACTAGAAACTTCGGCTTCTCTTTTTTGAATTACTTCCAAAACCTTCTCGTTATTCTGAAACTCTGGATAAGCAAAGAGGTTGGCAATTTCTTGATTGAGTGGAGTGTCTTTTGAGAAATGGTACAGTACTTCAGTCTCTTCTCCTAAGCTAATTTCTTGGGGAGAACAAAGCATACCTTGACTCAATACTCCCTCTTTGTCAGTAGGAACAACTCTTCTGCCGCCAATTTTTGCCCCTTCTTTTGCAAAAGCGAGAATATCGCCAACATTTGCATTGCTAACAGCACTTACGACTTGCCAGGTTTGCTCTCCATTACTGACTTCAAAAAGCTTCCAATTTTTTTTGCTAGGGTGATCATTCTTACTTAAAACTTCAACCGTGATCACCTTTGGATGAGGAGCTTTCGTATAACGAGAGAGATCTAGAAGTTTTTTTGCAGCCACATAAACACGCCCCAAAAATTCACCTCTTGATGAATCTTGATTGGAATCATATTTTTCTTCTTCTTTGAGATACTGCCAAAGAATGATAGCAATGTGAGTACCTACATCACCAATATAGTTTGCGGCGATCACTTCTTCACCAGTCCACTCTAAAACTCGAACCAGCGAGTCTCCTAAACAGGCATTGCGAGCATGACCTACATGAAAAGGTTTATGAGTATTCGGTTGAGAATACTCAATCATAGTTTTACCTTCTTGTTTTTCTCTCGCTTTTAAAAACTCACCGTTTAGAATAGAGGGTATCAGATCTTGGGCAAGAGAGGACGAGTTGACAAAAAAGTTTAAATAAGGACCTTTGGCTTCAATCTTAGAGAAAGTTTTAGTCGACCAATCCCATGACTGAAGTTCTTTAGCAATCAAAGGGGGCGCTTTTTTCAATTGTTTGGCGAGTAAGAAACAAGGAAATGCAAAGTCGCCCATGCTCTTGTCTTTAGGAACCTCAATTTTTTTTAAAATCAATTCGGCATCGATTTCAAGCTGGAGTTTTTGTAAATTTTCTATAATTTTATTGGTGATCTCTGATTTAAAATCCATTGAGAAAACATAGCTGAAAGAAGCAGCCAAAGCAATTTACGAATGAGACTATTTCTTTTCGACAGCTATCGCACTGCGGGCTGTAGGAGTGAGTTTATTATTGTCTCCAAGAGTGGAGAATTCTATTTGCCACCTTGCTGTGCTAAGAGCCGTATTGACCGAAACTTGTGCCCAGCTACCAACAATAAATACATATTCATCTATTTTCTCTTTTTTGGACTTTCTTTTTCCCAAATAAAACATATTGCTCTGAAAGAGAGTTTCTATTTCTTGAGCGAAATCTTCAAAACTTTGATTCCCATACTGGTTTAAGGTAGAATTTCTTAAATCAGACTCCCATCTTTTTCTTAGTTCTTTCATTAAGACCCAGCGTGCAGCGACTTTTGCCTTCTCTATTTTTTTTCGATTTTCTTTGAGTTCTTTACTGTAAGACATAATGAGTGAATCGCTGGTAATAGGGTCAATTTCTAATTCGCCATTTGCGATTGAATTTTTTATTTTTTTCTCTTTGTTTGGAATTCCAATATATATTCCAAACACACGACTCTGTTGAAGAGCATTTGCTG
>CAZZCP010000001.1:55321-71543 GCA_964653235.1 uncultured Pseudobdellovibrionaceae bacterium | reverse complement strand
TGCTGGAATGCTCTTGTGGTTCAACTCAGTTGCAACATAGGCTTGAGAATATGCAGAGAAAAAGAAAAGTATTAAGCAGCGTTTTGTCATAATCTTATAAGAAGCAAGAAGTGTGCACAATCTCCTTCAAATGATGATAAAAAATACAAGTAATTTCAGAGGTTTATGACTAAATCTTGAATTTTTCAAAAAACCGCTGTTAAACCAATAGAATATGGACAATTTACGTCAGCAATATTTACAGAATCAATGGCAAGCTTATCCCAAGTTAAAGGAATCACAAATACAAGCACTCGTTGAGAAAAAGGCCATTGTGGGTAGAGTTTTTCCATCAGAAGACGGCAAACTAAAAATACAACGTCCAAATCGAGATATTGAAAGTTATCCCATTCCTCTCTATGAATATTTGAAGTCAGGAGATTTGATCTATTTTGACCGAGAATCGCAAGAGATTCAGCTATTGGCTCCCAATTTAAGTCTATCCTATTCTCCGTTACAATTCAGTCCTCAAATGGCACAAGAGTGGACGGAATACATTCAGAAAATACGCGAGTTCTTTTTTGATCATGAGTTTCTTGAGGTACAGACTCCAACTTTGGTCGATTGTCCCGCGATGGAATCAACTCTAAATGCATTTTCGACAGAGTGGAAAATGGGCAATGAACGAAAAAGATTTTATTTACCTACAAGTCCTGAAATTCATCTTAAAAAAGCCTTGATTGACTATCTTTTACCGGTTTATGAAATCAAATCAGTATTTCGAAATGACGAACTAAGCCCGATACATCAAGCTGAGTTTTTGATGCTAGAGTGGTATCGTCCCTTTGCCAATTTAAAGCAGATTCAAGAAGACTGCCTTGGTCTTTTGAAACTTTTCTCTCGAGAAGATGTTGTCGTTCGAACTTTGAGTTTTGCAGAAATATATAGAGAAGAGTTTCAGTTCGATTTAAAGCCAGATAGCTCAAAACAAGACTTATTTGATCTATGCCTCCTTTTAGAAATTCATGCTTTAGAAGAAGATAGCTGGGATGAATTGTTTCAACGCATTTGGATTGAAAAAATTGAGAAGCTTTTACCCAAGGATGAGTTAATCTTTTTGATTGATTTTCCTCCATCGCAGGCAGCACTTTCTCGAATTGCACCCAATGCTTGGGCGGAACGCTTTGAAATTTATTGGCAAGGTTTTGAACTTGCGAATGCCTTTCAGGAATTGAATGATCCTGTAGAGCAGAAAAAACGTTTTGAGATAGAAAATCAGATTCGAGAAGCAAAAGCTCAAGTTTTGTACCCCATCGATAAAGATTTTCAAGCGAGAACTGAATATGGAATGCCCCCTGCCTCGGGTATAGCACTAGGTTTGGAGCGTTTTTTTCTGGCTTTATATTCTTATAAGAGTTTGGACCAAGCTAGGGCTTTTCCTCTTTAGGAGTCACAGCCACTAATCAGAATCTTCAGGCAGTGGCTCACCGGCAAGTTTGTTGATTTCTTCTTTCAATTCTTTACCAACTTTAAAGAAAGGAAGTTTTTTCTCTTTTACAGGAATAATCTCGCCCGTT
Organism: uncultured Pseudobdellovibrionaceae bacterium; assembly: GCA_964653235.1. Taxonomy (GTDB): domain Bacteria; phylum Bdellovibrionota; class Bdellovibrionia; order Bdellovibrionales; family UBA840; genus CAZZCP01. The sequence continues at coordinate 69,987 of CAZZCP010000001.1, read as the reverse complement.
CTTGGGTTTCTGCCTTCATAAGCATCATAATGGCGATTTACAAAAGAGCCAAAACCGCGAATTTCGATGCGATCTCCTCGCATCAATGCCTCTACCATAGAATCAAAAATGGTGTTCACAACTGTTTCTGCCTTGACACGAGTTATGTTGGCTTTTTCGGCGATCACATTGATCAAATCCGCTTTTGTCATAAGTCCTCTATACTGCTAAGTAATTGAAACTACCTATATTTTTCCTTAGGCAAAAGCGCTTGGCAAGTTTTATGAGGCTTTCAGACTGTGTCAATTTTGGTTTTTTCAATTTGCATTCTTCAAAATGAAATAAAAGGCAGTAGCGTCGCGTTAAAGACTGCGATCATCTGGCACAATTCCTCTTCCGTAGGCTTCTAACATATGAGAAATACAGGCCAAAAGAAAACAAAAGAGAATCAATAGAATTGGTTGTTGAAAGTGTTGATGGCCGAGTCCACTAACGTGAAATGCAAGTAGTGATGAAATGATCGAAATGCAGAAAATCTTATGCCATGTATGAGATGCTGGTATTTCATAAAAAAGTTTTAGACATTGAAGCAATGTTTGTATGGTAAAGATCATATAGACAAACAGGCCTAAAACTCCAAAATTGATTAAAAATTGCAAAAAAGTGTTTTCGATTTTTGGAGATAAAAAAGGAAATTCTCTTTTGGCAAACCATAAATCTTGTGTGACTTTTATTTTTCCATTGCCGATCCATAAATTAGACCGAACAGAATCTAAATAGACTTGCCAACTGGATTCTTCGATTTCTTGTAGATTTTCAAATTGTGTCCATACACTTTTCGTCTCTAGGCGAAAATTTTCACTGTAGTTGAAAAGAATCGAAAACAAAATAGAAGTTGAAAGTAGAATAACAAATAAGGCGCGTTTCTTAACAAAAAAACTAGAAACAATAACAACAGTTAAAATAGCAACCCATGTTCTGTGGTCGTAAGTCCAATAGGTGGCAAAAAAGAGCAGTAAAAATGCGATTTTGTAGAACCAGAAATCTTTCGAAGATTGCCTCCACTTCCATAGAAAGCTCGTAAACAAAAAGCTAGAAAACAAACCTAACAATAAACCAAAGCGAAGTGGGCTACTTTCAAGTCCCATGCTGTACCAGCTAGGCCAGTTACTGTAACTTTGGTATAGAAAGTGAATACCGTCAGTTTGGAGTAGATGTTCTCCGGTAAAATGCTGAAAAATACCGTAAACAGCTGCGAATACAGAGCTGATCATTGCCACAAAAAAAATACGATTTAAACCTGGAAAAAGATTGAGTGCATACGAGAAAAAATAGATATAAAAAATCCATCTCGACATAAATAAAAACTCAAAACCAGTCAGCAATCCTTGAGTCCATTGAATAATGAAAAGTAATAATAAAAAGAACAATGAGATCTCGTAACTGGATCGAAAAAATTGAAATTCTCTTTTAGCACTAAATCGATCTACAAATACATAACATGCAGTGCAAAAGCTGATTAGAAAAGCAAGAATTTCGACATAAAGAGGAGAAATAAAAAAACTGATAGGGAGTGCAAGAAGTAAGTAAGGTATAGGATTGCCAACAATTTTTTTTGCTATAACAACCCATTTTCTTTTCTTTGAATGTCTAGTCTCAGTTCGAATCGGTTGTGGATTCGTATAAGTTCTTACCTTTTCACTTGGCGTAGTAAACTCTTCCATGAAGTCCTAGTTGTAGTATTTTGTCCTTTTTAGTACTGAATAATATGCATCAATACTATCATTAATCATCTTATTTGGATCTGCAAATTTTAAGACCTTCTGCCTTGCTGCTTCACCCATGTTTTGAGTCGAAATCTGTCGGTTGATGATTTGTAGAATAAGGTTGCTAATACTTTGAATATCAGCAGGGCGAACTAAAAATCCATCTACATGATCTTCAATTAAAGTCGAAAGAGCACTCATCTCTGAAGCTATGATGATCTTTTTTTGTGACATTGCCTCTAAAACGCTTGCTTCAAATCCTGTGGTTCTTGAACTAATATTGATAAAAATTTCGGCAAGTCCGATATATTCAGGTATCTCAATATTTTTTATTGAGCCCAAGAGAATGACTTTACTACCTAAAACTCGATTGAGCATCTCATATTCAACTTGTTCACGAAAAGGACCATTGCCAATAATAATCAAGCGTGTATTTGGCTTTTTGATCACAACTTTTTCAAATGAGTCGAAAAGATGAATGATCTCAGTCATCTCTGTCATATCAGAAATGGATACAATTTTAAATCCTCGATCAGGAAGTTTTAGTTTTTCTAAATACTCTTTGGCCTTTTCTGATGGATCTCGATTTGCAAGTACAATTCCATAAGCAATGGTGAATATACGACTATCAGGATAAAGATAGTATCGCTCTAAGGCCAATCTTTGTTGCGGACTACTCACAATGACCCCATCTGCTTTGTTGAGTAGAGCCTTATCTCCTCCAAAGTAGCTTTTTAAAAATTTATAGCTTACCGCAATGGCTGTTCGAAGTGCACTTAAAGGAGTGTCTTGCTTACTTCCCATAATCGAGAAAATTTGAGCTAGTCGAGTGGCTTCGACATCAAGAACGCTGGCAAGGCGAAACTCGCTCTTGCTCTGAATAATCTTAGAGCCAGTATTGTCTACGCAGTGAATGAGATGAAAGGCGTCTTTGTAGTGTAGCTGCTGAAACTTTTCTTTTACTTGAAAAGGGTAGCGGCTTTCATCGATTTGCGCCTGCGCATTTAAAAAATCAATACGGACACCATCTTTTTCTAAATAGCGAATTTTTTGTGGATGGTGGGCCGAAATCACATGAACTCGATGACCTTTTTCAACAAGTCCTCTAGCAATATGAAACAAATAACTGTGGTGAGCTGCTTGGGCAACAAGAGGAAATTTTTTTGCGATGAGGCAGATATGTAAATGACTCGGAAGAGGTTTGCGTCTCATGCCTAAAGTATAGATATTTCTTTAAAAAAGGGTATTAAAAAAGTGAATCTATAGAGTAATCCAGGCTAACTTGATAAGCCCCAGCAAATGCAGAATGATCAGCCCCTACACTGAGACGTAAACTTTGAAGAGAGATACTTGAACCAAAGCTATAGTGTTGGCTTGTTTTTACAGCCTCTCTCTGAACTACCTCTTGAAAGCTACCAATAAAAAACTCACTTTTTAGAGTATCATTCCAGTTTACAGAGTAAGCACTAGCGAGTCTCCATTGCAGAGCATTGTTTTGAAACTGAAGAAAGTCAGAGCTAGCCACCGAATAAGAGCTTATTATACTTGGGTTTTGAGGCAACTTCAACCATTCGACAGATAAAAACAACTTAAGTGATAAAAGAGGTGTGAAGATCGCATTGAGTGACCATATCTCTGGTTGGTATGCATTTTGAAAAAAACCTGGATCTGGAATATTAACATTTTCAGAAGTATCTATTTCCATCGTAAAGGAGGGTTCATAAAATAAGTGTAGGCTTAAAGATTCAGATGCGAGAAAACTAGTAGATGCTATCCAGCTGAAAGAATTGTCAGATTTTTCAATATCGATGGGTTGTTGTAAAGCATTACTAGATTGAAACTGATATTGAAGGCTATAGAGATTTTGACTTACCCCGAGAGCAAGGCTCCATTGTTCAGAGATTTGGTATGAAAGGCTAAATACTTTTTTTTCATGTAAAAAACTCAACTTTCGTATTTCAGTATCTCCGGAGCGACTTGAAATAAAATCAAACTCTTCGATGTGTGAGTTCAAGAAGCTCAGTCCAATGATAAAGTCGCCAAAAGCTAGAAAGCTTGAGTAATTGTAGACCCCGTATTCACTTCCATCTCGGCCATTTTGTGCATCGACATCTAGAAGTTCTTTTTCTGTCCAAACAGCATCGATTTGCATTTGTCCCCAATGAGGAGAAAAAGACAATATAGAGGGCATATAATAAACCGCGCTAGCATCACTTTGATCGACAGCACGAATAGATGCTAGGGCCAGTCTTTTCGCGTTTCCAAAACTGGTTTCTGAAAAGCTCAGGTAGTCTGCAAACAGGGGACTTGTCCATAGGAGCAATACAATATAACGCATGGGAATTCTCTACGAAGCTTTTATATAAAGTACAAGTGAATTAATGAGCAGCGTAAATTCGATTCAGATGATTACTAGTAAGATCTTTGTAGCGATTGCTCTCGTATGTAAGAGAAGTATTTCCTTCTAAAAAGTCATCGATAGAAAATAGATTTTCGCTTTGGTAGCAGTCTTGCAGAAGATTTTTGTCCCAATACGAATAAAGACAAGGAACAGAGTGCATTTCAGCATAGCTCTGAAGGTAAAAATCAGAGCTTTCGTAGTTCTTTAAGCCAAAAAACAAGAGCGCTCTAGCGAGTGAAATATCACCCAAAATTTCGATAGGCTTGTTCTTTCCTAAAACTTGAAGCCTATCTGCAAGTTGAAAGGATTCAAGTCGTCGCCAAAAGAGCTTTCTGTCAGCAGAACTCATTTGGCCCCAATTTCCTAAAATTAAAAAATCGGTTGCAGGAAAGGCTTTGGCCAATCTTTGCCAATAAGTAATTTGTTGATCATCCAAGATCAAACGATCAACATTGCCCGGAATTAGAAAGAGATCTCTATTTTTAGCTTTTAACTCAATTCCTTCTCCTGGAGCTGGCAAAAGGGGAAAAATCTGGATGGCCTTGGAAAAACTAGCTTGAATTTTTTGTACCTCAGGAAATCGCGTGAAGTTAAAGCTGCAAGCGTGAATAAGAGGGAGAAAGCTTCGCAAACTACGCCATTGTTTTTTGTCAGGTACATCAAAAAAAGATATGAGATTGGTGTTTTGCATACAACTGATACTGGCTAGCATTGAGAAAGGATGTAACCATTTGTGATTTAAGTTTGGGTCTAGAAAGTGAAATACACTCCCTCTCTCTTGCAAAATATGAGTGAGAAAGCCCAAAGAACTCAAGTCTGTTTTTTTTCTGGAAAAGGCTTGCAGCAGTTTTACTTTTTTAGGCAGTTCTGAAACTTGATCCGGACTTTGATAGCATAGGTAGGACACATCGTGTCCTTGCTCAGAGAGCAATCGGCTCAGGTTAAGATGAGCAAAAGATTGCCATGTATCATTATTGGGAAAATGTTCGCTGCACAAGTAAATCTTAGCCACAATTAATCTTTTAAAATTTCCATAATTTCATCAATCATTTTTCGATTGGTGTCGGGAATTTCACGTTCAGGGATTTCATTTACGTCGACCCACTCCAGTTGGGTGTGATGGAGATTTTTAGGTTCCCCCTTCCAATAGAAAACATCAAAAAACAAAATTAATATTCCTTTGTCTCCAAATGTGTGGCTATTGGCAATTCGAAGATCACCAATCTTGGCATCAATACCAAGCTCTTCTTTTAATTCTCGATGAAGGGCTTCTCGAGGGCTTTCTCCCAGTTCGAGTTTGCCACCAGGAAACTCCCACTGTCCTGCTAAGGTCAAACCTTCGGGACGCTGTCCCAAAAGTATCTTTTGATCTTTACGAATCAATGCCGTGACTACAGGTATCCAGGTAGGCCTTTTCATAAAGAACAGGCTAGCGGATTGTCAATCAGATGTCATGAACTTATCTGGGGTAAAGCCCTCGGAGCAACATTGCTTTTTCAACTCTTTTCATTGCTAGAACCAAAGCAGAAGTTCGCATATCTTGTTTGTATTCTCGGGTTAACTCCCATGCATTATCAAAAGCTTTGGTGATGATTAATTTGAGCTTATGATTCACTTCTTCTTCATCCCAAAAATAGGCTGCAATACCTTGCACCCATTCAAAGTAAGAAACAATAACCCCACCACCATTTGCCAAAATATCGGGAACCACGTCTACGCCCAATTTAAATAGCTCCTCACTCGCTTCAGGTGTTACAGGGCCGTTGGCACCCTCGATAATCATTTTAGCGCGAACCTCTTTATAATTGCCTTCATGTATGACCCCATCCAAAGCGGCGGGTAACAAGGCATCTGTTTCAAGAGAAAGTAAGTCCTCATTAGATATCTCTTCACCATGAGCAAAACCAGCAAGACTTCGTTCGGTTCTATAGTGCTCAATCAAAGCAGGTATATGCAGTCCATCACCATTAAAAATTCCGCCGTGAACATCGCTAACTGCAATCACCTTTGCTCCTTTTTCATGGGCGTAGAGTGCCGCGTGGGATCCCACATTTCCGAAGCCTTGAACCACCAATCGAGTGTTCACCATTTTTTCGTGGCGTCGTTTCAGAGCTTCTTCTAAACAAAATATGGCTCCTAGTCCGGTAGCACCGACTCGTCCTAAGGAGCCGCCAATCGATAACGGTTTACCAGTGACTATACCAGGTACAGAGTAGCCTACTTGTTGTGAAAAAGTATCCATAAACCATGCCATGGTTTGCGCGTCGGTTCCAATGTCGGGTGCAGGAATATCAGAACTTGCCCCAATAAAAGGAGCAATCTCTGTAGTGTATCGACGAGTTAAATTTTGTTTCTCGGTTTTAGAAAGTTTTGTCGGGTCGACAGCGATACCGCCTTTGGCACCACCAAGAGGGAGATTTAAAAGGGCATTTTTAAATGTCATTAAAGTTGCAAGAGCTGTTACTTCACTTAAATTCACACTTTGGTGATAGCGAATACCGCCTTTACAGGGGCCGAGCGCTTGGCTGTGTTGCACTCGATAGCCTTGAAAGACTTGTACACTTCGATCATCCATCCGTACTGGTACGCTTACTACCAGAGACCTTTTTGGGTACTTGACCCGTTCCATAATATTAGTATCAATCTCAGCAATCTTACCGACTCTCTCGAGAGTTGATATCGTATTTCGATAAAACTCGCCTTCGTATAGATTTTCCATTTCTTCTCCTGATTCATATTTCAGACTACTCTTGTTTTAAAGCAAGGCAAGAGCAAAAGGCTGCTTTTGAAAACTCATTAGTTAATGCGACATATCAAGGTTGGTCAGCATTTAAAAAAAATGATTCATTTTATAAGTGGAAACCTTAGATCCTAAAATTTATACCGATAAAATTCTAGAAGACCTTAAGAATTTTGAAACGACCAATGTGCTTGTTATAGGTGATGTTGGTGTTGATGAGTACGTCAATGGGAGTGTGCGCAGAATTAGCCCAGAGGCACCCGTTCCAATTCTTGAAGTCCAAACTGAAGAAAAAAGATTGGGACTATCTACAAATGTAGCGCAAAATATCAAAGCTTTGGGAGGGAACCCATTGCTTTTCTCTATTTGTGGTGATGATGGCTGCGCCAAAGATTTGTTTGCTCTTTTGCGAGAGGCTGAAGTCGATTCTAATTATTTGATCATAGATGAGAGCAGACCAACCACTCGTAAAGTGCGAGTGATGTCAGAAATGCATCATATCGTACGGGTCGACTATGAAAAGAAAAAGTTTTTAAAGCAAGAAGTAGAGGCTAAACTTTTTCGAGCCATTCAAGAAAAATTGCCCAATGTCGATGCGGTGATACTGCAAGACTATGCAAAAGGCGTTTTAAGTGAAGGGCTGATTCAAAAAGTCATTGCCTTAGCTAAAAAAGAAAATGTAAAAATTCTGGTCGACCCACATGCGAGCACTCCAATTCATTATTACCGCGGGGCTGATTTGATGACCCCAAATGCAAAAGAAGCCATCCAGTTGAGCCAGTTGCCCATAGATGATCTACGAAATGTCAGTGAAAGTATGTCTGAGGTTGGCGATGAGATTTTAAATCATTTGGGTTCAGAGAAATTGGTTATTACTCGCTCGAAAGAGGGCATGAGCTTGTTTCAAGAGGGTAAAATCTACCATATACCTACATTTGCTAGACAGGTTTATGATGTTACTGGCGCTGGGGATACTGTCATTGCTTCTCTGGCTCTTGCATGGGCATCGGGAATGGATCTAATTTCTTCTTGTATTTTAGCCAATTACGCAGCTGGTGTAGTTGTAGGAAAGGTGGGTTGTGTACCTTGCACTATCGATGAGTTGCGAGACTGGATGCAAAGGCATTAATTCTTGACGCCACTGGCCTAAATCTTTAGTCTTCGACCATGTTGAATTTCTTTGATTACAGTCTATCGGATCTTCAGTCTGAACTAACTTCATTCGGAAAAGAAAAGTATCGCGCGGAGCAGATTTTCAAATGGGTCTACCAGCATCGAGTTCAAGACTTTTGCGATATGAGTAATCTCTCTAAACAGCTTCGTGAAGAGCTCACTGAAAAGTTTGAATTTGCTTTGCCGCAAGTACTACAGCAGTTTGATTCTGTCGATGGTACTCGAAAATTTTTATTCTCTTTTGCTGGTAAAACCGCAGAATGTGTTCTTATTCCCTCTGACAACAGGATGACCATTTGTTTGTCTTCTGAAGTCGGCTGCAATATGGCTTGTAAGTTTTGTTATACGGGAAAACAAAAATTGAAGCGAAGATTGAGTGCCGGAGAGATAGTAGGTCAGTTTGTGGTCGCTCATGACTCTTTAAGAAATGAAGATCGAGAAATCACTAATATTGTTTTTATGGGTATGGGGGAGCCTTTAGATAACAGTGATGCTGTTTTTAAGAGTATTGATATTTTAAGCCATGATTTTGGTTACAATATCAGTCGTAAAAAAACCACAGTTTCTACTTCTGGTATTGTTCCTGAAATGCCAAAAATCTGGCAAAATAAAGTTCGTTTAGCAGTAAGCTTAAATGCAAGTAATGATGAAATTCGAGATTATGTTATGCCCATTAATAAAAGATGGCCTCTTGAAGAACTACTTGTTTCTTGTAGAGAGTATACCTTGGTAACTAAAGATCGAGTCACTCTAGAATATGTTTTGTTAAAAGATGTTACAGATAGAATAGAAGATGCAGATCGGTTGAAAAAATTATTGAAGGGACTGCCCTGTAAAATCAATTTGATTCCATTTAACGAACACCCCGGCTCTGATTTTACTCGACCGAATGACACACAAGTTTTGCGCTTTCAAAAGCGTTTGATGAAACATGGTTTTCACACAATTATTCGCAAGACTATGGGTAGAGATATTTATGCAGCTTGTGGACAGTTAACTTCACACTACCAAGGTCGACCTGAGCGGATGTTCGGGCAAGACTTTCGTGCCTTGCCAGCGACCTAAGTCATAATTTTTTTCTATCTTTTCTAAAAAACCTAGCAAAATCGAGTAGATACTATTGAATCTTGAGCCTAGAGTTCCGATAAGATTACGATGTCGAAGAAGGATGATAAAGACAAAATCAAAAAGAATTTCGTCGATCTTTTGATCGATGAAGAAAAAAAAGATTCTATTGTCGATCGGCAAGAAGAAGATTCGACCTATATTGTTTCTGAGGCGAAACCCAAAAGTGAAGTCGCAACTGCAATAGTAAATGAGGATTTGCCAACGATCCTTATTCCTTCAACAGAAGAAGTGGCTCAAGCAAAAGGCAATCAAAAGCATGAGGTTCAAGAAGCTGCTATTGAAGAACAAGAGGTTCAAGAAAAAGTTTATCAAGAAGAAGATGATAAGATTGAAAGTTTAAAGACAAAATTCGGTAAAATCTTTCACGGAAAGAAAGATAGAAAAAACTATGTGCACCAAAATAGACTCGATCAGGTAGAAAATTTAAGAGTAGCTCAAGAAAGAATCACTCAATTAGAAGAAGAACTGGCAAACCTCCACAATGAAAATTCGGAATTAATCGCTGCAGGTCGTGTTTTGCAAGATAGTAATGAGGAGCTCGAGGCAAAGCTTGAAAACTTAGAGCGAAAAAGTAAAGAAGTTGAAGCTGCACTGGGAGATGAAAAGCAAGTTTTAGTGGCAAAGCTCAACAGTAAGCAAAAGCAAATGAAAGACCTAAAGAATCAAATTGAATCTCTAGAGTTACGACTTCAGTCAGATCTTAAAAAGGTTCGAGTTCGTGAAAGAGAGCTTGAAAATAGACTTGAATTAGTCAGATTAGAAAACGCCGCAATTATTCGCAGTAAAGATGAGTTGATATTAGATTTAAAAAGAAATTTAGATGAGATTTTGTTTGAGGTAGATAACTATAAAAGAAAAGGCAATAGTCTCAACAGAGATTTAGAGGAGGGGCAAGAGCGGATGCGCAAATCTGTGAAAGCACTTCGTTTAGCCTTGTCTCTACTCGACGGTGATGAAAGTCAAGATGCAAAAAAGAAGGAATCTGCATAAATGAGTCAGCTAGCAGTATTAGGAGCTTACAAAGAAGATACAGAAGACTTTTGTGTTGAGTTTGATGCCTTAGGTTATGAACTCTTTGTTCCTAAGTCGATTCAAGAGCTTGAAGATGCTTATTTTGAGGCTAGAGTAAGCTCAATTTTTCTTGTAACAAAAGGATTAAAAGAAGATTCTGTTTGGTACCAATTTTTAGAAAATAAAATGAATATACCCATTGTGTTTTTTGGTGAAAACTTCCCTGATATCTTTTTGAATCATTACACTTTACATTTTGTTGACTGTTCGTATTCGGATGAAAAATTAGCAGAGATTTTAGAGTTTTTTAAACGTCAGGAATTAGAACTTAAAAACAAAATATTGAGTGCCTTTCTTGAGGTTCAATCTTTGGCTCAGAAAGAGTTCCAATCACTTTATTTTCATGATTTTATTGCCAGCACATTACACCTACTTGCTGATCTGGTGGGAGCTCAAAATGTACTTTGGTTAGAGTTATCTGAGTTTGAACACTATATGAATGAAATGTGGAAAATTCGAAGTATTGATTCTTCGCATAGAAATCGAGGTCGAGGTATTGATAGAAAGGGCGTGCCTTCGATTCAACCTATATCTGTATCTGAGTTATCAGAACAGATTCGAGAGCTTAACTCAGCCGATGAACAGGCTTGGGAATCTGCGGAAACACCGCTTTGTTTGTACACAGATAAAGAAAAATTTATTCTCTTTCCTATTTTATATAAAGGAGAAATCCTCGGGCAGTTTATGATTGTTAACCCAACACAGTGGGACAGTCCCTTTCATTTAAAGCTCTTTGAGTGTCTCCAAGACTTTTTTAATTTCTCCTATTCTGCTTCTGTGAAATACTCAAAAGAAAGAGATTTAACTTTCATTGATGATCTTACAGAGCTCTACAATCAAAGGTATTTGGCTACTGCTTTAGATCAATCCATTGAACGGGCCCAATACAAGAGTAGTTGTTTTTCAGTACTATTTATGGATATTGATCACTTTAAAAAAGTAAATGACAACAAAGGCCATATCATTGGCTCAAAAATCTTGATTGAATTAGGCAAAATAATCAAACAAAATATTCGAAATATTGATTATGGTTTTCGCTATGGTGGTGATGAATATCTTATTATTCTTACCGACTCTGATGCTTCTATTGCTCAAACTGTGGCAGAAAGAATTCGAAAACAGGTAGAAGATACAACATTTGAATTGGCAGATCGGAAAGTAAAAATTACTCTAAGTATAGGTATTGCCTGTTATCCTGAGCATGCAAAAACCAAAGAAGATGTCATTGAGCTTGCCGATCAGGCAATGTATTATGGAAAAAACAAAAGTCGAAACATTGTTTTTATTGCGAGCTAATGAAAAATATCAAAGTAGTCGTCAGTGACTTTCATTTGAGTGAAGGAAAAATGCTTCCAGACGGTACAACCAACCCTTTGGAAGAGTTTCATTTTGATGAAAAATTCAAAGAATTTCTCCACTACTATTCTTCGGGTGAGTACGTAAATCATGATGTTGAACTGATTATCAACGGCGATTTTCTGAACTTTATCCAAACCAACTATAAAGGACACCACCTTACTGCAATCACTGAAAGCATCTCTTTGTTTAAATTAGAAGTAATTGTGAAGGGGCATCCAGAAGTCTTTCAAGCAATGAGTCACTTTGCTTCTCGCCCGAATCACCGAATCACATATATTGTTGGAAATCATGATCAAGGAATGTTGTGGGCAAAAACTCGTGAATATCTGAATGATGTCTTGGGTACAGAAGTAAATTATAAGAATATGGTTTACTATTTTGATGGTGTTCATATTGAGCATGGACATATGTATGAAGCTGCCAATCGATTTGACCCCAAAAAGTTTTTTCTTAAAAAAAACCTGCCGGAACCAATTTTAAATTTACCCTTTGGCTCACATTTTTTTATCGACTATGTCATGAAATTAAAGCAGCAAAATCCGCATATTGATAAAGTCAGACCTTTTTATAACTTTCTAAGGTGGGGTTTGTTTTTTGATACATGGTTTTTACTTAAAGCATTGAGTAAACTTTTTTGGTATTTCTTGCAGGCTGCGATCTACAAAGACTCACGAAAAGCTTGGAGCATTAAACAACTATTTAAGATATTTATAGAGGGAGCTATTTTTCCAGACCTTAGCAGTGCTGCCCGCAAAATACTCAATGACGAGAGAGTTCACACAGTCGTCTTTGGTCACTCCCATGTGTATCAATATCGTAAGTGGGGTACGAATAAAGAATATTTCAACACTGGAACCTGGACAGAAGTGACTTCCTTAGATACGTCTTCACTTGGTAAAATCACCAAATTGACCTATGTGCTCATTGAATATATTGAGCCCGAAGATGGGAGTGCTCCTAGACCACGGGGCAGACTCAAAGAATGGCACGGATATCATAGAATTGAAGAAGATGTAGTCATTGCCTAGCTTTGAATTTACATTATAATAATTGTGATGAGTAAAGATAAAGACAACGACAGCGATAATACTGACAACACAGAGAAGACCAATGTTGTTCCAAGTGAAACTTTTCGTCTGAAAATGGCAGAAGCTTCAACCATTCCGCCTAGCTTGGTCTTATTGATGGGACCTTTAAACTTGGTTGGTAAACAGTGGAATTTGGAGAGAAATGAAATCCTAATAGGTAGGCTCGCAGAATCGAATATTTGTATTGATGATCGCAGTATTTCAAGAAAGCATGCGATGATTCGTGTAATGGGAGACTCTATTAGTATTGAAGATTTGGGTTCCTCCAATGGTACTGAGGTGGGTGGCAAAAAACTAAGTAAAGGTGAAGTTGCTTCTTTGATTGATAATCAACAAGTTAAAATGGGTAATGTTATTTTTAAGTATCTTGAAGAGGGCAATATTGAGTCGGCCTCAGTAAAAGAGTCCTATGAAAGAAGTCATGTCGATCCGTTAACGCAAATTTACAATAAAAGGGCTTTTTTAAACAAAATCTCTGAAATCTTTAAAAAGGCTTCGATCACAAAGGTCAATCTCTCTTTGATTGTCTTTGATCTCGATAATTTTAAGAAAGTAAACGATACCTATGGACACCAAGCAGGAGATTATGTTCTTCGAGAGTTGGCATCTGTAGTGAAGAGCAAACTTCGTCCTTCAGATTATTTTAGTCGTTATGGTGGAGAAGAGTTTACGATCTTGATAACCGGTGGAGATTTGAACATTGCCATTGAGCTTGCAGAGCGATTGAGGCAGGCCATCGAGAATCACAACTTTGTCTTTGATGGGCAGCTTTTAGAAGTGACTATTTCGGCAGGAGTTTCATGTTTAGAGCCAGGAATGGAAAGCTGGGAAGATTTGTTTGAAAAAGCAGACAAAGCCTCTTACAAATCAAAGCAGAATGGAAAGAACCAAGTTTCAACACTCTGATTTCAAAGTCGAATATCATTTTGATTTCACGCTCAGCCCGAAAGAAATTGCAAATTCAGTGCTCTGGTTATCTGATTATTATATAAAAAACCCTGATGCAAAGACTCCTTGGCAAGACCGAAGAGCGCAAACGGCTTATCTTCACTACTATGATTTACTCAATAGTGTACGAATTTATTCGGCAATGAAAGAAATTCGTTTTCAGCCAAAATCAATTTCTGATTTTGGAGCCGGTCTTGCTGCGGGCAGTACTGCTGCGAAAAAGATATGGCCTGAGATCCAAACTTTTTCTGTAGAAAGTTCTACAGTGGCGCAAAAAATCTGTTTTAAGCATAAAGGTAATAGAATAACTCAGTTTGTAGAGCTTTCAGAATTAAGCAGAGAGTCTGTTTTGCTGGCTTCCTATTCGATGACAGAACTAAAAACATTTCCAAGTTGGTTGTATGAATTTTCTCATCTTCTTATTGTAGAGCCGTCTACCAAAGAAGACTCTAGACGACTGCAGGAGTTTCGTTCAAATGCTATTGATCAAGGTTTTCGGGTTCTTGCTCCTTGTACCCATCAAAAAGCTTGTCCTCTTTTGCTGAATTCCAAAAAAGATTGGTGTCATATGAAGTTAACTTGGGATATGCCCAATTGGTTTAAAGAAATTGAGAGCTATTTGCCGATTAAAAATCAAGAAATAGCCTTTTCTTATTTGCTTTTGAGTCGATCTGAAGAAAATCACCACCAAAACAAATGGAGATTTATTGGTGATCCATTGAAGCAAAAGGGAAAACAAAAGCAGATGTTGTGTTTTGATGAAAACAGAAGGTTTTTGACTTTTCTCAGCAAGCGCCAAGAGCCAACTCAATATCGAAGGGGAGACCTTATTGACCCCATTGTTGTTGTGGAGCGGGGCGATGAGCTTCGAATTCGAAAATAAAAGCATTTGAGCAGAGAATGGAGATTTTTGTTGAAATTACTTTACAAGATGCATCATTTTGATACAATCAAACTCGCCTCGTAAGGGGGGGCTACCCAATTCTATTTGTCTAAAAAAAATCTATCCCCCC
>CAZZCP010000001.1:39071-55311 GCA_964653235.1 uncultured Pseudobdellovibrionaceae bacterium | reverse complement strand
CCCCATTAACCGAAATCGACATTGGTCGAGTCTAAGGAGTGGTGACAGCAAATGCAGGCAGATATCGTTCTGGTTGAAGAAGTAAAGGCTGGAAACCACAAGGCTTTTGCAGAACTTGTGGGTCGGCACCAGCGCAGTCTACTTCGACTTGCATTGAGATTCTGTAAAGATCTGGATGCTGCAGAAGATGTGGTTCAGGAGAGCTTTGTTAAGGCTTTTCAAAAAATCGAGCTTTTCGAGGGGCGCTCCTCTTTTAAAAGTTGGGTCTATAGAATCGCAATCAATACTGCAAAGAACCGTTTGCGGTCTGAAAAATCAGATCATTTGCAAATGGACCAGGTTCAGATTCCGGTCGCAGCTGAAGCCGAAAGCGCTTTGTTGCATGAAGCAGTGAAGAAGCGAATTCAAGAAGAAGTAGAACTTCTTCCTGAAAAACAAAAAACAGCTCTTATTCTGCGGATTTTTGAAGATTTGAGCTTTAAAGAGATAGCTCATATTATGGACTGTCCCTACGATACGGCAAAAGCCAATTATCGACATGCTTTGATGAAGCTAAGGGAGAGTATGCAATCAGAATCTTCTTTAAAAGCCTGGTTGCAACATTTAGAGGTAGATAATTTAGAGGTACAAGTACATCAGCAATTGGAGTAGCGATGGGACAAGGTAAAGACAAGGCTTGGGTCGATTTTCTTGAGAAAGAACTCGAAGAGTCACTACAAAAAGACTATGAATTGATTCTTTCTGAAGACAAGGATGCACAAAAACTTGTTGGTGAACTCAAAGGAATCCGCAAGGCTTGTAAACAAAGTGAAAGCACCGAGATTCCGAAAGACGATCTTTATTATCAAAAATTGCAAAACCAAATTATGCAAAAAATTGAACAAACCAAACCCGAGAGTTCTGTTCGTATTTGGCTATCTCGCAGTTCTTGGCAGCTTTCTATGGCTGCCAGTATTACTTTATTATTAATTGGAATTAGTTATTTCTCGTTGTTAAATCAGGGTGAGGATGAAAGTACAAGATTTGCCAAGCTCAATGGTACTGAATGGCTTTTAGATAGTTCTGCTCGAGATGTACAAGGTTTCTCGAATACAATTATTAATGCTGAAAGTGAAGAAAGCTTGGCATTTGGTTCACTTGAAAATGAAATGGAGAATTTAAGCGATCAAGAAGCGCGGCAGCTATTTGATCAATTGGTTCAGTAAGAACCGAGGGGCTCATGAGAAAATTTTGGATTCTTTTTTTGATTGCATCATGCGGTTTGGTACGTGCTGATATTAGTAAGCAGCAAAAGCGCATACAAGACCTTTTTATTTGGAAGGTCAGTGAAGAACTCAAACTAGACGCACAAACCGAAGCGAAGTTTTCTAAAATTGTGCATCAACTTGGTATAGAAAAGCATGATGCGGCTGAAAAGATGCAAGATAGCATTGCCAAAATGCGAAATGCCAATGAGCGTGAAATTCAAGCTCACATCAGTGAGTATGAAACCCATCTAGATCAACATATGGCTTGTCAAAAGAAAGAACTTGATAGCCTTCGTAAGATCTTTTCGCCAGAGCAACTGGCTCGCTACCTGGTAGTGAAACAAGAAATTTTAACGAATTTAAAATCAAGAATGGCTTCCACTAAAAAGCCTTAAGTAGAGCAAAGTAATAGACATTGCTCGAGTACTCAATCTCGCTGTCATCGAGAGTTTCTAGTTCTTTGGTTCGACTCTCAATAAAGCGCGCTGCGAGTTTAACTCCCCAAGCATCAGAAAAGGCAATTTCAATACCACCTTCATAGTAATAACCAAAGTCTATTAAAGAATCTTCTGTGTCAAAATCTCCTGACAATGATGGGTTTGCATCTTCAATCTCTTGCGTGTCAGAGTATTTGATTTGAAAGAACCCGCCGAGTCCGCCGCCCTCTACATAGGGGCGAAACCAATAATTGTCGATCAGTTTAAACTTTAAACCCAATCCAACTTGAAAAAAATCAGCTTCAAAATTGATATCATTTGCTTGGTAGCGCTCGTTGCCAGAGACTGAGGTGTAATCATAATTGGTCTCGCCATCTGTGGTCATATATTGAAGAGAAATCGTAAGGTAAAAGTGTGATCCAAAGCCTTTTTCACCGCCAATATAGGCGAATTGGCCATCATCAAATTCAAATTCTAGATCATTCGGAGCCTTTACATCAAATTCTGTAAAGCCAACGCCAACAGATCCATTGATTCCCTTGGGAGCAAATTTTTGAGCAAATGCTATATTTCCAATTAGGCAGACAGATAAGAAAACCAAAAACTTCATATTTTACCTCTTTGTATCAGTGTAGCAAAAACGGATTCAAAACCATCTTGAATTGAAAAAAACTCGCCTTTGGTTTTTAGCAGAACTTAGGCACGCAATGCTTTTGTCTAGGTCTTATTAGAAGATGAAACCTCAACACAACTTAATATTTTTTGAAATATTTTTAACCTTTTTGACTCTTACCTTACTCTTATCTGTAGAGAGGGGGGACTATGATCAGAGCTCTTATTACCGCAGCATTTCTTTTCTCATTTTCTCTTTTTGCTAAAGAGAATTCGATCGAAAAGCATCGCCTGGAGTCTGCTCAAGAGAAGATTTCAGCCAAGAAAGAATCGCAAAAAAAAGCGGATAATGATGTCAGGTATCAAAGTCGTTCACGGCGTATGTATCGCTAATAAACTTTAGCTGCTCCCTTTTATTTCACTTCGGACGTCCGTCCGAGAGTGTCTAAGTACTTAAAACCTTTAGTATAGCTTGTCCGAGATTCTTGAAAATTTGGTACATTTTCGGATGAGTATTCTAGATCATTAAAATTGCGATTGAATTCAGGGAAAAAAGTGAAATAAAAGGGAGCAGCTAAGAAGCTTTAGCAAATGGGGTGGCTTTAGGCCTTCTTTTGCTATTGTACTGGTAAATAAAAGCTGAAAACTCGAAATTGGATCCCAGGAGAGGAGATCGATTTTGCAGAATCCATATTGTCTAAAATATGTCTCCAAAAAGCTTGTCCTTCCGGAGTTCCTGCCAGTGAAGAGTAGAAATCCAATGCAGTCTCTTTTCCAAACTCTTTAGAAAGCCGACGAATCAAGTAAATCCACATAATTAAGTGAGTATCAGCACCATGAGATGCAGATGAAAAAGCAGTAAAATTATCTCGCCATATAAATTGATCGCGAATCATCATGAAAAATTCAGAGTTGTCTAAAACCTCTCTAATACTTGCGACATAACGAAAGCCTGAGTTGTGGGCTGCGCTATCGGCAAACTCTACAAAAGATCTTCTAAGAGTTCCTGGAATTTGTTCATTGGGATAAGATTTTCTGGCAACGGGGCTTTCACTGAGTTCTGGATATTTTTCTTTTAAAAAAACAATAAATTCCATTTGAAATTCTCCAAGAAAAACACGAATACCCGAAAAGTCATGAATAAACTCTATCAGCTTTTTCGCGATGGGTTTTTGCTGCTTGCTTAGCATTTCTAAATTTCGATTGGATATTGCCAAACTGATTTGCGGGTCTAAAGAATCCAAAATACTTTTTGCTTTCGCGCCGGTCATAAGGTCTAGGCAGTTCGTGGCTGCTGAACTATACATAGGGACTGCTAAAAGTACCAAGAAAGAAAACTTAAGCATTTTTTATATTTAACATAAAGTATGCAGTTTGAATTCGCTTATGAATTGCTATAGAAATATTTTCTAGAGTGTCAAAAAATTAGACCTCAAATAGATCAATTTTTCAAAGATCTAGATAGAAGCAATGAGCTCAACCCATGAAGATCAATTTAATCTAACTTTCTTATAGAGAGCCTCTTCGGGGCTCTCTTCGTTTTCGATTTCTTTGGCCAGTGCAATCAATCGATCTAGCTTTTTTCCGAGTTTTTGATAGGCCATCTCAAGTGAATCAAAATTCTCATTGTAGGTCGAGTAGAGCTGTAAGATTGCATTGTTGAGTTCTCTATTTACAAAGCCTGAGGTCGAATCACCTTTGAGATCAAGTTTTTTGTACTTTTCTTGTATCGATTTTAGGCGGGATTTTTTAAGAGAATCCCATTGCTCTGTGGGTAGCTTTTTTAAATCTTCTTGGTACCATTGATTCAGATCAGCCAATTCTTTTTTGATAAAGGCTGAAAAAATCTTTTTATCATAGACTTCGTTTCGCAAAGCTTTGATGGCTTCTTGATTGTTTTTTTGGGCATAGAAAAGTTCAGCTCCTTTAGTGCCAATAAAACTGGCCAAGCGTTCATTAAAATCGGCCTCGCTTTTTATGTAGAGTGTGGCATGAACACTTTCATGAATGAGTGTATCGACAAAGGAGTGTTTTTCATACAAAAGCATACTCGAAAGAATAGGGTCAGAGAACCAGCCAAGTGTACTATAGGCAGTGACTCCACGAACATAAACATCATAGCCTGCTTGTTTTAGCCTTTCTGCTTCTTTCTTAGCTTGCTCAGGATATGGATAGCCCTTGTAAGGCAAGTTGCCGACGATCGGAAATGACCACAAATAGTTCTTCAATTCATATTTTGGCGAGGCATTGACCGCATAACTAACATATTTTCTTGGCAGCTGAACAAACTCGCTATAGTTGTCTGCTACAGTCAGTTGCAAATTTTCTTTGGCAAATATGCGAACTTCTTTTGACAGCTCTAGATACTCCCGAGTTTTCATATCGATATCAGTTTGATTTAGAATTTGATCTACATCTACTTTAGAGCGAAGTAACAAGGCCTGATGTTTACCAATACTATAATAGTAGGAGACTTGACTGCAAGATGTGTTAAAACAGCCAAGTAATGCCGCCGCGAAGAGCATTGTCTGTCGTCTCATCTTCATCCTCTTCTGCTTGTAGTGGACCATGCCATACATCATAGCCGATTTTTATGGCGAATGTCTTGGTGATACTGAGCTTAAAACCTGCTCCACCAGTTACAAATTGTCCATCTTGTTCGGCAGTGAAAATAACGCCTCCCGATTCGGTCTCAAGAGACTTTTCTAGATAAGAGATTCCGCCTTTTATGTAGGGGCGAAAAAAAGCATCGCGGGGAGCAAAAGAAAAAACGATATCGGCGCCATACATAGTAAAATTTGTGATCGAAGTGACAGGCTCTAAAACCACTCCATTGAGTTCTTGAGATTGGGTTTTAACAAAGCCCTTCGTATAACTCAATTCAATGGCAGATTGCTCAAGAAAGTACCAAGCGATAGAGCCAGTAAAACTGCGGGTTTCTGAGAAGTTGTCATCATTAACACTGCTCTTACGGTAGCTCCCCAGGGCACTCAATTCTAAGAATCCTGCCCAAGCAGAAGACGGGAGTAAAAGCAGTAGCAGCAGTAAGTTTTTTCGCATATAGACAGGTTAGCAAATTCATTTCAAAGTCTCTTGCAATTGCTCAGAATCTAGCACTTTGGCAGAAGGCAAATTTTACCGCCCATGCAATTTATAAGCTGCTCCCTTTTATTTCTCTTTTTAGGCAGAAATTTTTTTTACTTTCAATAATCTAGTATATTTGTCCGAGGCTGCATCCCATTTTTAACAAGCTCGGAAAGAATAAACGAAACATTTTGTATACTTAACTGCTTCGGACGGACGTCCGAAGTGAAATAAAAGGGAGCAGCTTATGCAATTTAAAGCAATTCTCGAGCACGCTCAAAAATGGAGTCGAACATTTCTTCGGTCAAACGTCCGGTAAAGGTGTTCTGCTGGCTGGGGTGATAGCTTCCCAATATGTGAATTCCATTCTTGAGAACATATTCAGCGCCATGAGAAAATTTCGGTTTTTTGTGATGTAGCCAGCCCCATTCTTTAAAAACTTTGTAAGCTTCATCCCAAGCAATTCCTCCTAAGCAAAGCAGAACTTCAATCGGATAGACTTCAAAACTATCTTTTAAGAACGGCTGGCAGTTTTTCTTTTCTTCTAAAAGTGGTTTGTTATCTGGAGGAGCGCAGTGGGCAACAGCACCAATGACACAATCTTTTAATATTAAGCCATCATCAACCGAACGACTGGTTGCTTGGTTGGCAAATCCCGCGCGAAATAGGGCACGGTAAAGCCAGTCACCGCTTCGATCTCCGGTAAACATACGCCCTGTTCGATTGGCTCCATGAGCCGCAGGGGCAAGCCCAAGAATAAAAAAGCGGGCTTTGGCGGCGCCAAAATTGGCTACAGGTTTTCCCCAATACTCCCAATCCTGGTAAGAAGCTCTCTTTTCTCGGGTAATCTTTTGGCAGTGCCTGCGAAGTCTTGGGCATGCATCACAGGCTATAATTTTTTGGTTGAGACTTTTGTGACTGGGCATTATCGCAAGCTCCGAAACCGAACCGGATCCCAGAAAACGTGAAAGCTATAGCGCAGGCGAACTCTGTTATCTTCATCAATCATCTCATCGGGCGGGTGCACGTAGGGAGCCCCTTGACGAAAGGCAATGATTGCGGCTTGGTCCCAAAGCTTTAAACCTGAGCTTTTCAATACAATGGCGTGTTGGTAATTTCCGTTTTCATCCAAATGAATCTCAATTTGACTGATCCATTCTCCTCGAGGAATTTGCGAAGATTTACCAGTTCGATTGAGTTGTATGATACTAGAGCGAATATGACTAACCCACCGGGGGTAGAGCCTTTCTTGTACTCTTGAGTAAAAAGAATAAAAAAGATGTTTGTCGGTATTCAGAGCGGTGAAGTCACCATAGTCGATGTCATCACTAATACGCTCGCTTAGAGTAGATTGGCCAAAGCTTCGAAACTGATAGGGCAGGCCAGTTAGGTCGAGTTCTTTTTCTTGAGAACCAGGACCTTCTTTATCTTTTTGTCGAATTTGCGGCTTTAAACTCTCGAGAGAGAGATTTTTGGAGGCCCTTCGGTTTTCGGTGATTCCTGATTTTTTAGCTTTTTGTTCTTTGAGTACTCTTTGCCATTCTTTAGACTTGAAGCGGGCCCTAGCTTTACTGGTCAGATCGAGTTCAGGGGCATCAGCCTGCCGGACCATTTGCTTTTGCTTAGATTTGGCAGGTTATACTTCGAATTCTATAAATTCGGGCTTTTTAAATGTGCTAAGATCCCTATCTTGGCCCAAGAAACTGGCAAATAGAATCAAGTGAATGAGAACGCTGTAGAGAAGTGTGCGAAAATACAGCAAAGATACCTTACTCCTAGCCCCTTTCTATTCGATTTGAGGCTTTTTTTCATTTCTACCGTAAGAAATGGCTAAAGTTGAGACATTCCTAGACCGATTTATATATATATCGGGGAGGGACGATGTCGACACGTAATAATGTCATTGATATGACTGCACGCCGTCAGAAGCAATTGAAAGATGAAACTTCAAGCACAGAGAGCAATTCTGCTCCACTTTTAGATATGACGGCTCGCCGCCAAGAAGCTATTTCTGAAGAGCGCAGAAAGGTTCGTAGAACCATACTCGCTGAATTTGTTGCTGCTTATGTTCTTATCCCTGAAAAGGGTCTGCAAAAAGTGAGTATTTATGATATTTCAGAAGATGGCTTGGCAATGGATCTTGAATCGCAAATTGGTCACTTTCGCCAAGGGGAAGAGTTTGCGATGAGACTCTATCTCTCTAAAGATACCTATTTGCCATTTATTGTCAGAGTTCGAAATGTTCGTGAAATCACAGACGAAGAAGTTCACAGACATGGAGTTCAGTTTATTAAAGACTCTATGAATTCTGAGGCCTTTTCTCACTTTGTGATGTTTATGAAAACCGTTAGCGCCAGTTTACAAACAGACCGCGGCGATATATTGGTTTCAAATATAAAGTAATCCTTGTAGGCTAGGAGTATGAGATACTTTGTGATTGTGCTCCTATTCAGTGCATCTATGGCGAATGCTAAAATTCATAACTGCAGCGCTCAATTTGACGGCAAACAATATCGTTTGAATATTTTCGATGATAAGCCCCGTGTTCTTTTGAGCCATGCGAGTAAAAGATCCTATCTCTACTCTGAAGATACTTTGTGTGGAAATGTACTTCCCGAAAAAGAGAAGCAAATTGATTGCAAAGTCAGCTCTTCAGAGAAGCAAGGGCTGCTAAAAATTCAATACAAATGCAGCTTGCGCCACACTTGGAACTACAAAGATCCAGAGTACAGTGTCATGGAGCTGAGCTATCGTTTTCGCGGAGATTCAACAGGCGGCAGTTTTACTTGCAAAAACAACCGAAAGCTCCTTTACCAATTCGCATTGACTTCTTGTGATTAAAAGATAATTTCTTTCTATGAAAGAAAAGCTGCCTGCATCTCTTTATTATACTCTTTGTCATGCCTTTTTTATGTTTAGCCCAATTGCAGTGGGAGTATTGCTTTTTTATACCAAGCCTGCTGCCTTTCAAGAATTCATTACAGAAGATGGTTTTTTAGAGTGGGCAACATTTCTTTTATTTAGCTCTTCTTTCTTGCTTTTGCTCATGATTGTGGTTTTGCGGTTAGAGAGCCAGAAAAAGCTGATATCTTTGTATTATTTTGCGCCACTTGGCATTGCCTTTGTTTTTTTGTTGGGTGCAATGGAAGAAGTCAGTTGGTTTCAAAGAGTTCTTGGGCATGAAAGCTCTGAGTTTTTTGCAAAGAATAACTCTCAAGGCGAAACCAACCTACACAATTTAAAAGTGGGGGGAGTAAAACTTAATAAACTCATTTTTGGTAAAATCTTATTTTTGTTTATTTTTGCGCACAATATTGTTTTGCCAATTTTAATGAAGAGATCTGCTTCTATTCGTAAAAAAGTAGAAGATTGGGGTTTGTTTGCTCCACCATTACCTCTGGTTGCCATGTATATTCTGGCGGTTCTGAGTATTTTTCTTGTTGATCACGATCGAAAGAGAGAGTTTCTAGAATTTGCAGGAGCCTTTCATTATTTTGGAAGTTTTGTTCTTACCTATTTTTTTTCAATTGGTATGAATGAGACTTTAATCGTAAAAGAGAAGGCTGGTACTTGCTTTTTCTTTTTTCTTTATTTTTCTCTTTTACAATTCTTGGATCTTGGCAGCGATGACTGCGGTGGTCGAGTAAATGTCTTTTCTTTCTTATGACATAGCTGTTTTTCGTATTATCAATCAAAAACTGACGCATCCGATTTTAGATACTTTTTTTTCGAACTTTACCAATCTTCACCACCATAAAATCTTGCTTTGGGGTTTGGTTCCCCTTCTCTTTGGTTTCTGGTTCTACAAGCAAAGGTGGATTGCAATCAAAGTTCTAATCAGTATGACAGTTTTAATCAGTCTGGCCGACGCCCTTTCTTATCGTGTCATTAAAGAATATGCTTTTCGAAAAAGGCCCCATCACATTCAAGAACAAACGGGTGCAATTGTTCGAGTTGGTTATGGCCCTAAGAGTGGTAGCTTTCCTTCGAATCATGCTTTCAGCAGTATGACGGTTGCTGTATTTCTTGCTCTTTTGTTTCGAAAATACGCATTTGTTTTTCTCTTTATTGCACTCTTGAATGGCTATGGCAGAGTCTATGTGGGAGTTCATTTTCCGAGTGATGTTTTAGGTGGTTTTGTCATGGGTACTCTACTGGGATTCTCCTATTTTTATGGTTTAAAGAGGCTCATGAAGCCTGGTTTTTGGGAAACATAATATTTTTTGCTCAGCGAAATTCATAAAAATCCCTCAATTTTAGTGTACTTAATACAAACTTTAGGCTCTGATAATTACCAGGTCCTAAGTATGATGGCTTAGGATCCCATGCCCAATAGGAAGTGAGGCCTGGTGGAAAACACGACGAAAGTAGTACTCGACACAAATGTTTTACTCTTTGATGCGCAAGCAATCTTCAAGTTTCAAGACTCTGACATCTATATACCTGTAACTGTTATTGAAGAGATTGATCGATTCAAGAGAGATACTGGTGAAAATGGTCGCAATGCGCGTCAGTTTTCTCGATATATCGATGAGTTGAGAAAAAACGGTCCTCTCACTGAAGGTGTTAAACCTAATGGTAATAATTCACGAGTGTTTATCATGATTGATAAAGACTTTAAGAATGTACCAGAGGATCTGGTGAGTGAAAAGGCCGACAATCGTATTTTGGGCGCAGCCATTCATTTAGCCAATAAGTATAAAGAACAAAATGTATTTTTAATTTCAAAAGATATTAATCTTCGAATTAAAGCCGATGTTTATGGGGTTCCTGCCAAAGACTACGAGCCCGATGATGTGAATTTCGAAGAGATGTATGATGGTTATCGAGAATTGGAGTTGACCCCAGGAGAGATTGATCAATTTTATACAGAAAGATTTTTTCCGGTTCCTGCCAATTTTCGTATGATCCCAAATGAATACGTTGTGATGAAAAACAAGTCAGGGGGCAACCACTCGGCTTTGGGGCGCTATTCTTTAAAAGATGAAGCTGTTGTTCCTTTAAAAATCTATGACAATGTTTGGGGAGTGAACCCGCGCAATATGGAGCAGAGTTTTGCTCTAGATTGTCTTCTCAATGATGAAATTCAATTGATATCACTGGTTGGTAAAGCCGGAACGGGCAAAACTCTTTTGGCTCTTGCTGCTGGATTGGTTTTGACTTTGGATGAGGGAAAGTTTCAAAGATTGCTGGTGAGTCGTCCTATTTTTCCTATGGGGCGTGATATTGGTTATTTGCCTGGAGATGTGAATGAAAAGCTCAATCCTTGGATGCAGCCGATTTTTGACAATGTTGACTTTCTTATGGGTGCGGATACATCGCAAAAGAAAGCAGCTGGTAGAACTCAAGAGTTGATCAATCAGGGTTTACTCAATATCGAACCATTGACTTACATTCGCGGTCGAAGCATTCCGCACCAATATCTCATTGTGGATGAGGCGCAAAACCTTACCCCACATGAAATCAAGACAATTATTACTCGTGCGGGCCAAGGAACAAAAGTGATTCTTACGGGAGATTGCTACCAAATCGACAATCCTTATATAGACTCTTCTAACTCAGGCCTTACCTATTGTGTAGAAAGATTTAAAGGTGCACCTATTGCTGCTCATGTAACTTTAAGAAAAGGCGAGCGCTCAGAGCTTGCCGAGACCGCATCAAATATCCTTTAGTCGGTCTGTTTCACAAAGTTAGAGCAAGTCATTGTGTAGCTGTAGTCTTCTTGGCCATACTGGATGGCAACACCTCCACTGTATTTGCCATTTTCTGCTCTGTTCACAGACACATTTGTAGAAACGAGTCCATCTCGATTCGAGCTTTTTGAAAGAAATCTGTTTGCGACAATTCTTCCTTTTTCTAGCTCTTGGGTCACTATGTTCCAGTCGCTGTATGTCATCCAAAGTGTGGGAACGGATTCATCAATCACCACTCGATCTAAACAGTAGCCCAGGTCTTTTTCAAACTGACAAGCTTGATGAACATTACAAATTTGGTTGTTGGCATAAACAGTTGTCGAAAACAACAGTAGAAACAAAAAAAATCTCACAATTCCCCACTTGTGATAATTTCATATTTGAAATTCAGCCTGTTGAAATATCGAATTTAAATCAAGCAATCTATGAGCTTTAAAAAAAATTCATTTTGATTTTTGGCAAAGTATGAAAGTTGATACGCTCGCAAGAATCAGAAAGAGCACATACTGACCCAAAATGGGCATGGAACTAAAAATAGAAATATAAATCGCACTGGCAAAAATCATAGAAATGGCAAGGAGCTTAACTTTTGGGCGAATGATTTTTTTCTCTTTCCAATTGTGAATTGGAGGGCCAAGCACAGAATGTGCCAAAAGCAAATTGTGTATTCTTTCAGAACCTCGTTCAAAACAATATACGCTCAATAAAAGAAAAGGTGTGGTCGGCAAAAGAGGTAAAAACACACCGAGAATAGCGAGGGTCAAACTAAACCCACCAATCACTAAGAAAAAGCTTTTTCGCATACTAGAATGTAAAACTTATAAGTTAAAATGAAAAGCCTTCTTGATCTTTTGCCAGAGAACTTCTGATTTCGTTTTCGCTCGGTATAGCATTTGCTCATCAAATCCTCATAAATGAGGTGTTTGTTATGTCTTTAAATCAAAGTGAATTCTACAGTTGTGATGTGAATGAATTGTGGGATGAGTTTTCTCGTGAGCTTGAAGATTGGAATCATGAAGACTCTTTGCACATTGAGAGGTTTCGACATATTGACAAAATGATTCTTGCAATCAGTAAACGCTGCCAAAGTCCTTCTGATATGAATAAGGGTGATAGCTACTTGAAGAAAATATAATGTAGCTTTTGAAACTGCAATTGCGACATTACAATTTGACCTGATCTCTCTAAATGAAAAGCAATCAATGCTATATTTCACTCCTAAAAAAAGGAGTGGGTATGCGGTTTTTATTATTGTTTTTCTTTATCACTAGTACTCCATTATTTGCTTTGGATCACTCTGATATTGACCAAATCAATGCGAGCAATTGTGTAGCTTTGGTTGATCATCTCAATCAAAAGCTTTTAACTGAAAAGCCAGTCGGTGAAGTTCATATTTCTGCAATAGAAGAAAAAATAAAAGATGTGTTTTCGATCCGGATGCGACTTCGCGAGAAATACAAATTTCTAGTTCGCAATCGTTTATTGAATGATGCAGATCACTTTCTTTTGTGTGGTCAGTCGATTCGAAATTTTATGACTGCACTTCGTGAAAGAGAAGATCTTTGGTCGGCACAGTGGTTATATGATCAAAAGAAAAAAGTTGAAAACTATGAATTGCCAAAAACAGCCTCAATAAAAATGCAAGGTTCTGCGCCTTTCACATTGTTTTCTCAAAAGTACCATGACTTTCAGTTTCCACAAGACTTGCAGTCAGGTGACTTGATACTTACAAGGGGCACAGATTTTATCAGTAGCGTTGTTGGAAAAATTGGTGCCCTTGATAATCAATTTAGTCATGTAGCTATCTATTACCGTGATTCCCAAGAGAAAAGCTGGATTATAGAAGCTCTTTTTCCTGGGGTACGAGTCATATCTTTTGACGAATACTATAAAGACAAAAAAGGCAGAATGGCCGTTTTTCGTTATTCACCCAGTGTGAAGCAAGGTCTATCTGGTGGAAAGCTTGTTGCAAAGCTTGCTGCCGAATCCATTTATCAATGGGCAAACCAAGCCTCATTAGAGAATAGAGTCATTCCCTATGATTTTAAAATGGATCCAATTGACCATGAAACTGTTTTTTGTTCTGAATTGGTTGGTATGGCCTATGATATGGCTTGTTCTTTAGAGGGAATTCGCTGCGAGAAATATCCGGAGTATATACCTAGGCCAAGGCCGCATTTTCCTTTGATGTACACACCCTTTTATACTGAAAGAAATGGAGTGCTGCAGGCACTTGGAATTCAAGTTGTTGAGACATTTTCTCCAGCGGATATTGAAACCGATCCAAGTTTGGATTTGGTTGGCGAGTGGAGAAGTTTTGAAGATATGGAACAGATTCTACTTCAAGACGCTGTACTAGCGAAAATTATGGACTGGATGGAGAACTATGGCTACGTCTTTCAATTGATGGACGAGGAGAACTTCTTAAAACCTGTCGATCTTGGGCAAGACTTTGCTACACAAATGGGACAGGTTCCTGCAGAAATGCCCGCTGGTTATACTCACGCCTCAGTCTTACTCTTCTTTTTGATGGAATATGACGGTACTAGCTTGAATTGGTCATTTATTCGCGAGCAGGCTGGAATCGGCAATGATTTATTTCAACGTATGAGCAGGCACAATAGCTTTATCAAACATATTCGTAAAGCTCAGGACAGATATCTACAGATTCCTAGAAAGGCTTCAGCAAAGACCGGTGGCTTTTATCTAACCAGTGAGCAAATAGGCAGGGGTATGGATATATTGCGGCTAAAAGACTGTGAGAGATTTCGTAAAAACAAAAATGGAGCCAGTGAAGTGATTCTATTTCATGACATTATTAACACCAATGGACTATGTCCTTTAGAAGGAGAGTAAAATGAAGAGTGTAATTTTAGTTTCTTTTCTTTTTTGTTTGTCCCTGAAAGCCCAGGATTTACCTCAGCTATTGGACTTTGAAGATCGCAAATATAGCGTAGTATTTTTTGTAGACTCTGAAAAACCAGTAAGCGAAGAGCAAAAACGGCTCGAAGCAAGATTGGCTCGAGTCATTGAAGATTTTGTTCCCAATTTAACCTCAAGTCTCTCTAAGTCCTTTGCAAAAGATGAATCCAAATACTTCTTACAAAATTTTGCCAAAGACTTAGAGAGAGAGTTAAAAGAGATTCTCAATGAGAGCAGAGACTTTGTAACTACTGATCCGCAATATCTTGTGGCCTACATTTTACCTTGGCCCAAAGAAGAGATTCCTTCAGATCAAATATCGAGTCAATTTCCTGTAGTGAGTTATGATCTTCGTGAACAAGATAATATTTTTGAGCAAAGGCTCCAATTTATGGCTTTAACAGAACAGGCTGTTCGCGCAGTTCAAGCAAAATCGATCGAGCATGAATATCCTATTTACCCTGTTGGTGCGAGTTTTCATGTACATTTACAAAAGAAGAATTCAAGCTTTCGGGTACAACTTCTAACTGGAATTGCTAGCCGAGAAATGCCCTTTGAGGAGCCCATTACCAATGATCAAGTTTCAATCACTCACCTACTCATTCCTGTTCCGAAAATTTCTCAAGGCTTGCCAATGAGTTTGGTGAATTTACAACAGTCCTTAGAAGAGCCCAAGCCTCCAGAGCTGCGGATTGAGCTAGGCCAATACGGAGGTTTAAAAGGTTTAAGTGGTGAAGATGGCAAATATAGTTTTAGTATCTTTGATAATCTCTACAGTAAGCCCAGTGAAAACTGTGTCTTAAAAATGCAGTCTGTTCCAATGCTAATAGGAAGCTTGGAGAGTGGAGCCATTCCGGTAATAGGTCGACTTTTTAAGGGCAGCAAAATACAGTTTCGTATTTTTTCGATGGATTTTGATATGCAAAAAAGAGAATTTTCAAAGGTAGATGTTCGTGTTGAGTTTGGACCATTTAAGTGCATGAACTTAACTTCTATTGACACACAATTCACCAATGAAGCCAATGCAGCTCTATCAGAAGCGGTTAAAGAGCTTTTTATCGAAAAAGAAGATTTTACCGATGAGCTACTAGAGGCAATGTTCTAAAGTACAGGTTTTCGCCTAAGGTCTAGGTAAAAATCTAGACGTGTCTCTTTTTAAGACTTTTCTGAACTCTCCGATAAGAAATTGTAAGGAGAGTTCTTATGAAAACCGCAATTGAAATTTTACAAGATGATGTTTTGCTTCAGGGAGATTTACAAGAAGTCTTCGATGCCCTTTACCATATGGGAGTCATTGATCCGGTTCTAGATATGGATTGGAACCAGGCAATGAATGATATTCCTGAGTACACAGAGAATCTTGCCCTTGCAATTCAAGCAGCAAATCGAAATCAAGGGGATCTCATGTTACTCATGAATGAGTTAAAAAAGTTTGATGATACAACTTTAGGATTTTTAGCCATGGAGGTGGCACGTGAATTTGCAGATTACCACTCTAGGGAGTCGCTACATTAAAATCTTCTATTTGATTTTAATTGTATTTTGGTCCTCAATTTCCTTAGGGGATTGGGAAATTGACTTATCCCGTAGAACCAAAGATTTAAAAAAACAAGATATCAATTTGCCTGAAAAAATTCAGCTTGCTGAGCCGCCTTTAATAAGTGGTATTGCTTCATCTAGTCCTAAAATGGAATTGGTGATCATGAATACAGCGAAAGGCTTTGTGCCTGACACTCTTCGTTTACAAAAAGATCGCCAGTACACAATTCATATTGTGAATGTAAATCCAAAGGCAAAAAATGTTAGCTTTATCTTAGATGATTTTGCTGAACATCATGGAACTTACTATGCAAAGCCCAAGTCTTTTAAAATATATCCACAACAAGCAGGTATCTTTCGCTTTCAAAGTCCAGAGGTTGCACACGAAGGACAAATCGTAATAATGGGCGAACAAGATGAGATGATGCTTCGCAATCCGGCGAGCATATTGGACAATTAAATGAGTGAATCCTTCATTGATTCTATTGCAAATTACTTAGATCCTGTTCGAGAGTATCTCTATGATGAGAATGTATCTGAAATATTGATCAATCACCATGAAGAGATTTTTGTTGAGATGGGAGGAAAACTACATCGAACCGATGCGAAGTTTCCCGATGAAGATTCAGTTCGAGCTGCTGTAAACAGCATTGCACAAAGCGTAGGAAGGCGAATTGATCGCTACAATCCGCGGCTCGATGCTCGG
>CAZZCP010000001.1:0-39061 GCA_964653235.1 uncultured Pseudobdellovibrionaceae bacterium | reverse complement strand
ATGCAATCATTCCGCCGATAACCAAAGGTACAGCGATTAGTATTCGTAAGTTTAAAAAAACCGATATCGATTTTCGCCAGTATATTAAGTGGGGTGCTGTCAATATTGAAGGAGCTCAATTTTTAGATGCATCGATGTTTTTAGGAAAGAATATTTTGGTTAGTGGTGGTACGGGTTCAGGTAAGACGACTCTTCTCGGCTTGCTTTGCAGTAAGATTCCCCCCAAGCAAAGAGTCTTGGTGATTGAAGACTCTGCTGAGCTCGATATTAAATACGAGCATGTTTTGTATATGGAAACTCAAATGGCCGATCCACAGGGTAAGGGTGAGGTCACTATGCAAGATCTACTCAAGAGTAGTTTACGGATGCGTCCAGATCGCATTATTGTCGGTGAGGTTCGAGGAGCCGAAGCCTTAGATCTAATCAATGCAATGAACACAGGCCATAAAGGTTGCTTGGGTACAGTTCATGCCAACTCGCCCATTGATGCAATAGTTCGCCTAGAAGTTTTGGCAATGAGTGCCGAGTCGACCATAAGCCAATCGGCCATTCAGCATCAAATTGCCTCAGCTGTAGACATGATTGTGCAAATCTCTCGCCTCAGCGACGGATCGCGTCGAATCACACATATTTCAGAAGTTATGGGTATGGATGAAAAAGGTAACTACCAAAGCCAAGACATTTATCATATTCCTCGCTTAGAGAGAGGTCCAGACGGTAAGCTTCAGGGAGAATTGAGTCCTACAGGAATTCTTCCAAGTTTTATGGGTGAAATTGAGGCCAACAAAATTCCTATAGCTCGAGAGAGATTTTTAAAAAAACCTGCTGCTTAGAGAAGCGCTACTTGTCATTTTTACCAATAAAAGCTAAAAAATCTCAAGGTGTTGTTTAGTTGCAAGATCAGTAATTCAGTCCTTTCTTATCTAGACCGTGCGAGCATAGGTCGAGAGGAAATCTATTCTCATACAGATCAGCCTGTTGAGTTCTTAAGAGATCCTTCTTATTGGCTTGAAGCTGACAAAATGGAAGACTTTTTGTCTTTGGCCGAGTCTCTAATCGACAGCAAAGAAGAGTCTGTGAATTTTGTTGAAGACCTAGGACATAAAAGTGCCAGCTTAAGATCTTGGGGAGTGCTCGATGGAGTGCTGCGTATGATGCAGAAACCTCATGATATTTTTGCACAACCAGATCGTTTTTTGTCTTACTTTATCTCACCTGCTCCACCGATAGCAGACATTGTTCGTGAAGAAAATGAAGTTCGTTTTGTATTGCCTATTACCTCAAATGAATACCCTTTGGTGAGTCAGTATTTGAAGTCGGCAATTGAGTCCTTACCCAGTTTTGTGGGCAAAGGAATGGCAAGTGTACAATGGCAAGGAAACAGCATTCGTATTTCCTGGTCTTCTGAAGCAAGTTTATTTGCTGAAGATAATGACCCTGGCCACTTGATGAAGCCAGACTTTGCGCAAGATCTGGCATACTCACTAGAGCAAAGCCAAAAAGATCTCGAGAACCGTAACAAAGAATTATTACTCAAAAATCAAGAGCTAGAAAAAGCCAAGCTCGAATTAGAGCAAAAGCAAAGCCTACCATCCTCTGAGTTTGAAAAAGAACTCTCCTCACGACTTTCGCTTTTGCAAGGTGATATTCATCGCCTGCATGATTATATGGCACGAGCTCAACAACTTATCACTCTTCTGGTTGGACAAGGAAGGCAAGATCGTCAGGTCAAAGAAGCAATGCGAAGGGTAGATTGGCAATATGTTCAAAAAGAATATCCCAAAGTTGCCAAAGACGTCATTGAGGCTCTACAAGATATAAGAAAGAAAACCAAACACTCTGAGACTCAACAAAAGAGCAGCAAGGAGCTGCCTTTACAGCAGCAGCTTCGAGAAGAAAGCTTTCACTAAGGAGTAATCCCATGGCAGAAATAAGAGAAATCTATGCAAGAGAAATTTTGGATAGCAGGGGAAACCCTACTCTAGAAGTAGAGGTTTTGTGCGAGGATGAAATCCATGCCTCGGCCGCTGTTCCCTCAGGAGCATCAACTGGAACTCATGAAGCAGTTGAATTACGTGACAATGACCCTAAGAGATATTTAGGAAAAGGGGTTTTAAAAGCAGTTGAAAATGTAAATAAAAAACTGGGTCCAGAACTGCTTGGAATGGATGTTACAGATCAGATTGAAATTGATCAGAAGCTTTGCCAAATCGATGGCACTGAGAACAAAGGCAATTATGGAGCCAATGCGATACTAGGAATTTCTATGGCCTGTGCGAAGGCTGCTGCCATTCATAGTCGTTTACCACTCTATCAATATATTGGTGGTATGAGTGCTCATCGCTTACCTGTGCCATTGATGAATATTCTCAATGGTGGTGCTCATGCAAACAATGGCCTCGATGTACAAGAATTTATGGTGGCTCCAGTATTGGGCACGAGCTTTCGCGAAGCTCTTCGTTGTGGATCTGAAATTTTTCAAAACCTCAAAAAGATTTTAAATTCTCGTGGCCTATCAACGGCCGTTGGTGACGAAGGTGGTTTTGCTCCGAGTTTGGAGAGCAATGAACATGCTCTTGCTCTTATTGCAGAAGCCGTCGATGCAGCCGGATACAAGTTGGGAGAAGACGTAGTTTTGGCATTAGACGTTGCCTCTACTGAGTTTTATAATGATGGAAAATATCAATGGGAAGGCAAGCAAATTACAGCTGTTGAACTGGGTGATATTTATTCTTCTTGGAAGCAAAAGTATCCTATTGCATCAATTGAAGATGCCTTTGCCGAAGATGACTGGCAAGCCTGGGTTGACTTTACAGCGAAAGAAGGTGGCAATACTCAGCTAGTCGGCGATGATCTTTTTGTAACAAATCCAAAGAGAATAGCAGAGGGTATACAAAAAAAGGCAGCCAATGCATTGCTGGTCAAAATCAATCAAATTGGAACTCTCACTGAAACGATTGAGGCTGTGAATATGGCCCATCGGGCAGGTTTTCATTGTGTAATGTCTCATCGAAGTGGCGAAACCGAAGATGATATGATTGCTGATTTATCTGTAGCTCTTTCTTGTGAGCAAATTAAAACGGGGAGTCTGTCTCGAGGCGAGCGTATTGTGAAATACAATCAACTTTTGCGTATCGAAGAAACACTAGGTGAAACGGCAAGTTTTTGGGGCAAAAAGGCTTTTCTTTAAGGCCTGATGCATGGGAATGAGTAGCAAGGCTTTTCGCTTTGCTTTTTTTGTGCCATGCTAAAATTATGAAGAAAATCAAGAACCTTCTCTATGATCCCAAAAAGCTACTCCTACTTTTAGCGGCAATCGTTTTTGGATCTTTATTGTTTGATGGTACTTTGCTTCGTCTTTGGAAGCTAGAGAGAGAGCGAAGTAGACTTGTCGAGAAAATGCAAGCTGATGAAAGAGCAACTGAAATTCTACAAGTTCGAATTCTTGAGGCGAAAGATCCAAGGTTCTTAAAAAAGCATGCTCGTGAGCGCTTTGATATGCTTGCCGAAGATGAACTGGTTTTTATTTTTGCTGGGGACCTCTGAATTTGAAATTTTTTCTGCTTCTTAGCCCACAGATTCAAAGCTTGCAGCCGATTCTATTTAGCCCTGTGTCGATAATTTTTATTTGCTTTCCATTAGGAAGTATCTTTTCATTTTATTATAGAAGGGGGAAGTATGGCAGTAGGTCGTGTAAAGTGGTTTAACGATGCCAAAGGATTTGGATTTATAGAACAAGAAGATGGAAAGGATGTTTTTGTTCATTATTCAGCTATTGAAGGTGGTGGCTTTAAGAGTCTTAAAGAAGGAATGGAAGTAGAATTTGAGCTATTAGACACAGAGCGAGGTCTACAGGCGGCCAAAGTCCGAGCGACTGAGGTGACCAAAGTAGAGAGTAGCGCAAGAGTCTAGTCTGGACTTTCATTTCTCGTTGAAATTCTAAAGAAAATTGTGTTCTGATTATATCACTTAGGGAGAATTTATGCTTTGGAATGAGAAGAGCATTCTAAATTTAAGGCTAAGACTGTGCTGGAGCCAAGCCGAATTTGGTCGGCGCCTTGGCGTAAGTTGTGACCGTGTTCAATCGTGGGAAAACGGAGAAATTCAAGCTTCTCCTGAAGATATAGAAATGCTGAACTACTTAGAAAATCATCTCAATGACTATGCTAAGCATATGCAAAGAGCAGGGCTCTATGACTCCTATCTCAACGAGAAAAGCTTAGATCAAACCCCGAGTCTCGACCCTACAGGCATTGCCGATGAAGGCGAACTAAAGTAAAGCTCTTACATGAACAAAGACAAAGTATTTCTCGTTGATGTAAGCGCAATGTATTTTCGTGCATTCTATGCAATCAGATCACTTAGTAATTCTAAGGGTATGCCGACCAATGCACTTTATGGTTTTTTAAGCATGACTCAAAAACTCTTGGCAGACTTTGACCCTGAATATTTATGCTTTTGTTTTGATCGTAAAGAGCCCAGTTTTCGTTTAAATATGTACTCTGAATACAAAGCAAACCGTACTGAAATGCCTGAAGAACTACAGTTGCAAGTTCCCTTTATCGAGCCTCTAACAAAAGCCTTGGGCATACCTCGTTTTGAACTCAAGAACTACGAAGCAGATGATTGTATTGGTATGCTTACCAAATTTGCCAAAGAAAAAGGTTTAGAAGTTGTGATAGTGAGCGGAGATAAAGACTTTGCGCAATTGGTTGATAAAGATGTTCAGCTGTATGATCCGATGAGAGACAACTGGTTCGATGAAAAAGGAGTTGTTGAGAAGTGGGGAGTACAAGCCAGTCAAATGATCGATTATCTCTCCATTGTTGGTGATAGTTCTGATAATATTCCTGGAGTAAAAGGCATTGGCGCCAAAGGTGCGCAGAAATTGCTATCAGAGTATAAAAACCTTGAAGAGATTTATAGTAGAATCGATCAGATTGCCAACAAGAGCATGCAAAAAAAATTGCAAGAGAGTAAGAAAAATGCATTTTTATCTCGTGACCTTATTGAAATCGTGACAGAGAACAAGTTGGGTGTCAGCTCTTTGGATGAGCTAAAAAGACATAGTATTGATTTGCCCAAACTAGAAGAACTTATGGCTGAGCTTGAATTCAAAACCTTAGCCAAGAAATTGATGGGCAATAAAGAGGAAAAACCCAAAAAGAAAGTGGTAAAGGCTGGGGTGAAGCGTGATATTGAGAACTTTTCTTGTGATGGAAAACTTCCTCAACTGGTTTTTTCAGAAACAGCTCCTGCGCTCAAAGTTGAGCTGCAAGAAGCCTCACTTATGGATTTAAAGACTTCTTTAAAAAAGAAAGAAAAGACTTGTATTTGGCGGCAAGGGAACCAATTGGCTCTCTATCAAAAATCGAAGATTCTAATGATTGAACCTGAAGAAGAAGGTTTGTCTGATTTGCTAAACGAGAAACAGCTCAAGTATTGGGGACATGACTTAAAAACACTGTTAAGAGAGTTAAAAATCGAATCTTTTGATCTTGATTTTGATATTCAAATTGCTGCCTATGTGTATGCCTCAAATAGTATTGGTGCTTTACAAGATTTAATTCGAAAGTCTTACCCAGAGGATTCTCCCAATTTGGATACGGCAACAGAATGTTTGCAAGCACAGCTTCAGCTCCGAGAGATCTTTTCACAGATTCTCATCGATACTGAGGCAGAGGCGATATTTTACGAAATTGAAATGCCTTTGATTCCCATACTCTTAAAAATGGAAAACAATGGAATACTTCTTAAACCTAAAGTTTTGGCAGAACAAAGACAAAAGATTATAAATGATTTAGACGATTTGACTTCAGAAATTTATCTTGAAACGGGAGAAGAATTCAACATAGATAGCCCGAAACAATTGGGTAAAGTTCTATTCGAAAAAATGGAGTTACCTGTAATCAAAAAAACCAAAACCGGCTACTCTACGGATTCTTCTGTTTTAGAAAAGCTCTCGAATGAATATCCCTTTTGTTTGCGAATAGTAGAATATCGCGAATTAAAAAAACTTTTAAGTACATACATTGATGCCTTACCCAAATTGATTCATCCTGAGAGTCTAAGAATTCACAGTCACTTCAATCAAGCCGTTACAGCAACGGGACGACTTTCAAGTACTCACCCCAATCTACAAAATATCCCAATTCGCACAGAAAGAGGAAATGCAATTCGCGAGGCTTTTGTTGCTCCTGAAGGCTACCTTTTATTGTCTGTAGACTACAGCCAAATTGAATTAAGAGTTTTAGCCCACATTACTGAAGATGAATCATTATGTAGGGCCTTTCATGAAGATCTAGATATACACAGTATGACAGCAAGTGAGATATTTTCAGTCAAAATCGAGCAGGTCACCTCTGATATGCGGCGAAAAGCAAAAGCAATCAACTTTGGAATCGCTTATGGTATGGGGGCATATACTTTAGCTGAAAATTTAAAGATCTCTCGCTCTGAAGCCAAAGAAATCATTGATACTTATTTTTTACGCTTTCCAAAGGTTCAAAAGTATATGAAAGAAAGTATCCAAAAAGCCAATGAACAGTCCTATGTGACAAGTTTCTTTGGGCGCAGAAGATATATTCCAGAGCTTAAAACGGGCAATCAACAAATTATTAAGATGGGAGAGAGAATTGCTATAAATTCTCCGATTCAAGCTACAGCGAGTGAAATTGTCAAAAAAGCAATGATAGCGGTTCATGATATTGAAAGCGCAAAAATGCTATTGCAAGTTCATGATGAACTTATTTTTGAAGTCAAGAAATCAGAGGCTGATGGTATCGCAAAAGAAGTAAAAACTAAGATGGAATCTGTCGTTGATTTAAAAGTCCCATTGAAAGCAAATCTTGCTCTGGCCTCCAACTGGAGAGAGGCTCATTGAGTTTCCCAAGAGGTTAGAATGCCGTTTTCAAAAAACAGGACTTTTTCTTTTTTTAAAAAACCAGTTTCATCTGAACCAAAGTCTTCGTAGACCCATTTTTCATTGCCATACACTGGGTTACCTGCAACTTGTCTTTTTTGTGGTTGGCCCCAGCTCTCTAAAACAGCTTCTCTCGACATATAGGGAACTACGTCATTCTTTTCAATCGCTTCGTTCCATTCACTTCGATAGTCTTTCTTAAGAATACCTTGATTTTCTAAAAATGCTTGTCTCTGTGAAGGAGGTAAGGCCAGAAATTGAATTCGCTGGTAATCATTTTTCATATAGGCTTTATTCGAATAATACTGTTTCTTTTCAGCGGTGGTGATAAGACGGTTTTCCATGATTCTGAGTTTCGCTCTCATTTTCACGCGCAAGTCTTGGTTGGGGCTTAGCTTCTGAATTCCCTCATAGCCCAATTCATCAGCACTGCGAACATAAGCAAGGTCTCTTTCGGTTCGTGGTCTTTGTTCAATGGTATGCTCGTAGGGGTCATCGTAGTATTCACTTCTAGGAGACCTTTTCATTAAGCTACATCCCGTACAGACCAAAGTAAGTAGAACTATGAGTTTTCTATCCATGAAATCTCCTTTTGATACTTATCGGAGCTTTCTTTTTGAACTTAAATTTCCCATCGACTTATGACAAACTTAGATTGTGGCAGATCAAGATAAAGAACTCAAAGAGCTAGAAAAAAGTCTAGAGCAAGAACTCGACCAAGAGGTCGATTTAACCGGACCTAGTGATTCGCGCTTGGATGGAAATTTAGATTTAAACCCAAGTATTCCCGACCCTACCAATGCTTCTGAAAAAGACTCAGTGAATGAAGAAGCGCAAGAAGAAAAGCAAGAAGAAGAAATTAGCCTCGGTCAAATGTTTGCTTCGAAGGTTGAGGGAGAAAAAGAGAAAAGTACGGATTCTCTGGAGGTTCAAGAAGAAATTATTGAGATTTCATGGATTGATAGCAAACTAGAAAAATGGGGGCTACCGCTGGCAAAAGAATTGCCTTCATTTTTAAAAGAGAAATTTAATCATTTTGTTAAAGAAGATCTAAAAAAACATCTACAAAAAGCAGTTGAAACAGCAAAGCACTATCAAGCAAAACTTAAAAAGTACATTCAAGTCTATAAAAAAATGCCAAGACAAGAAAAGCTTTTGGTTCTCAGCATTGCTCTTCTTACTTTATCGATACCTACAGGGATATATTATCTATCAGAGAATGATCTACTACCCGGATTTGACACCGGATATGTCGACAATTTTGATAAAGTTGCTGATCAAGTTTATTACATCGATGAGAGCGAAGAGTGGGATGATTTTTTAAGTCCGCTAAGAAGTCCTGAGTTTGTTGTCGAACTCGAAAAAATCAAGGCAAATGTAAGACCTACTTATAAGTCAACTTCAACTCCAATGGTTTATTTTAAGGTAAGGCTAAAGGCAAGTTCACGCAAAACAGCCATTGAAATCAAAGATCGAGAATTTGAAGTTCGAGATATAATTTCTCGAACTACCGAAGAAATGAGCTATGACGAGCTTTTGACCGAAAGAGGTAAGAGAATTTTTAAGAATAAAATCAAGCAAAATTTGGCAGAAATGTTAAACTATGGCTTTATTCGAGATGTTTATTTTAAAGATTTAATCATAAAGCCTTAGGGCATGTTGAGGTTTCCTGTTCTACTGGTGCCTGCAGCTCGTCTTCGTTTAAGATGTACTCTTTTTTAGCTCTTGTGAGCTGCTGGCTTTTGCTATTTTTTAGAACTTCAAAGCTGTAGAATTCTTAACTGAAGGCGAGCTGAAGCCCTCACAATGAAGATGAAACCTCAACACGTCTTAGTTTTTAGTTCTTTTACATTGATACCAAAAGATTTTAATTTATCGTGAAGAGTGCTCTTAGGTATACCCAAATCGATGGCAGTTTTTCTTTGGTTGTATGAGTTTTTTTGTAACCTATCTAGAATCATTTGTTTTTCCATCTCTTTTAAAACTGAATAACCTGATCTCGAATTCGAATTCGAATTAGGCCTTTCCTCCCAAGAGTCAACAAGTGGTTCTACATCTTCTGCTTGAACCAGTGAATTTCCGTAATAGGCAGAAGCACGAGATACAGTGTTTCGAAGCTCACGAATATTTCCTGGCCAGGAATGATTTTTAAGTTCTAGAATTGCATAGTGACTAAAACGCACTCTCATTTCTCTTGCAAAAGAATACAAAAGACTTTCAAAGTCTTCCATACGCTCACGAAGTGGTGGAATGTGAAAACGAATCACATTTAATCGGTAAAACAAATCAGTTCTAAATAATTTCTCTTCTACCAGTTTCGCCAAATCTTTATGAGTGGATGCAATAATACGTACATCTGTTTTGATGATTTTGTCTGAGCCAACGGGACGTATTTCTTGATTCTCTAATGCTCTTAATAATTTCGGCTGCAGATCAATAGGCAGGTCTCCAATTTCATCCAAAACCAATGTGCCAAATCGAGCCTCTTCAAAAGCACCTTTTCGATCACTATGGGCGTCTGTAAAACTTCCTTTTTTATGTCCAAACAGTTCACTTTCGATAATATTGCCACTGAGTGCACTGCAATTGATCGAAAGAAAAGGACCATTTTTTCTTTTCGAGTTATTATGAATACTTTTTGCGATAAGCTCTTTTCCGGTACCGGATTCACCTGTAAGCAAGACAGAGATATCCGTTTTAGCAAAAGTGGATAAAGTAGAGAGT
Organism: uncultured Pseudobdellovibrionaceae bacterium; assembly: GCA_964653235.1. GTDB lineage: Bacteria > Bdellovibrionota > Bdellovibrionia > Bdellovibrionales > UBA840 > CAZZCP01. The sequence goes on along the minus strand of CAZZCP010000001.1, from coordinate 29,415 downwards.
TGTTTTTGAAAAAAGTGGTTCTCACTCTTCAGTATCTCTTGGTTGGGTTGATCTTTACAAAAGAGATATTGCCTTTCTCCTAAACGAATTCGGTCACCTGGCCTTAGAAAAACTTCTAGGATTCGATTGCCATTCACATAGGTGCCGTTCTGACTTTTTAGATCTGAAATTTTAAAATGCCCATTGGGTAGCCTATCGATTCTCGCATGCTCACGAGATACAAACGGATCAGCAATAGAAATTTCATTGGCTTCTCCTCTGCCTAAATTGATGAAGTTTGAAAGTTCATAAGTTGTCATATTGTCTTGATGCAGAGGGACCAAAAAAGCTTTTTGAATCGATTCGTTGTCAAGTTCTTGAATGTTTACGGTGTGCATACTAACTCCTTTTCTCTATTCCTTATCAAAACTCGTGCCGGTTTTTGGTAAATTAAAAATCTTGTATTTATAACTACTTAGCAAAACTCATCTTGCGTCTGTCCGGTAGAATTTCTAATATTGTGTCCGGATATCGAATAACTTCCGAAAGACCGGAAAATGAGAACAAGAAAGAATAAGGCGCGTTTTATTCAATGCGCAGCTAAAACAAGCCAATACCCTACGGGAGATTCAAAAGAAATTGCCTTTTTGGGTAGGTCAAATGCAGGTAAATCCTCACTATTAAATGCAATCATGGGGGATAAACTGGCCAAAGTAAGTGGAACACCTGGCAAAACCCAATTGATTTGCTTCTATGAAATGCCACGTTACAGATTGGTTGACCTTCCAGGATACGGCTATGCGGCAAGACCAGCCAAAGAAATTCGCGCTTGGCAGACTATGATCGAAGATTACTTGGCTACAAGAGGTAGTTTAGTTGCTAGTGTATTGGTAATGGATATTCGAAGAAACTGGCAAAAAGAAGAAGAGCAATTGCGTCTATGGCTGAAAGAAAGACAGCTGCCTATGGTTTTGGCATTGAGTAAAGCAGATAAGATTTCAAAAAATCAAAATTTTTCAAAAGTAGCAAAAATGAAAAAAGAAAATCAACTAGATTATGTTTTTTCTTACTCCTCGTTAAAAAAAAGTGGAGTAGACGAATTAGAAGAATTTTTGTTTCGTGAGTTTATTGCAGGAGAACAATGAATTTCTTGGTACCTTCTTACATGCTTTGGCTATTTGCTATAACTGCCTTAACCTTTTTTTATTGGTTTCGTCCCAATAGTTTTTTTGCAGATTGGTCCACTGAATTGACTTCGAAACAAAAAGACCTCTATTTATTGATTTCTTGCTTTTTAGGAATCTTGTTCTTTTTGAGTTGTTTTTTATTGGGTGTAGGCATATCGATTGTTCGAATGAAAGGAAGTTTGCTGTGAAAGTAATAGGAGTCATCCCATCGAGATATGCTTCAACTAGGTTTCCAGGTAAGCCGCTTGCGAAAATTCATGGCAAAGAACTTCTTCGGTGGGTGATCGAAGCTTGTTCTAAATCTAAAAAACTCAGTGCTTTAAAAGTAGCAACTGATCACGAAGAAATTGCAGCTCTGGCTCAATCTTGCCAAGTCCCTGTAGTCATGACGGATTCCAATCTTGCAACTGGCAGTGATCGAGTTTGGCAGGCCTGTAAAGAAGACGACTTTGATGTGGTAGTAAATATTCAAGGAGATGAACCACTTTTGAAAAGTAGCGCTATCGATGAGTTGATAACTTGTTTTGAAAGAGATCCTGAGGCGGATATGGCAAGCCTTGCTCGAGACTTTCACTCATCAGATGAAATTCAAAGCGAGCAAACAGCTAAGATTTTAGTTAATGAGCAACAAAGAGCAATTTACTTCAGTCGTTTTCCAATACCTTTTAGTAGAGAGAAAGACTTGCGACCAGGTATCTGCAAGAAGCACATTGGGATCTATGCCTACAAAAAAGATTTTTTAAAGAAATTTTGCCAACAAAAACCAACCGAGATTGAAAAAGCAGAGTCTCTTGAGCAGCTTAGGGCTCTGTACTTGGGAGCAAAGATAGCACTGGGTTATATAGAAGATGAATCTTGGGGCGTTGACTATCCTGAGGATGTTGCAAGAATTGAAGCTCTAATAAAGGACCAAAAAGATGGCTAAAAAGATTTCGAAAAAGAAAAAGGCAACAAAGAAAATTGCCAAGAAAAAGACAAAATCAAATAAAAAAATGAGTAAAAAAGCATCGCAGAAAACTCGTAAGTCATTTAAGCAAAAGTTCATTTTTGTTACAGGCGGGGTTGTTTCTTCTATTGGTAAAGGATTGGCTGCAGCTAGTATTGGAACTCTCTTAGAGTCTCGTGGTCTAAAAGTAAGTATGATGAAATTTGACCCTTATTTGAATGTAGACCCTGGCACGATGTCTCCATTTCAACATGGCGAAGTATTTGTGACTGATGATGGCGCAGAAACAGATTTGGATTTGGGTCACTATGAAAGATTCACGAAGAGTATTATTACCAAAGCCAATTCAGTGACCTCGGGACAGATTTATGAGTCGGTTATTTTAAGAGAAAGAAGAGGTGATTATTTAGGTGCAACTGTTCAGGTTATTCCTCATGTTACCAATGAAATTAAAGACCGTATTCGTGAAGGTGGTCAGGGAGCTGAGGTTGTCATTCTCGAGATTGGTGGAACTGTTGGAGATATTGAGAGTTTACCTTTTTTAGAAGCGATTCGACAAATGCGTTTGGATGTAGGGGTTGAAAACTCTGTTTTTGTGCATGTTACTCTGGTTCCTTTTATAGCTGCTGCTGGTGAGATGAAGTCAAAGCCTACTCAGCACTCTGTTAAAGAGTTGAGACAAATTGGGATTCAGCCTGATTTCTTAATTTGCCGTTCCGAACAAGAATTAGATGATGATATTAAGAGGAAGATTGCCCTTTTTTGTGATGTCACCCCTGATAGTGTTGTTGGGGCTCCCGATGCAGATAGTATTTATGATGTTCCTATTCTTTTGAATAAGCAAAAGTTAGACGAAAAACTGGTGCAAAGACTGTCAATAGAGAGTGACTCTGCTGATTTAAAAGCTTGGAAGAAAATGCTTCAGGTCTTAAAAAAGCCAAAATACAATGTTCGGGTTGGAATCATTGGCAAATATGTGAATCTAACAGAGTCTTACAAATCTCTCAATGAGGCCTTGGTTCATGGTGGTATCGCAAACAATACCAAGGTTGAATTGGTTTATTTGAATTCTGAAAAAATCAAAGACAATAATGTCGAGAGCCAACTCCAAGATCTAGATGCGATTTTGATTCCAGGCGGTTTTGGCGAAAGAGGCGCTGAAGGTAAGATAAGAAGCATTCGCTTCGCCAGAGAAAACGAGATTCCATTTTTTGGCATTTGCCTTGGTATGCAAATGGCAGCCATTGAATTTGCTCGCAATGTGTGTGGAATTGAAGATGCAACCAGCCGAGAATTCAAAAAGTCGGGTCGCAGTTTTGTAATAGACTATATGGAAGAGCAAAAGAAAAACTCTCAAAAGGGTGGCACTATGCGACTTGGTTCCTATTCTTGCAATTTAAAGCAAGATAGTCTTACGCAGAAAATTTATGGAGAGCCTCGCATCTATGAGAGGCATCGACACCGATTAGAATTTAATAACCGGTTTCGTCCATTGTTTGAAAAAAATGGGATGAGGCTAGCTGGTGTTCACAAAGATAGAGATCTTGTTGAGATCATCGAAATTGCAGATCATCCTTGGTTTATTGGAGTGCAGTTTCACCCTGAATTTAAATCACAGCCAACTCAACCGCATCCACTTTTTAAAGACTTTATTCGTGCAGCCCAAAAATATTCTAAAAAGAGGTCCTAATGTCTTATCTAGAAAAAGTAAAAAGCGTAATACAAGAAGAAGCTCAAACTCTAATTCAGGTCAGTGAAAGTTTAGGTGATAGTGTTGAAGATGCACTTAAAATATTAAGTGATTGTCATGGTAAAATTGTTTTGTCTGGCGTAGGTAAATCAGGCCACATTGCACGAAAAATTTCGAGCACTCTTTCCTCATTAGGAAGTCCTTCTATATATGTGCATCCTTCAGAATGTTCGCACGGTGATTTAGGTATTATTGATGAAAAAGATATTCTTTGGGTGCTTAGTAACAGTGGCAACTCCCCCGAATTAAGAGACCTTATAGCTTATAGTAGCCGTAAGAACATACCCTTAATTGCCATGACAGGAAACTTAGAGAGTGAACTCGCTAAGGCTTCTAGTATTTTACTCCATGTTCAGGTCGAACAAGAAGCAGGCGCTATGGGGCTTGCTCCTACAAGCAGCACAACGGCCTCACTTGCTGTTGGCGATGCGATCGCAGTTTGTTTATTAGAGATGAGAGGATTTACTGAAGATAATTTTGCCGAGTTTCACCCTGGTGGCACTATTGGTAAAAGGCTTTTAACAAAAGTAGAAGATGTTATGCACAAAGGGGATAGCTTTCCCTTAGTAGAAGAAAACGCTGCTATGAGGGAGGTTTTGAGTAAGATGACTTCCAAAGAAGTTCGTGGCGTAGCAGGAGTTGTCGATGCTCAAGGTGATCTTATCGGTGTTGTAACGGATGGAGATATTCGCCGGAGGCTAGAGAAGTCTAAAGATCCATTGGCTGAAAAAGCAAAAGACCTTATGTCAAACAATCCAAAAAGCATTTACAAAGGAGAGTTGGCGCAGAAAGCACTTTTTATGATGGAGCAATTTTCCATTCAAACTCTATTTGTTTTGGATGAAAGAGATAAAAAGCCTGTGGGAATCTTGCACTTTCAAGATTTACTGAAAGCGAAAGTTCGTTAACGATTTACGATTCCCTCCATCAAACTAATATCTTCGAACTCTTTAAATCGATATGAAAAGTCAGCGAAATCACCGCTCGCGATCAAAGCAAGATTGTATTCTTGGTCTTCTTCTAGAATACGTATACGTAGATTGTTTTCATCCATTTTTCCAATGAGCTCTTTTTTCCAATAAACTTGTTGGCCTTTAAGACGAAAAACATACTTCTTCTCTACCGAGTCCATAGAAGAGCAGTTGATCAACTTATACAATTGCAGTTGTTTCTGCTTTTGAATGAGCTCAATTTGGACCTCACAAGATAGTGGACCTGAGCCATTATAAAACAAACTTGAGTTGCCCTTCCAGACACCTGTAACTCTTGCATGAACAGGCAGAGCAAAAAGCAGTAAGCCAATATACAAAATTTTCATGCCAACCCCCCGATTAGGCAGACTAAGAATGCGTTTACATTGGACAAAAGTAAAGAAACAAGTACCTACCTTTAGCTAAATTCTAATAATAGAAATATTTACAACTGTAAAAGCTTGATAGAATAAAAATAATGTATCGCATACAAGTTCAAAACAATTCCTTTACTTATATGCAAGAGGGCTGCGGGCCGCTTTTGATACTTCTTCATGGATATGGCGGAGCCCCCAGAAACTACAAAGAAATGATGGGTATTCTGAAAGAGCATTTTACTGTAGTGGTTCCCAATTTTAGTTCTCAGTACTTTTCTGTCGATTACAATATGCGTTTGGGGGAGATAATTCATGCTTTTTTACATTTTTCACAAGCAATGGTTGAAAAGCATGGTGCTGCCCATGTAATGGCGGCAAGCTTTGGTGCCATGATCGCTCAAGGAGCATGTATCTTAGATCAGAGTTTGTTTCAGAGCCTGACACTGCTGTCTCCAATGCCTGCAGGGCCAGTTCAATTTATTCGCAATCCATTTTTGAAAATGGCCGTAATGATCGGTAAGAAGCCAAATGTCTTGGCAAGTTTATTGGTCACACCAGCTGGTAAGAAAGCTATTTTAGAAATGGAAAAACTGTGGCAAAGCCAACAAGAACTACTTCGTCCTAAAAGAAAGTGGAAGTTGCGGCGAATTATGATTTTGAGTCGAATCATAGGCAGATTTAATGATATTTGTGAAAGTGAAGATTGGAATTTTTGGCGACAGTCTTCCCAAAAAATGAGTCTACCCATATTTCTTCTGTGGGGTACAGAAGATAGAATTTGGAAAGATAATGTTTATGAGCGGATTCACTATGCATTAAAAACCAGTGAGTCTTTAGAGGTTCCAGGTGCGGGTCACATGCTGATGTTAGATAAGCCTAAGTGGATTTGTACTGAGTTTCTTGATTTTATAAAAAGAGCACCTCTTTCTGAATCTGCATAGACTAAAGTACAGAAGCGGCTTCAACTTCTACAAGCAAGTGGTGAGAAAGAACATACTCTAAATATGAGTGATTTTTCGTCTTTATCCAAAGTAAAGCTATTCATTTCAGATATTGATGGGGTTATGACAAGTGGTCAGATCTGGCTCAATGAGAACAAACAGTGGAGGCGAGCTTTTAATGTTAGAGATGGAGAAGGGATAAAGAAGTTGATTCGCAATGGCTATCAAACAGCAGTGATTTCTGCTGGAGACTCAGAAGATGTAAGAATCCGAATGGAGTTTCTAAGTATACATCACTGTTTTTTTGGCGTTAAAAATAAATTGGAGTGTTTTAAGGCTTTAATTGATCAGTTGCAGTTAAAACCTGAAGAATGTGCCTATATTGGTGATGATGTAAGTGATCTAAAAATTTTAACTCAAGTTGGCTTTGCGGCAACAGTACCATGGGCTGTTCAAGAAGTCCTAGACCAAGGTTACTATATTACCTCTCATCCAGGAGGAAGTGGTGCAGTTCGTGAAATATGTGATTTAATATTAAAATATGGATACAACTCAAAAGGTTAAGCATCTATGAAACGAATTCTCTGTCTTGTATTATTAATTCCCTTTTCGGTTATTGCAGAAGATATCCGCTTTGATCAAGATGAGTTGGCAAAAGAGTCAGTAACGCCGGTTTTTAAATATGCCCCAGTGGTAAGAGAGCGAAAGGTTCCTACAGAGGGTCGTTTTGAGATTGGTGGAATTTTTGGTTCAGACTTTAGTGAAGCTTTTTATGAGCCAGTCGTCTTTGGTGCTCAAATTGCATATCATTGGTCTGAAACCTCGGCAATAGAGGTATACGGTCTTTCTTTTTCAACTGGTGAATCGGCTTTTGTTGATGAGCTCAACTCTGATTTAAGAGAAACAGTCAGTGGCTTTCAAGACTTTGATTTTTCTAAGGCTCCAACAACAGCGAGTTTGGTCTCATTAAATTATATTTATAAACCTTTCTATGGTAAGATCAGTTTGTCTAAGCAAACTGTAATCAATCTCAGCACTTATTTTAGTGTGGGGCTTGGTTATGTTGACACAGGAGATGGCAATACCATTAGTTATGGTGCTGGTATTGGTCAAAAATATTATTTTTCACCCAATTGGGGAATGAGCTTTGACCTTCGTCTAGCTGCCTACAATGCTCCGAACCCGCTTTCAAATACCGGTGTTCTCGATGGAACCGACCCCAATGGTACTTTTGATGAGAGTCTAGTCACCAGCATCCTATTTACAGGTGGCTTCTTTTTCTTCCTACCTTTTTTATAGGGCTTATAGAATATAAAACCAAAACGCCCTAATTTGTCTGACAGGTCTAGATTCAGTTGGCAGAACTTTTGCTATTCCCTTGATTTCGTTAACCTTATAATGAGTGAGTTTACTATGGACAAGGATGTCTATGCAAAAGCAGTTAATTATTTTCATCGTGATTTTATTTGCATCTCCTTTGATCAAGGCGCAAGAGCTTGATGAAATTCTTGGTGCTGAAGAAGATCAATCAATACAAATCGAAGATGAAAAAATAGAAAATTTAGAGCTACAAAAAATCAATGAATTGTCAGAATTGGTTCCCTTTGATGATGTAGCAGTGATTCAAAGAAGATATTTACCCAGAACAGGACGCTTTGAGATTTTTCCGAACTTTGGTTTAATAGTAAACGATGCCTTTTTTCAAAACTTTGTTGCAGGCGGAAGATTTGCTTATGGTCTTTCAGAAAGATGGGCTATTGAGGTTACAGGCTCTTTCATTAGTCGTTCAGAGAAAGATGCTACAAAAGACTTAGAAGAGGTTCAAGTGACCACTACTTCCCTAGTGGTACCTAAATCTTATGTAGGCGCTGATATTCGTTGGTCTCCAATTTACGGAAAAACAGCATTCTTTAGTGATAGCATTGTTCCATTCGATATGTATTTTAGCTTAGGTGGAGGTAGCATTAGTACTAATCAAGATGATAGCCCCTTTGCTTTTCACTTTGGTACAGGACAGTCCTATGCAATAAGTAAGTCTTGGGCTTTTCGTTGGGATCTGAGTTTCTATTCTTATACTTCAACTTCGAGTTTAGCAGGCGCAACTGAGGGAAGGTTTAATAACTTGCATTTGACTCTTGGTTTTAGTTTCTTCTTTCCGGAGGCAAAGTACCGATGACAAAGCCTTTTTATATGCTATTGCTAATTGTTTTTACAAGCCTTTGTTTTCAGTTTGATACTTCAATTCTGAGTGCTTCAGAAGACTTAAGAATTGCTGGGCAGAAAAAGAGAAGGTCAAAAAGAAAAAGCAGTAAAAGAAGAACAAGAAGAACAAACAATAAAGTCGAGTTATCAAGAGCGTTACAGTTGGCAAAAGCCAAACAATATGAGGCGGCATCGAAACTGCTGTTTAGTTTAAGTCGAAATCCCAAATATAGATCAGAGAGGTCGCAAATTCGTTATATACTTGGGCTTATGCTTTTTGAGATGGGATTGTACCAATCCGCAGGATATCAGTTTGTTGCCGTTGTTCAGAGCAAAGACACTAGATATTTAGATAAAGCGCTTTCTAAACTTTCATTTGCAGCCGATGCTCTCAATGATGCGACTCTATTAAATTTTTCAATGTCCAGGGTCAATCTTAAAAAGTTTCCTATATCACAGAGAGATTTACTAAGATATCGAATTGGTGAATTTCAATACAAAAGAAAAAAATATAATGAGGCCACAAGAAATTTAAGCCGTGTGAGTCCTAGGAGTAATGTTTATGCCAAGGCAAAATATCTAGAAGGGCTCGCAAATGCAGAGCTAAATCAAGTTGAAGATGCTGTTACTGCATTTCGTCTTTTAGAGAAAACGACTCGTAAAGATGGGGTTACAGATTCAAATCGAGTCGATGCTTTAATGGGTATAGCTCGCTCTTTGTATCAGGCTAAAGATTGGGGACGTTCTATCGACGTTTATCGTCAAGTGCCTAAAGATACACCTCAATTTCATGATTCGCTGTTTGAAATGTCATGGGCATTGATGAGATCTGCTAAATTTCGTTCGGTTTTAAGTAACTTTCATTCGCTCCATTCATCGTATTATGAAGACTTCTATATACCAGAATCTTTATTACTTCGCTCGATCGTCTATCTATATATATGTCAATATGATGAAATGGAAAAAACTTTAGATCTATTCGAAAATCTCTATCAACCTGTATCGAATCAATTAAAAAAATATCTAAGGTCGAAGCCAAAACCTGAAAGTTATTATGAGGCATTGAATGAGGTAAGAGAGAATGAGAAAGAGCTCTATTTAGACCCAAAACAACGTAAAAAATATTCTTTTCCTTTTGTTGTAGCAAGTCGAATTCTAGATGAAGGAGATGTAAAATCGACTCAGTATTATATAGATCAACTTAAGACCGAGCAACGTATAATCGAAGGTCTTTCCTCAGATTGGCAAAATTCTTCAATTGGTGCTGCTTCTAGAAAACTGATTGGTCGAAGATTGAGAGCGGCTCGCCGAAGAATTGGCTTACAAATTAAAAGACACGCAATTCTAATCAATCGCGACTTAGATAGACTTTTCGAGCAACAGGGATTTGCTCGATTTGAAATGGCGAATGCAAAAAAAGAAAGAATTCGTAAGAAACAAAGTGTTGCGAAGTCTGTTGAGAGTGATCGAGATCGAGATTTTTACATCCAAAATGGATACGAATACTACCCTTTTCAGGGTGAATACTGGATAGACGAAATTGGCAACTATCAATATCTGGGTAAATCATCGTGTCAAAACTAATTCTACTTCTTCTAATCTTATTGAGTCCGGTTTCTTTTGCAAAACGAAAGAGGGCTAAAACTGTTGGCGATGTACTGAAGCAAATTGATGCTCAAAGTTCTGTTCAGCAAAATTACCAAAAAAAAAGAACCACTATACCGGTGGCGAAACCTAAGAAGAATGTAAGTCCCAAAAACATATCTGCAGTCAAGCCACCTAGATTGAATAAGCTTCTAAGAAATAGTAAAACTCCTGAAAGTGAATTAGAGAGAGCCACCGATGCGAGTATTAATGAGCTGTTTAAACTAACTCAAAAATACAAAAAAAGCCCTCAAAGAGGAGAATTGTGGCTGCGCTTAGGAGAACTCTATGTTGAAAAATCAAAGCTTATTGAGTACCGCGTATACGATAAATACGATCAAGAATTGAAAGAATATTATGCTAAAAAAAGAAAAAGACTTCCGAAATTAAACTTAAATGAGGCCAGAGAGTACAACAAAAGAGCAATCAAGCTGTATGCTTGGTTTTTAAGAGACTTTCCAAATGACCCCAAGTCAGATCAGGCAATATTTTTCTTAGGCTATAACTATTTTCAACTGGGAAAAGTAAAAAAAGGTGCGAAGTTTTATGAAGAACTTGCATCGAAATATGGTAGTAGTAAATTTGTTGTCGAATCAAACTTTGCTCTTGGTGAATATTATTATGACAATTCTAAATGGAAAAAGGCTATTAGTGCCTATTCAAGAGTTTTAAAATTCAAACGAAATCGACTTTATAACTTTGCACTATATAAAATAGCATGGTCTCAATACAAATCAGGACAAGTAAAAATAGGAATTCGGAATCTTGAAAAAGTTATTAAACTATCTCGTACAACAAATTCATCTGATAAAATTCGACTTGCAAGTGAGGCAAGTAAAGATATTGTTCCGTTCTATGCACTTTACGGTAAAGCCTCGCAAGCCCGAGAATATTTTATAAATCTTGTAGGTGAAAAGAGAATCAATGAGCAGATGGAGCAACTTGGATACTTATATATCCGTGATGGTAAAAGAGGATCAGCCCGCATTGTATTTAAAGATTTAATATCGAGACGTCCGAACAATAAGAAAAATGGCGAATTTCAATACCAAATTGTTAATGCTTATAGTACAGGTGGTTCAAAAAAGATTTTTCTAAATGAGCTGAATATATGGCTGAGTCAATTTGGTTCAGGAAGCGGTTGGGCTGCGAAAAACCAAGTACAAGCTTCTACCAATATCGATCTGCAGGAGAGGTTTATAAGAAATTATGCTCTTCAAGTGCATCAAACTGCTCAGAATACAAGAATTTTAAAAGTACAAAAAGAAGCCGCCAATGCGTATCAGTTGTTCTTAAGTAATTTTCCCAATTCAGATTATGCTGGTGAAATGTCTTTTTTCTATGGTGAACTTCTATACGATATGAAAAGATACGATTCAGCCTATGTTCAATATGCCAATGTGGCTGACAATTATAAGAACTCTAAATATAGAGCAAAAGCTGCTAATAATGCTTTGTTAGCGATAGAAAGAGATTTACCAAGTTACAAAGAAATCGAAAAACAAGTAGGTAAGAATAAAAATAAGTTTCCTTTACCATCTTCAGTGAAAAGATTTATCGCAGCTGCTGAAAAGTACAATAAAGAAGTCAAAGATAAAAACCGCAGAGTTGAAACTGAATTTCGAGTTGGTCGGCTTTATTACTCCTACAATCATTTTGACGAGGCAGAGCAGATTTTCCAAAAAATCGTAAAAAACTATCCTAAAACCAAATATTCCGAGTTTTCTGCAAATTTAATTTTAGATATCTATAATATCAAAGGTGACTATGCCGGTCTTGAAAAAGCTGGACAAGGTCTTATTCAGAATCCACAGTTGCAATCTCAAAAGGTTCGAGGACAAGTCAAAAGTTTCGTAGAGAAAGCTGCTTTTAAGCAGGCACAAGATCTTGAATCAACCAAAGACTATAAAAAAAGTGCTGACGCTTTTGCAGGGTTTGCCAAAAAGTATCCCAACTCAAAGCTTTACGATAGTGCTATTTTCAATGCCGGAGTCAATTATGAAAGATCAGGTGAGCTGCTTTTAGCTCTACCTCTTTACGGTAAAGTATTACGCTCTAAAGATCCAAATATTGCTAAGCAAAAAGAGAGTACACGACTACTTTTAGCGAATTTAAATCAACAGATTGGTCGCTATGATGAAGCTGCGAAGGGCTTTGAATCATATGCCAATAGAAACAAAAAAGATCCTAAAAGGGCTGATATTTATTTTAACGCGGCTCTAATTTGGCGTGCTTTGAATAATTATAAAAGAGCAATACAGAATTATGAGGACTATTATAAGAACTCTAGAAAAATAGAAAAAGTAAATGCTCTTTTTGAAGTCGGTAACATTTACGAGGAGCAAGGATCTTATCGATCAGCAGAAAGTTATTATAAAAGGTTTATAGCAGAATCTCCAAAAAATAGTGAACTAAGATCAGAGGCTATTTATAAAATAGCTAAGATGAACGAAAGAAGTAATAAGGCTCTTCCTTGGTACAAGCGATTGATTAAAGATTACCCAAGGTCTCAAGGGAAAACCATCCGATTTGTTGCTGAAGCTAAGTTTAATTTAATAGACCAAGAATATCAAAGATATCTATCTATCCGGATTCCAGCAGACCCTAAAGCTCAAGCGAGTGCATTAAAGCAAAAAATTGATTTGCTAGCAAAATTGAATGAGGAATACCAAAAAGTGATATCACTTGATTCAGGTCCCCAGGTAATCTCCTCTCTGACAAATCTTGGAAACAGCTATGAGCATCTCGCAAAAGCAATTGAGCGAGCACCAAAGCCGAGTAATTTGACCCCAGAGCAACTAAAGCAATACAATGAGAATCTGAGCAAGTTGATAGTGCCTAGGCGCAATACAGCAATAGAATTCTACAAAAAAGCGACAGCAAAATCTGCTGAGCTTGAGATTTTATCTGATTATACTCGAATCGCTCGAAGAGAACTTGCGAAACTTCAACCTCAAGAAAATACTTACTGGCAAGATTATACTATTTCAGAACCCTTGGTGAATTTGAGGGATATATGATTAAATATTTCATTTTAGTTTTACTTTTAACAGCTTGTGCAAGTTCAGAGAATTCATCTGAAGAATCAGATAGTCTTGGTAAAAACAATACTCTGAATGAAAAGTCTGTCAGTTCCTCTGATGTATCAGAAAATTCATCTCAAACAAGTGAAGAAGCTTCCGATCCTGCCCCTGCAAATGCCTCAACAAGCCAGCTTGTAAAGAATATGAAATCTTCTTTTGAGAGTGGCAATTCGAAAAGGTTTGAGTTTTATGTAGCGAAGATACTCGAAAAAAATCAGAACAATTACCAAGCATTACTCTACTTAGGAGCCTTTCATTATCGAAATAAAGCTTATGGAATGGCTGAATTGGTTTGGCAAAGAGCCCTTAAAACAAACAACTCACGAAGTGAGCTTGTCAACAATATTGGAGTTGTTCGGTGGAAGATGGGTGACGAACAAGAGGCGCTTAGATATTTTAAAAGAGCCGTTCAGATTGATTCAAATAATATTGCCGCTGCTGCCAATCTTGGTGCCTTACATTTAAAGTATGGAAATTATCGTGTAGCTCGAACCGCTCTAGAAATTGCCTATGAGAAAAAGAGTAAAGACTTAGCAGTTGCCAATAACTACGCTTTGAGTCTAAGAGCTACAGGAGAGATAAAAGACTCGATCAAAGTCTTAGAAAAAGTGGTAGATAAGAATGCAACTCAATTTGAAGGCATCTTAAATTACGCTAGTCTATTAATTATTAGCAAAGAAGATCCAAAAGAAGGCCAGAAATTAGCAAGCCGAGTTAGATTACTGAGTCAAGACCCTGCTATACTATCTTATACAGACAAGTTAATTCAGCTAGCAGATGAACAACTAAGGAGCAAAAAATGAAGTACTATCAAAGAGCGATACTGATTTTTTTGGGCTTCTTTGTCCTTAGTATTCTCAATACGAATACTGCATATGCGCAAAAGAAAAGAAACAAGCAAAAGCGTGCAGAAATCTCTTTTGACGATGAGTTGGTTGAGGGTGAAGGTGATAAGCCAGAGCTTTTTTATCTCTTACAAAAGAAACAATTTAATTTTGGACGACTCATTAAGCTTCGAGAAAATTTTATACCTGAGATGCGTAGAACTGCTGAAGGAGTAAAACGAGGAAAATGACAACTCCAATTTTTTTAAGAATCTATCAAGACGGGAATCTTCAAACTGTAAAACAGTTTCATCAAGATAGTATTGTCTTCGGTAGGCAAGCAGAAGTAGATGTTGATCTATCAGACGAGGCAATTTCTGCAATTCATGCCATGATTGAAAAAAGGGGAGAGGCTTACTATTTATGTGATTTGGGCTCAGAAACAGGAACTTTTCATGAAGGTCAAAAAATTCTAGATCAGAAAATTGGTAATGCTGAGTCAATGCAAATAGGTCCCTACTATATTGAATTTTATGTTGGCATTCCAAAGCCGAAGCAAAAACCTAATATTCCTGCAAGCATTCCGAAGGATCTAGAAAATCGCGTAAATCCAAACACAGAAGAAGATAAAAACATTATCTCTGTGCAAGAGATGAAAGAGAAAGTAACTCCCCATCCTGCTAGCAAATCAAAAAAACAGAAGCCTGATAAAAAGCCCCAAAAGAAGGTTTTAAGACCAATAGATAGAGATAGTATTCCTGCTTCAGCTCCAGAAATGAATCTTCAGCCGGTGAGAGAGTCAAAAAAAACATTTGCACCACCGAGTCCTTATAAAAATTTAGACGAAGTCATTAAAGCATCAAAGGGTAGTCTTGTAGAAATACTGGTAACATGGGGAGATCGTGTTCTTACTACCTATCATTGTCGTACACAGGGCCTAGTAAGGATAGGGCCTCATCCTAAGAATGATATTATTTTACCAGTTGTTGAAAACTACAATCAACAAAGTATGCCAATCTTGTATGCTGGACAAACTACACGAGTCTTTGTTTCGCCAAATTCTCGTGGAGAGCTCTATCAAGGTAATAAAAAATTTCCTATTTCTGAAATCGTTCAACAAGGAAGAGCAAACCAGCTCAAGTCAGGTATGGCTTTAGACCTGGTACAAGGTGAAATGATTCGCCTGGATTTTACGGATAACATTTCTATTTATATCCGTTACGTCCAACCCTCACCTAAGGCCAATCTATTGCCATTTTTCGGTTTTAGTCCAGGTGAAATTTCAGCACTTATTTTGTTGTTTCTAATTTCAGGTATTTTTTATGTTTATATGCAAATTTATGTGACCAAGCCTGTCGAAGATCAACCAAAGCCAGAGGATATTAAAATTACTCAGTTTGTTTTTAAACGTGAGTACAAGGCTCCCCCGATACCGCAACCACTACCGCCGAAAAGAAAAAAACTGGAGCCAAGGCCAAAGAAAATCAAAATGGCAGATAAGACGGTATCAGCAAAACAGAATCAAACGAAAGTAAAAGGCAAGCCAGGAAAAATTGGTGAGGCAAAACCTAAAAATTCAAAATCATCTGAGATAAAGCCAACGGCGGCTACGAGAGGAAGCAATCCGAAGGGAAGCACATCTTCGAATCGAGGCCGAGGAGCAGATACAGGTAAGGGTGGAACTACTACGAAAAAAGATATCTCCCAAGAGGGTTTACTTGGTGCTTTTGCAAGCTCTGGAGCACAAGAAAAATTAGCACAGGTTGATCAAGGGGCCGGAGCAACCATTGGATTAACAGATAGTGTGACTGGCGCTGCAGGCTCGGGTGGTACAGGCAATCGCAGTGGTGGCCTTAAAGAAGTGAGTCAGGGAGGAAGTGGTACCTCTACTGTAGGAATCGCTGGAGTAGGAACCAAAGGAAAAGGAACAGGACTGAGCGGTTATGGCGAGGGTAGTTTAGGTGAAAAAGAAAGTTCTAATATAACTTTGGGAGATTCTGAAGCAGAATTTGTAGGCAGCATTGATAAAGAAGCCGTTCGACGTACTGTTCGGGAGAATTTAAGGCAAGTTCAAGCTTGTTATGAGAAAGAGCTGTCTAAGATCCCAGGTTTAACAGGAAAAGTGACAGTTGGTTGGGACATAATCGCTGGTGGAAGAGTTCAGAATGCCAAAGTTATTTCTAGTACCTTAAATAATAAGAATGTTGAAAATTGCATTGTAAGAAGATTGAGAGCGTGGAGATTTATCAATCCACCCAAAAATACAGTAGCGACTATTCGTTACCCATTTGTTTTGAACAGAAAATAACAGGAGGATACACCGTGGAACCAACAACAGTTATAGAAGCTGCAGAGCAAACTAGTTTTATTGCCGAAGCTTTTGATAAAGGTGGAACGTCAATGTACTTCATTGCCGCAGCAGGATTGCTTGTTCTAATCATTATCATTGAAAGGTTTTTAAAACTTCAATCTCTAGCAGTCGATAAAGAAGACTTTCAGAGTAAACTTTTTTCGATGATCACTCGAGGTGATCTTAGACAAGCTCTAACTTATTGTGACAGCATACGAGCCCCGCTTGCAAACACCATGAAGGCAGGTCTTGAGCAGGTATTAAATCAACGACCCGATGAAGAAGTGCAAGTTGCAATGGATGGTGCAATTTTAAGAGAAACACCTCGAATTGAGGGCTGGACGTCTTTTCTTGCTGTGTTAGGAAACGTGGCCACCTTAATGGGCTTATTGGGTACAATTATAGGTATGATTATCGCCTTCGGGGGTGTTGCTGATGCTGATCCAGCAGAAAAATCACAAAAACTTTCTGAGGGTATAGCTCATGCTCTGAATGCAACAGCCGGTGGATTGAGTGTTGCGATACCAGCACTCATTTTTTATGGTCTATTTCAAATTCGAATTGGGAGAATTATCAACGATATGCAAGAGACTTCTATGCGTCTTATGAACTTAGTTGTTGCGAATCGTGATAAAATGAAGGGCTAAAAATGGCTAATGTAGAAGAGAACAAAGGTGGACGGCAAACTGTTGCTGATGTCAATATAGTACCTTTCATTGATTTAATGAGTGTGATTATTGTTTTCTTGCTAATCACTGCCGTCTGGACACAGGTATCTATGATTCAGCTAGGGAGCTCGGTCTATGGTAAAAAACAGATAGGCCAACCCGATACTGTGGTTCCAGAAAAAGATAAAACACAAATTCGTCTTTTTGTTCGCAATGATCGCTATGAAGTTTATGAGGGAGCCAAAGGCTTTTCTATTACCCGTGGATCCGATTTAGAAGAAGATAAGATCAATCTTTTTGTCCGCTTAAAAGATTTAAAAGAGAGAAATCCAGAACAAAATTCAGCTATGATAACGGTATCTGATGATCTTACTTACAATGATATGGTCCAGGGAATGGATGCTTTGCTGCAAGCCGGTTTTCCTGAGATAGTGGTATCCACAGGGGGTTAAAATGGCGATTCATATTCCTGGAATAAGAGATCGGCACAATAAAGTTGCTGGAGCCAAACGAACCGCGGTTGCGACACTTTCTCTGACAGCTATGGTGGATATGTTTACTGTGCTTACAATTTTTCTTCTACAAAATTACAATACTACAGGACAAGTAATAGAAATTCCCAAAGAAATGGAGATGCCGCAAGCTTCAAGGACCAAAGAGCTCAAGCCAGCTGCAATTGTTATGGTCACAGAAGATACAATAATGATTGATGGAAAAAGAATTGCCAACACAATTCAAGTAAAAGAGCAAAGATCTTGGATGATCAATAACCTTTACACCAATATGGCTCTTTTGTTTCAAGAAGAAGAAAAGATTGCCAGGCAAGAATTGAGATCACAATTAAGAAATGTTATCCGATCTACAGAAAAACAGAAAGCTTTTGATATTCAAAACTATCGCAGAGTAACTCTTCAAGCAGATAAAAGAATTGATTTCTTAACGATTAAAAAAATCATGTATACATTGACAGAAGCAGGTGCTGCCGAGATCAATTTTGCAGTGATTCAGAATACGAAGACTCTCAACGAACAGTACGAATCAGAATATGAAGATATTGATGAAGGTTAGGCAACTTCTTTAATTTCAGGCTGATTTTCAAATTGTTTTACATAATCAATAATAGTCGATTCATATTCTGAATGAATACCTTGAAACATCAAACCTGCATAGCCCTGATCTGTGACATGTCTAACTTCAGCTTGTGAGTTAATATTACTAACCAAGAGCGGGCTACGAATCGATATCTGTACAATATCTCCCGTCTTTAAACCTGAAGCATTGTGTACACCAAGGCCACCAGCAGAGATAACAGAGAGTTGCGTCTGCATATCTATATGATTTTTCGTAATAACAACCTCTCCAATAATGGGAGCTCTAGGGACTTTTCTGCGAGTAATTCCTAAACTGTTAGCAATATCATTGTACTGATACACTGTGGCCCATTTTTCCTGTCCCTTCTTCCATATTCTGACTTTGGATAGATTTTTTAAAGAGGCCAGAAGGTCAATCATTTCGGTTTTAGCTATAGGTCCGTAGGTATCACCTTCTCTCTCTACATACCAAATTTTTTCTTCATGATTCTCAATGTTTGAGAGGTACTCTAGCTTGTCTTGCCATTCCGAAACTGGCAGCCAATCTCTTTGGCCTTTCCACCAAATTTTTGACTTATCGGTCCATTTGCCAATTTTTATATTTTCTTGCACGGTTTCGGTCGTATGTGGGCCAGAAACGATCTGTTTGTCAAATATAAACCATTGTATTTTCATAGATACTGTATCGGAACAATACGTAAAAAAATTTATAGTCTTTTTGCATTTTCTTCGATTTTCTTGGCCTAGATCTCTGTTGAAAACTAATCTAGAATTGGATAATACGAAATATGACCTATTTTAAGCGCATTCTTTTTATTTTAGCCCTTAGCTTCTTTATTTACCAATTGGTAGACTTAGTACCTCAAAATCGAGACAAGCCTTCTGATTCTGAGCTTGCCAACCAAGACCAAAATATAGAACAAAGAATGATTGGGGTTCGTTTAAGAGAGATTCGTAACGATGAAAAAAATTGGACTTTAAAAGCAAAGTCGGCAGATACTCTAAAAAAATCAGGCAAATGGACTCTTTATGATGTAGAAGTTACGGTCTTTGGCAAAGAGAAAGAGACTTATATCATCGAAGGAGATACAGGTAAAGTAGAAGTAGACTCCAGTGATATTGAAATTCATGGAAATGTTGAAATGAATTCGACAAAGGGCTACCAGTTTATGAGTGATGATATGATCTATAATGATCAACTGAAAGAGATATTGAGCGATACCCCAGTAAAGATGAAAGGTCCTAAAGATGTGAATGGGGATCGTATATATTTAGAAGGTAAGAAAATGCGTTCGGAGATTGATACCAATCTGATGTACGTCGAAGGAGACGTAATTACGAAAAAGTTAGTGAAGAGGTCTGTACCAATGCGAATTGAGAGTCAAAAGGCATGGTTTGATGGCAATAACAATGGAGCTGAGTTTCAAGAAGATGTATTTATTCAATATACGAATATGAAAATGAAGGGCAAAAAAGCGGTTATGGCTTACAATCGACAAGAAAACTTAGTTACGAATGTACAAGTTGAAGGCAATGTCGAAATGCAAGACCAAAATAAAAAAGGATTTTCTGACCGAGTCGATATGGACTTAATACAAAAAAAATACGTTATGAGAGGTAAGCCAAAAGTACAACAAGGACAAGATGTTCTGGTTGGGAAAGAAATTCATATTTTTGATAATGGGAATAAGATCCATGTGATAGGAGCTAAGGCGAATATCAAAGAAGGTGGGCCGATGGTGATCGATGAGTGAAAATACTTTAGAAATTAATGGAATTAGCAAGTCGTTTAAAAAACGAAAAGTCGTCAATCAGGTTCATTTTGATGTCCGTTCAGGAGAGGTCGTTGGTTTATTAGGTCCGAATGGCGCAGGAAAAACAACCAGCTTTTATATGGTGGTTGGTTTGATTCAGCCTGATGAGGGAGAGATCTTACTCAATAAAGAGAGTATTGTTGGTTTGCCAATGTTTGAAAGAGCTCGTATTGGCTTGAGCTATCTACCGCAAGAGGCAAGTATTTTTCGCAAGCTCACTGTTGCCGACAATATATCCCTCGCTCTAGAGGCTCAGGGAGTTTTTGGATCGCAAAAAAGAGAGAGGTTAAGCAGTCTTTTAGAAGACTTTGGCATGAGATCAAAAGCAAGTCTTATGGCGTATTCATTGTCAGGGGGAGAAAGGCGACGAGTAGAGATTGCCAGGGCCCTTGCAACTAGACCAAAGTTTTTGTTACTAGACGAACCTTTTGCTGGTATTGATCCAATTGCAGTGGCTGACATTCAAGAAATCATTCGCTTGCTAAAAGGTCGCGGGATAGGAGTCTTAATTACAGATCATAATGTAAGGGAAACGTTGGGGATTTGCGATAAAGCGTATATATTAAAAGAAGGGGAAATTCAGGTAGAAGGCAACGCAGAAGAGATCGCAAATTCTCCTGTAGCCAAAAAGTTCTACCTAGGTGAAAACTTTAGACTCTAGGATCTAGCTTATGGCAATGAAGATGAAACTCGGGATGAAGTTATCGCAACAACTGCGAATGACTCCTCAGTTGCAACAAGCAATCAAACTTTTGCAAATGTCGAGACTTGAGTTGGAATCTGCAGTACGTAAGGAAATGGAAGAAAACCCCATTCTTGAGGAAGTAGCAGACTCTCTTGAAGATCCTTCTAGTTCGGTAGAGTCTCAGGATTCTTTGGCTGATATATCGAATGCAGAAAAAAGCCAACAGCAAGATCCAAAGTCGCAAGACGAGTTTGAGTGGGAAAGTTATGTAGAAGGATCTCAGCGACCGGTTCCATCTTTCAATTCAGGGCAGAATGACGAAATCATGAATTATGAAAATGTTTTCTCTGCCAAAGAGACACTCTACGACTATTTAATGTGGCAGTTGAGTCTTTATGGATTTAATGAAGAAGAGATGGAATATGGAGCTGTATTAATTACCTATATTGATGATGATGGTTACATTAAGACGCCCATTTCTGAGATAGCCTCAGATCACAACTTGGATGAAAAAGAACTTGAAGAAATGTTACCTTTAATGCAAGAGTTCGATCCTCCAGGTGTTTTTGCTAGAGATCTTAAAGAATGTTTAAAAATTCAAGCTAAACATCTTGAAGAAGATACTCACGATTTGGTTCAAGTCATTGATGAGCACCTTAGTAATTTAGAGAAAAAGAATTATCCTGCTATTGCAAAAGCAATGGAGATTGACCTTGAAGATGTTATTGAAATTTGCAAGATCATTTTAGAGATGGATCCAAAGCCGGGTCGAAAATTTTCGACTTCAGAGCCACAATATGTAACTCCAGATGTTTACGTTTATCCAGTCGGAGAAGAATATGTTATTTCTCTTAATGAAGATGGATTGCCACGTTTAAAAGTTTCTAATTTTTATAAAAATGTTTTGCAAACAGGTTCAGCAAACAATGTTACACAAGAGTATATTCAAGATAAATTACGATCTGCTGTGTGGCTGATTAAATCGATTCATCAAAGACAAAGAACTATTTACAAAGTTACTGAGAGTATTGTTAAACACCAGAAAGAGTTTTTTGATAAAGGGCCTGCATTCATTCGGCCTATGATTTTAAGAGATATTGCGAATGATATTGGAATGCACGAGTCCACTGTAAGTCGTGTTACAACCAGTAAATATATGCATACTCCAAGAGGTATTTTCGAACTCAAACATTTCTTTAACTCAGGTATTAGCAGCTCTGATGGAGATGCTTTAGCCAGTGAATCTGTTAAGCTAAAGATCAAGCAATTGATTGAAAAAGAAGATCCTAAAAAACCACTCTCTGACCAGAAGATTGTTGAAGAGCTGAAAAAAAGTGGTCTACAAATAGCTCGTCGAACTGTTGCCAAGTATCGTGATGCACTAGGAATTTTGCCTTCGAGTAAAAGAAAAAAATATTTCTAGTTTCAATTTGAGAAAAGTGCTTACTGTGCTTTTGTCTTGCTTCATTCATTCCGATAAAAATTGAAGTCTGTATGTCAGGAGGAGTAAATGAAGCTTGATTTTAGCTTTAGAAACCATGAGCGATCAGAGCATGTTGTTTCCTATGCCGAAGAAAAATTGTCCAAAATCAAAAAATATTCAATGAAGCCCAACTGGGTTGAAGTGGTGTTGAGTTCACAGCGGAACCGTAAAAAATGTGAGATCATACTAAATGGTGAGAGGCAAAGATTTGTTGCTACTGCCTATTCAAATAGTTTTGAAGGCGCTATTGACATTTCAGTTGCGAAGCTATGTAGACAGATGAGCAAAAGAAAAGAGAAAGTTCAAAATCACAAACACTATCAAAAGAGCGATGAATATGCTCTAGAGTATTATGCCAATGAACAACTCGAATATGACTTTCATCCCAAGAAAGGCACAGGGCGTAGAGTTGCTTAATTGACCCGCTGCTCGGCCTCTGTTATCTTTCTCAGTTCGGGTTAGTTAACAGGAGGCATGCAATGCAAAACTACATTTTCACGAGTGAATCCGTGTCTGAGGGCCATCCCGATAAAGTGGCTGATCAGATTTCTGATGGTATTTTAGATGCGATTCTAGAAAAAGATACTCAGGCCAGAGTGGCTTGCGAAACACTTATTACTACAGGAATGGCAGTCATCGCTGGTGAGATATCAACCAATTGTTATGTCGATATGCCTGAAGTTGTTAGAAACGTGGTTAAAAGAATTGGTTATGATCATAGTGATAAAGGTTTTGATTACCAGACTTGTGCTGTTCTGACCTCAATTGATCGACAAAGCCCTGATATTAAGATGGGAGTAGATCGTGACAGCAAAGAAAAGCAAGGGGCGGGTGACCAGGGAATTATGTTTGGCTACGCTGTAAATGAAACCGCTGAGCAGATGCCCCTTAGTATCAGTCTTTCTCATAAAATACTAAGAGACTTAGCTCGTTTAAGAAAAGATAATACTTTGGGTTTTTTACGGCCAGATAGCAAAAGCCAGGTTTCTGTAGAATATGAAAATGGAAAAGCAAAAAGAATTGACTCCGTGGTACTTTCGACCCAGCACTCTGACGATGTTAGTCTAGAGCAAGTTCGAGAAGCTGTGATGGAAGAGTGTATTAAAAAAGTTCTTCCTAAAGAATGGCTAGATGATAAGACCAAATTTTTTATCAATCCTACGGGTCGCTTTGTTTTAGGAGGACCGGTTGCAGACGCTGGACTCACAGGTCGCAAAATTATCGTAGATACTTACGGTGGACATGGAGCTCATGGTGGAGGTGCTTTCTCAGGAAAAGATCCTTCAAAAGTAGATCGATCTGCGGCCTATGCTACTCGGCATATTGCTAAAAACATAGTGGCTGCTGGCTTAGCAGAAAAATGTTTGCTTCAGGTTGCTTACGCTATTGGTGTTGCTGAACCTGTAAGCGTATTGGTCAATGAATTTGGAACAGGAAAAGTGAGTGCTAAAAAGCTTACCGAGGCAGTGAAGAAGTTATGGGATTTACGTCCTTCTTCAATCACAGAAGAATTTGACTTATTAAAACCACGCTACTCTGCTACGGCGGCTTATGGACATTTTGGCCGTGAAGAAGAGAGCTTTACTTGGGAGAAAACCAATAAGGTAGAGGCTCTGAAATCTTATTTTTCATAGCAACACAGCCCCTAATGGGGCTTTTTCTGACGGCAAGCGCAATCTAGACAAGCTTGCCCATTCTTTTTTCGCTGATTGACTCAATGCATACGTCAAAGTATCTTCCCATAAAATATGGACCCCAAATACATTCGCAATTTTTCAATTATTGCTCATATCGATCACGGAAAATCCACGATTGCTGATGGCTTGTTAAAAGTAACAGGTAGTCTTGCGGATCGAGATGCCAAAGATCAATTTCTCGATAATATGGATTTAGAGCGTGAGCGAGGAATTACAATTAAAGCACAAACAGTTTGTCTTAATTATAAAGCCAAAGATGGACATGAATACACCTTAAATCTAATTGATACTCCAGGGCATGTCGATTTTTCTTACGAAGTTTCACGCTCTTTGGCTGCATGTGAAGGAGCCCTTTTAGTAGTTGATGCAGCTCAAGGAGTGGAAGCGCAAACACTTGCCAATGTTTATTTGGCTTTAGAGAATGACCTTGAACTCATTCCTGTTTTAAACAAGATTGATCTCCCAGCTGCTGATCCAGATGCTGTTAAAAAACAAATTGAAGATGTCATAGGCTTAGATACAAGTGGTGCAATTCTAGCTTCAGCCAAAGAAAAAATTGGTATTGAAGATATTCTTGAAGCGATTGTCGACAAAGTTCCTCCTCCAGATGCGGATTCTTCTTTAAGTTTAAGAGCCTTAATTTTTGATTCCTGGTTTGACTCCTATCAAGGTGTTGTCATTTTGATTCGAGTAAGAGATGGAGTATTACGATTAAAAGACAAGATTAAATTTGTGTCCACAGGGGCTGAGCACGAAGTAATTCGTTTGGGTGTTTTTTCCCCGTTTCCTAAAGAAAAAAAAGAACTTTCAGCAGGAGAAGTGGGCTTTGTTATTTGTGGCTTAAAAGATATTCGCGAAGTAGAAGTGGGTGACACAATTGCGCTTGCCAAAGATAAAGAGGCTAAAGCACTGGAAGGCTTTCAAAAAGTCCAGCCCATGGTGTTTTCAGGGATTTTTCCCATAGATTCCAATGACTATGAAAATTTAAAAGCAGCAATGGAAAAACTCAGTCTCAATGACTCAAGTTTAACCTATGAAATCGAAAGCTCCAGTGCATTGGGTTTTGGTTTAAGATGTGGTTTTTTAGGATTGCTTCATATGGAGGTAGTGCAAGAGCGTCTTGAACGAGAATTTAACCTTGACCTAATCACGACCGCTCCCTCTGTGGTCTATAAAGTTCACACTTCAGATGGTGAATTGCTTCATTTAGAAAAGCCTTCGGATTTGCCAGATGTTTCAAAAATTTCGATGATTGAAGAACCATTCATTAGAGCTTTAATCCATACTCCCAAAGAGTATATTGGCGTCATTTTTAAGCTTTGCGAGATGAAGCGGGGTCTACAAATAAAGATGGAATACATCTCTGAGATGAAGGTGATGATCGAATACGAATTGCCGATGAATGAAATGGTTATGGATTTTTATGATAGACTTAAATCGATAACTCGTGGCTATGCATCTATGGATTATGAACTCATTGGTTTTCAAGAGTCTGATATTGTAAAGTTAGATGTAATGATCAATGGTGACAAAGTCGATGCATTGTCTTTTATGGTTCATCGTTCAAAATCTTATCATCGAGGTAGAGAACTAACCAAAAAACTCAAAGAAATCATACCAAGGCAACAGTTTCAAATAGCAATTCAAGCAGCTGTTGGAGCGAAAATTTTGGCAAGAGAAACTTTGAGCGCACTTCGAAAAGATGTGACAGCCAAATGTTATGGTGGTGACATAAGTCGTAAGAGAAAACTACTAGAGAAGCAAAAAGAAGGAAAAAAACGTATGAAACAAATTGGCTCAGTAGAAATTCCACAAAAAGCTTTCCTAGCAATCTTAAAGGTGGAGGACTAAATGTTTTTCAAGAAGAAAAAAGGAGTTCAAAAAGCTAAAAAGTCGCCCCTGGAGTCTGCAAGAGATATTGGTTTTGCGGTTTTTATAGCTTTGAGCATTCGTTGGCTTTTGTTAGAAGCTTATGTAATTCCCTCTGGTAGTATGCTTCCTTCTCTGTTGATTAATGATCATATTTTTGTAAATAAGATTGTATATGGAATTCGTGTTCCTTTTCAAAAAACTTGGTTAGTGAAATTCAAAGAACCAGAACGTGGTGAAATTATCGTTTTCAAGTGGCCACGAGAGGAGTCCACTTTTTTTATTAAAAGGGTCATTGGCGTACCTGGAGATACTATTTTTTATGACAATGGTGACCTGTTTGTAAATGGTAACAAAGTGGAGAAAACACCTGCCATAGAAAAGAGTGATATGGACTATGTTTCAGAAGAACAACTTCCTGGAGGAAAACAAGACTATGTTCACTACATCGAGAGTCTAGATAACAAAGACTTTCAAATCTTGCTTCGAAGAGGCTACTCTCATATTAGCTCAGGCCCTCTGGTAGTGGGTGAAGATGAGTATTTTGTGATGGGAGACAATCGTGATAATTCCAACGACAGTCGTGTGTGGGGAATCGTTCCCAGAGAGAATCTACTTGGGCGTGCCATGTTTGTGTGGCTGAGTTGCGAAAATGTAGTCGTAAGAATGCTTTGTGACCCCAGCACCATTCGTTTTCGGCGATTTTTCCATCAAGTCCAGTAAATCAGAGGGCTAGTCTTACAAATTGACCTTATTTCAGTATCTCGATAGGATTCTGTTAGAGGTCATGGATGATCGATAAGTTTTTTAGAATAGCAATCACCTTTACCACAGCATTTACTCTCTCTTTTTTGTTCCATCAACATATATTAAGTTCCTATAAAATCCCTACGAGCTCTATGTATCCAAGTATATGGATGGGAGATCGAATCTTTGCCTTTAAGTTACCCTTTAGTTTGGGCTATAGATTTCAGCCGCAAAGAGATGAGATATATATTTTTAAACATCCTAAAGATCAAAATCTGCATACAGTTAAGAGAGTGGTTGGACTCTCAGGAGATAGCATTGAAATCCGTGAAAAAATTCTTTATCGCAACGGCAAGCCTATGAACTACAGCGAGCTTAAGAATCACAATTTTGAATTCGAAGGCAAAGAATTTTATCGTGCTTTTCGTGAATCATCACCTGCTGGCTCACACTATGTATTGTTACATAAAGATTCGAATGCAGACTTTGGTCCTTTTTTGGTACCTAAGGGCAAAGTTTTTGTGCTTGGTGACAATCGAGATGTGGCCGAAGATAGCCGCTATTGGGGCGCTGTTCCCATTGAGAATCTTGAGGCGCGTGTGATTTCAACATTTCTATCTCTAGATCCAACTCGAGAATCTTGGCTGGTTGAGATTCCTCATATACGATGGAATAGACTGTTTAAAGCAATCCGTTGAGGAAACTATGCCCACTTGCGAAGAACTAACATCTAGGCTTCTAGATCATTTTACATCCGATACTTACAGGCAAGAGCTTCTCAATGCCAAAAAAGATTTTTTCGAGCAGGCAGGAATTATTGATGATGAAACAAATCAATTCGAGTCAAGGATGTCTCAATTTTTAGATTGGTATTTGTTCACACGAGATCTTGAGATCTATCAACTTCCACCGGCACAGTTGATTTTGCAAAAAAATTTGATTCCTATGACAGATGAAGAGCGAGAGCTGTTTTTACAGATATCTCAAACACGGCATAGTTTGTTTGAATTTATCAAAGTTCGAGGGCATGATGTTTATATACGAGATTTATTTAATAAACAGAAAGTGATATTAAAGTCTTCGAATATTCGAGTTGGCTTCAACCCAGATGAGATCTTTGATGCTCGCATTATTCCTTTTGGTGATATATTTGAATTTTCTAAGGGATTTTGTTTTCACCCTGTTGAAGCAAAAAAATTTATTTTAAAAGAAATTAAAAAAATACGTCACCTTCAATCGCAACAACATGAAGAACTTATGTTTAGACTTTTGAAGATGAGATATAAACTTGAGCAATATAAACATATTCGCTTAGAATTTATTTATACGAATGACCCACAGATAAAGTTATGAAACATATTATTGAAGTTAAAAACATATACAAATCTTTTCAGGAGCATTTTTATACTCCCAAAACTCCTGTTTTAAATGGGATTCAATTTCAAGTTGAAGCCGGAAAGCTTACAGGATTTTTAGGCTCAAATGGATCAGGCAAGACGACAACATTAAAATGTATTTTAGGTTTTTTATTTCCGAATCAAGGTGATTTTTCTTTCTTCGGTAAGCCTGGTTTGGCCAAAGAAGACAAAGCAAGATTGGGTTATTTACCTGAAAGACCTTTTTTTTATGAATATCTATCTGGTAAGGAGTTTTTACTTTTTTATGCAAAGTTAACTTATGGCCATTATCGAAAAAGAGATAGTTACGAAGTAGATAAAGTTCTTGAGCAAGTGGGTTTGTTGCATGCCAAAGATCGTAAGCTTAGAGACTATTCAAAAGGAATGCTACAACGAATCGGAATGGCTCAAGCCATGATTCATAAGCCTGAACTTTTGATTTTAGATGAGCCAATGAGTGGACTTGATCCAGATGGCAGACATCAGATAAGTAACATTATTCGTGACTTTGCAAGCCAAGGAAAGAGTGTTTTTTTTAGCAGCCACCTTTTGGATGATGTACAAAAAATATGCGATAACTTGGTAGTGATCGATCAGGGTAAAACTATTTTTCAAGGAACTGTTGCTAGCCTGATTGAAAAAGTGCCTAGAGTTTATCGTATTCTCTCTTTAAAAAATGATAAACTTCATAAAGAAAATGTCGACAATCCAGTTGATTTACAGAAGAAAATTCAATCTCTGCTAGCAGAGAATCATCAGATTATTGACATCACCAATGAGAATTCAGCACTTGAGGAAGCCTTTATTCGACTAAGGCAAAAGGATCTCAATAATGACTAAAATTTGGATTATTGCTTTTAACACCTTTAAAGATCAAATTCGAAATCGTATCCTTTATATTCTTTTTTTCTTTGCAGTTGGAATCTTATTTTTTAGTAGAGTTATGGGGGGCTTGAGTTTTAATGAACAAGAGAGAATCGTACTTGATTTTGGCTTAGCAAGTAGTCATTTATGTTCAATTGTTTTAACCATTTTTATAGGCAGTAGTTTGATTTCAAAAGAATTGGAATCACAAACCATCCTTACGATTTTGGCTCGACCTATATCGCGAGCTGAGTTTTTAATAGGTAAGTATTTAGGTTTTATTTTGGTTATAAGCTGTATGCTTTTTGGTCTGTTTTTAGTTCTCACTCTTGTGTACTTATTATTTGGTATTCCATTGCACCTAAGCTTATTGATTGCTTACTTTGGTATATGGCTTGAGATTTTGGTGTTACTTGCATTTACCCATTTGTTTGGAAGTATTTCGAGTTCTTTTATTGCAGTATCCTCTGTGATAGGATTGTTTTTAATTGGACACTCACAAAATTCACTTCGTTTTTTTGTAGAACAAGATCCTAACCCACTACTGAGTTTTATATCGAATTTTCTTTACTATACTGTGCCTAATTTAGAGATATGGAACTGGAGAGACCAAGTTGTTCAACAAAACTTGATTGCTGCAAATGATTTTATTTTAGCCAGTCTTCATTCTTTTTTATGGGTCATTTTTTATTTGTGTATTGCGATACTTGTTTTTCGTAGGAAAGACTGTGTTTGATGCATTGTTTGGCTTTTATGCATTTGTCATCGGTGCTTGTTTTGGCAGTTTTGGAAATTTGATCATTTATCGATGGCCCCAAAACTTGAGTATCATTCGTCCTAGTAGCC